>NC_019973.1:1200000-1500000 GCF_000230995.2 Mesorhizobium australicum WSM2073 | reverse complement strand
GTCGCCAGCATTGCCCGCATCGCGCTGGCGATCCAGGGCATCACCGACACCGAGGCGCGCGCCATGCTGTGGTCGCCGATCACGCCGCAGACGGACATTGCCTTCGCCGATATACTCGAAGCCGAATTCGGCATCCCCGCCACCATGGAGAACGACTGCAACATGATGGCTGTGGCGCTGCGCTGGCGCGACCCCGAGCGCTACCGCGACGACTTCATCGCCATCCTGCTCTCGCACGGCATCGGCATGGGCCTGGTGCTGAAGGGCGAGCTGTTCACCGGCACCCATTCCTCAGGCGGCGAGTTCGGCCACATGATCCATCGCCCCGGCGGCGCGCTCTGCCGCTGCGGGCGGCGCGGCTGCGTCGAGGCCTATGCCGGCAACTATGCCATCTGGCGTAATGCAGGACAGATGGGTGAGGACGCCAAACCGGTCGACGTCAGCGACGCCGACATGCGCGCATTGGCGGCCACGGCGCGCGAAAGAGACGGACCGGAGCGCGAGGCCTATCGCAAGGCCGGCGAGGCGCTGGGCTATGGCCTTGGCAGCTTGTTCGCGCTGATCGATCCGGCGCCGGTTGCGATGGTCGGCGTCAGCGCCGCCGCCTTCGATCTGATCGAGCCGGCCTTGCGTGAGGCCATCGCCCAGACCGCCGGCGGCCAGCATTCGACGTCGATTTCCTTCGATACAGAGCTGAACGAATTGCCGCTGATCCGCGAGGGCTGCGCCATGCGCGCGCTCACCTTCGTCGACCAGGAGATCTTCGCGCCGGGCGTGCAGGTGAGATCCGGCAAGAACGTGGCCTGATCTCAATCCTCGCGGATTGCGTAGCCCGCGCCACGGATGGTGCGTATCACATCGGGCATGCGGCCATTGTTGACCGCCTTGCGCAGGCGGCCGACATGCACATCCACGGTGCGCTCGTCGATGTAGATCGTCTCGCCCCAGACATTGTCGAGCAACTGGCTGCGCGAGAACACGCGGCCGGGATGGCGCATCATGAATTCGAGCAGCCTGAACTCGGTCGGTCCGAGCCGGATCTCGCTCTTCTTGCGATAGACCCGGTGCGATTCGCGGTCGAGCACGATGTCGCCGACCTTGAGCACGCTGGACAGCACTTCCGGTTTGGCGCGGCGCAGCAGCGCCTTGACCCGGGCCATGAATTCCGGCGTCGAGAACGGCTTGACCAGATAGTCGTCGGCGCCGGTCGAGAGGCCGCGCACGCGATCGCTCTCCTCGCCGCGCGCCGTCAGCATGATGATCGGCAATCGCTCCGTCTCGGGCCGCATGCGCAGGCGCCGACAGAGTTCGATGCCGGAAACCGCCGGCACCATCCAGTCGAGCACCAGCAGGTCGGGCACGTTTTCCTGGAGGCGTATCTCGGCTTCGTCGCCGCGTGTCACCACCTCGACCTGGTAACCCTCGGACTCCAGGTTGTAGCGGAGGAGCACGCCCAGCGGCTCCTCGTCCTCCACCACCATGATGCGTGGCGCGATCATCGATCGATCATCCCTGCCGTCAAGCCGCCGGCACCGACATCGCCGTCTCGTCCTGCTTCGGACGGTTGGCGGGCAGTTGCGTGCCGGTCAGCACATAATACGCATTCTCGGCGATGTTGGTCACGTGGTCGCCAATGCGTTCGAGATTCTTGGCGCAGAACAAAAGATGCGTGCAAGCCGTGATGTTGCGGGGATCCTCCATCATGTAGGTCAGGAGTTCGCGGAAGACCGAAGTGTATTTGACGTCGATGCGTTCGTCGTCATTCCTGAGCTTGGCGAGGGCGGCGGCATCGCCGGCCGCATATTCCTCGACGACGCCCTGCACCTGGATCAGCACCAGCTGCGCCATGGAGTCGATGGAATGCGACAAGTCGCGCGGCGTGGCGGTGAGGCCGACCGAGCCGACGCGCTTGGCGATGTTCTTGGCAAGGTCGCCGATGCGTTCGAGATCGCCCGCCATGCGGATCGAGCCGACGACATGACGCAGATCGTCGGCCATCGGCTGGCGCTTGGCGATCAGGGTAATGGCGCGATCATCGAGTTCGCGCTGGCGCGCGTCCATGATGGCGTCGTCGGAGACGACGCGCTGTGCCAGCGCGTTGTCGGAATTCAGCAGCGCCTTGGTGGCGCCGCCGACCATCGTGCCGGCGAGATCGCCCATGTCGCTGATCAGCCTGCTGATCTGCCCGAGATCCTCGTCGAAGGCTGCGACTGTGTGTTCGGCCATGATCCTGGTCCTCGTATGCGTGAGATCAGCCGAAGCGGCCGGTGATATAGTCCTGCGTGCGCTTCTCGCGAGGCGACGTGAAGATCTTCTCGGTCTTGTCGAATTCGACCAGCTCGCCCAGATACATGAAAGCCGTCTGCTTCGAGACGCGCGCGGCCTGCTGCATGTTGTGGGTGACGATGACGATCGTGTAGTCGGCCTGCAACTCGTCGATCAATTCCTCGATCTTGGCGGTCGACAATGGGTCGAGCGCCGAGGCCGGCTCGTCGAGCAGGATGACCTCCGGCTTGACCGCCACGGTGCGGGCGATGCAAAGCCGCTGCTGCTGGCCGCCCGACAGGCTGAGGCCGCTGGCGTTGAGCTTGTCCTTGACCTCGTTCCACAGCGCGGCGCGTTTCAACGCCTGCTCGACACGGCCGTCCATCTCGGCCTTGCCGATCTTCTCATAGAGCCTGACGCCGAAGGCGATATTCTCATAGATCGACATCGGGAACGGCGTCGGCTTCTGGAACACCATGCCGATCTTGGTGCGCAACAGGTTGAGGTCCTGCGAGCGGTCGAGAACGTTCTGGCCGTCGAGCAGCACCTGACCCTCGGCGGTCTGCTTGGGGTAGAGCTCGTAGATGCGGTTGAAGACGCGCAGCAGCGTCGACTTTCCGCAACCCGACGGTCCGATGAAGGCCGTCACGCTGCGCTCGGGCAGCGACAAGGTGATGTCCTTCAGCGCCTTCGACTGGCCGTAGTAGAAATTGAGGTTCTTGACCTCGATCTTCGCCTTGGCGGCTGCCTCGGCGGCAATCGTCATGTCTGGAGACAACATCTGGCTCATTTGTCCTCTCTGCGTCCGGTCAGGCTGCGCGCAAAGATGCTGAGCGCGAGAACCGTCAATGTGATTATGAGTGCGCCGGTCCACGCCAGTTGCTGCCACTCCTCGTAAGGGCTGAGAGCGAACTGGAAGATGGTCACCGGCAGGCTGGCCATCGGCGCATTGAGATTGCTCGACCAGAACTGGTTGTTGAGCGCTGTGAAGAGTAGCGGCGCCGTCTCGCCGGAAATGCGGGCAATGGCCAGCAATATGCCGGTGACGATGCCGGACATCGCCGCGCGGTAGGCCACCGAACGAATCACCACCCAGCGCGGCGCGCCAATCGCCGTGCCGGCCTCGCGCAAAGCGTTCGGCACAAGGTTGAGCATGTCCTCGGTGGTACGCACCACGACGGGAATGACCAGGATGGCCAGTGCCACGGCACCGGCGATGGCCGAGAAATGCCCCATCGGCCGCACCATCAATTCGTAGACGAACAGGCCGATGATGATTGAGGGCGCCGACAGCAGGATGTCGTTGATAAAGCGCACCACGGTGGTGAGCTTCGAAAAGCGGCCATATTCGGCCATGTAGGTGCCGGCCAGCACGCCGATCGGCGTGCCGACGACGATGCCGATAATGGTCATCACGATGCTGCCGTAGATGGCGTTGAGCAGGCCACCGGCATCACCGGGCGGCGGGGTCATTTCCGTGAACACTGAGAGCGAAACGCCCGACAGGCCCTTATAGAGCAGCGCGCCGAGGATCAGTGCCAGCCAGGCAAGGCCGATGCCGGCGGCGATGACGCAGAGCGTCATCATCACACCGTTCTTGCGCTTGCGGCTCTGGTGAAGCGATGCGGCTGTCGACATCGGTCAGACTCCGGTACGGGCATCGATGCGCATCAGCATGTAGCGGGCGATGGCAAGGATGAGGAAGGTGATGACGAACAGGATCAGACCGAGCGCCACCAACGAGGAGGTGTAGAGATCGCCGACGGCTTCGGTGAATTCGTTGGCGATGGTTGCCGAGATCGTCGTTGCCGGCGCGAACAGCGAGGCGCTGATCCGGTGGGCGTTGCCGATGACGAAGGTGACCGCCATGGTTTCACCGAGTGCACGGCCGAGCGCAAGCATGACGCCGCCCATGATGCCGATGCGGGTGTAGGGGACGACGACCCGGCGTGTTACCTCCCAGGTCGTGCAGCCAATGCCGTAGGCGGACTCCTTCAGCACCGGCGGCACCGTGTCGAACACATCCTTGGTGATCGAGGTGATGAAAGGCAGGATCATGATGGCCAGGATCATCGCCGAGGTCAGCAGGCCGATGCCATAAGGAGGCCCGGCGAACAGGCTGTTAAGGCCGGGAATGCCGTGGAACACGTTGATGATGAAAGGTTGCACTGTCGTCTGCAGGAACGGTGCCAGCACGAACAGGCCCCAGATACCGTAGATGATCGAAGGAATGCCGGCCAGCAGTTCCACCGCCATGCCGATCGGGCGCCGAAGCGGACGCGGGCAAAGCTCGGTAAGAAAAATGGCGATGCCGATGCCGAGCGGCACAGCGATCAGGATGGCGATGGCCGAAGTGATGATGGTGCCATAGATCGGCGCCAGGGCGCCGAATTTCTCGGTGACGGGATTCCAGCTCTCGGTGGTCAGAAAGGAGAAGCCGAAGGTCGACAGTGCCTGCCAGGAACCGGCGAACAGCGAGACGGCGACGCCGCCGAGCAGCACCAGCACGAGAATGGCGGCGGCGCGGGTCAGCCCATGGAAGATCGAATCGGTCAACGCGAACCGTCTGACGGTGGCGTCGCGTGAACCTCGAACGGCTGGCAAGGCTTCGTGGGCAGCGCTCATGTCAAGCTCGGCTCTTTGTGTTGAACGAAAAGGAGCGCCGCGGGGCGGCGCTCCTCCAGAAAGATATTACTCGCCGGCGTAGACGGGCTTGCCGTCGGCCTTGATGTCGGCCTTCCACGAAGCCTTGATCAGGTCGACGACGCTATCGGGGATCGACACATAGTCGAGCGCCTTGGCGGTTTCCTTGCCGTCCTTGTAGGCCCAGGCAAAGAACTTGAGCGCTTCGCCGGTGGCCGCGGCATCGTCCGGGGTCTTGTGGATCAGCACCCAGGTCGAGGCAGCGATCGGCCAGGTGGCGTCGCCCGGCTCGTTGGTGATGATGACGTTGAAGTTCTTGGCGCCCTTGAAGTCGGCGTTCGAAGCAGCCGCGCCGAAGGATTCGAGCGACGGCTCGACGACCTTGCCGGCGGCGTTCAGCATCTTGGAGTAGGAGAGATTGTTCTGCTTGGCATAGGCATATTCGACATAGCCGATGCCGCCGTCGGTCTGCTTGACGGTGTTGGCAACGCCTTCGCTGCCCTTGGCGCCGACGCCGGTCGGCCATTCGACGGCCGTATCCGAGCCGACCTTGTCCTTCCAGTCGGGCGAGAGCTTCACGAGGTAGTCAGTGAAGTTGAAGGTCGTGCCCGAGCCGTCCGAACGATGAACGACGGCGATAGCGGTCGACGGCAGCTTAAGGTCCGGGTTCAGGGCCTTGATCGCGGCATCGTCCCAGGTGGTGATCGCGCCGAGATAGATCTGGGCCAGCGTCTTGCCGTCGAGGACGAGTTCGCCCGGCTTGATGCCCGTGAGGTTGACGATCGGCACGATGCCGCCCATCACCATCGGGAACTGCACGAGGCCGTTCTTTTCCAGATCGGCGTCGGACATCGGCTTGTCGGTGGCGCCGAAGGTCACGGTCTTGGCGATGACCTGCTTGATGCCGCCGCCCGAGCCGATCGACTGATAGTTGAGGCCGATGCCAGTATCCTTCTTGTAGGTGTCGGCCCATTTGGCGAACACCGGATAGATGAAGGTCGAGCCGGCGCCGGAAAGGTCAGCTGCCATTGCTGCGGAAAGGGTGAGGGTGGACGCCGCAGCCATTGCAATCGCAACGGCCGCCGAGCGGATGAAATGTCTCATGTGGCCTGCTCCTGTTCGGAAGATGGTCTCTCGGCGCCACTTCTTGCCGGCGCCGCTGAGGCCAATAGCCTTCGATTATAACAGTCGCATGACAGTTTCATGTCAGCCCGGTAACGCGTTGCCGGCAACGCGAAAGACGCTGATCTCGGGCGCTCGCGGCGCGGTCCGAGTTTGCCGCCGGAATCAGGGGCTTGAGCCGTCCGACGGCTGGAATCACCACGGACTCGACCAGGCTTTTCCCAAATGAAGAAAATCCGGACGGGAGCGCGTTGCTCGCAGCCAGAGCGTGTCATGGCCGGGCCATCGCCAAAAACAGGTCCGTTGGGGTAGAGTGACACTGTTTCTTGCAGGCGGTCGCTGCTCCCGCCCGTAACTGAGAAGAGCGGAATTCGATTTCGCTATTGTTCCGGCTGGACACGGCCTTTGATATGGCGCGATCGCACCATAGTCATTGCACGCAGCGGTAGCAGCGAATCTCCGCTGATTCCTTGTTGCCTCCCCGGATCCTGCAATTCAGGCGACGCGGGCTCTATCCCGCGTTGCGGTGGACCTGACGGCCGGCGCCGACCCAGCGCTCGACCTTCTCGAGCAGGGCCCTGGGGCTGATCGGCTTGGGCAGATAGTCGTCCATGCCTGCCTCCAGGCAGCGCTCGCGGTCGCCCTTGAGCGCATGCGCGGTGACGCCGACGATCGGCACATGCGTGCCGGTCTCCTGCTCCAGCAGGCGGATCGCGGCCGTCGCTTCGAGACCGCTCATCTCCGGCATCGAGACATCCATCAGGATCATGCACGGATTGAGCGTACCGAAGGCGTCGAGCGCCTTGCGGCCATTGCCGACGATCTCGAAGCCATAGCCGGTCTCGCCGAGGATTTGCGTGAACACCATCTGGTTCACCTCATTGTCCTCGGCCACCAGGATATCCAGCCTGTGCCCGCCGGCCGTCGCGGGCAGCCTGGGGCGAACCTGTGGCGGCTGCAATTGCGCGCGCTGCTCGGATGGTGCCAGGGGCGGCGGCCGGGACGCCTCGGGCGCCTCGCCCGTGAGCGGTTGAACGGCGTGGCCGCTGGTGGCGTGGCGATGGCGCTGGATGGTCGCGACCAGCGTTTCCAGGAGCACCGAGGAGCGCGCCGGCTTGATCAGCTGGGCGTCGATGCCAAGATCGCGGTAGCTGGTGTTGGCAAGCGACTGGTCGACCGATGTCAGCATGATGATCGGCGTGTCCGCGAGGCCCTCGGTGTTGCGCACGATACGCGCCATTTCGGCGCCGCTCATTTCAGGCATCTGGTAGTCGAGCACGACGCAGTCGACCGCCACGCCATAAGCTGCCGCGGCGATCAGCACCTTGAGACCTTCGGCGCCGCTTTCGGCCGCGCAGGAATCGAACGTCCACGAGGTCATCTGCTCGGTCAGGATGGCGCGGTTGACGGCGTTGTCATCGACGATCAGCACGCGTGCGCCCGTCACGTCCACCGGCGTGATGCGCTGCCCGCTCTGCTGCCCGGCCCCTGGCAACGTTACGGTGAACCAGAAGGTCGACCCCTTGCCTTCGGCGCTCTCGACGCCAATGTCGCCGCCCATCAGGTCGACCAGCCGCGAGGTGATGGCAAGGCCAAGCCCGGTGCCCTCGTGGCGCCTTGTCGAGGACGTATCGACCTGGCTGAATTTCTCGAACACCAGTTTCAGTTTTTCCTCGGGGATGCCTATGCCGGTATCGGTGACCGAGATCGTCAGCCTGGTTCCCGTTGGAACCCGTTCGCCGGTCACGTCGACCAGCACGTGGCCTTCATCGGTGAACTTCACCGCATTGCCGAGCAGGTTGGTGACGATTTGCCGGATGCGGCCGACATCGCCGATGAACAGACTTTCGAGCCGTGGCTCGATGCGCACGATGAGCTCGAGATCCTTTTCCTTGGCCCGTGTCGATACCAGCGTCGCCACGTCCTCGATCGCCTCGGCGAGATTGAAGGGCGCCGGGTCGAGCACCAGCTGGCCGGCATCGATCTTGGAGAAATCCAGGATGTCGTTGATGATGGTCAACAGCGCGTTGCCCGATTTGACGATGATGTCGGTGAATGTCTTCTGCTTGGGATCGAGATTGGATTTGGCCAGGAGTTCAGCCATGCCCAGTACGCCGTTCATCGGCGTGCGGATCTCGTGGCTCATATTGGCGAGGAACTCCGACTTGGCGCGGTCGGCGAGCACGGCGCGCCGGCGCGCCTCGCTGAGCTCCGCCTCGCGCTGCTTGAGTTCCGTGATATCGGTGGTCGAACCGATCAGGTAGAGCGAACCGTCGGAGGCGATCATTGCGCCCTTGCGGGCGAACTGATGCCTGACGCTGCCGTCTGGAAGGCGCACCGTCTCCTCGATCTCCTGGGTTTCACCTGTACGCAGCACGGCGAGATCGCTGGCCACGAAGGCCTCGCCATCCGGCCCGAAGATCTCGACGTCGGTTTTGCCGATCGCCTCCTGCTTGCTGAAGCCGGTGAGATCGCACCAGCCCTTGTTGACATAGAACTGCCTGAGATCGGAGCGCTTGGCGTAGATCGACACCGGCACGTTGTCGATCAGGCTGCGGAACACCTCGTTCTCGCGCATGCTCTCTTCCAGAGCTTGCTCGCGCGCCTTGACGTCGGTGATGTCGGTGCTGGATCCGACCAGATGCACCGATCCGTCCGTGGCCACCAGGCGGCTCTTGCGCGTCATCAACTGCCGCACCGTTCCGTCACGATGGGTGACGGGCTCCTCGACCTCGCGCACATTGCCGTTCGTCACGACATCGGTATCGTCCTGGCTGAAGCCCTCCGCTTCCTCGCCGTTGAACAGCTGACGGTCGGCCCGGCCGATGACGTCGTCCTTGGCGAGACCCGTCAGCGCGCACCAGGCCTTGTTGACGAATTCGATGCTCAGGTCCTGCGCCTTGATGAAGGCGGCTACCGGCAACTCGTCCATGACATGGCGGAAGAGATCGATCTGGCGCATCGAATCATGAAGCGCCGCCTCGCGGCTCTTGAGGTCGGTGATGTCGACGCGCACCCCGATGAACGTGCCGTCGCCTGTGCGCATATCGTAGACCTGGTACCAGCGGCCATCCGCATTGAGGCGCTCATAGGAGGAATTCGGCAGACGGTAACGCGCCAGGATGCCGTCAAGCCAGCGTTCGGAATCGCCTTCGTACAGGCTGTCGATCCCAGGATCGCCACTCGAACGGAAATAACCCACCGAATGGCCGAACTCCAGCGCTTCGCGGAAGGTGCGACCGGGCTGCCAGAAAGGCTTCAGCGCCGGCAACGTATCCTGCAGCCTGTGGTTGGCGAAGACGAACTTGTCGTCGCGGTCGTAGATGATGACCCCCGCCGGCAGCGATTCCAGCACGCTGGCGAGATGCTTGCGCGCATCTTCGGCTTCGGTCTCGCGCCGCTTCATGTCGGAGATGTCGAACAGAAAGCCGGCGACATAGTCGCGGCCGCTTGCCATGCGGACGCGGTTCTTCCTGACGATACGCGAACGGATGCCGCCGCCGGCCTCGAAGCTTTCTTCCACTTCGTATTGCTGTCCGCCGGCCAGCACCTCGCGTTCGCTGCTTTCGAACAGCGCGACCTCGTCCGGCCCGAGGAAATCGCTTCCCGGCCTGCCAAGCATGGCTTGCGGCGCCTGCTTGAACAGCGCCGCGAAGGCCTCGTTGACGAAGACGAAGCGCAGATTGTCGTCCTTGACGAAGATCGGATCCTTGACCCCGTTGATTACTGCTTCCGCCAGCCGCGCCTTTTCCAGCGCTTCGGCAAGTTCGGCCTCGCGATCCTTCATGTCGGTGACATCGACATAGGAAATGAACCGCTTGCCGCCGGCCAGCGGCGCCATCGACGAGATCAGCGTCCTGCCGTCATTGCGCGGGAACTGCCTCGCTCCAGCTGTGCCGGCTCTGATTTCAGCCTCGCGTTCGGCGACATGCCGGTGCCATGTCGCGTCGTCCGAACCATACGGGTCGATGTCGCGGCTGGCTTCCATCAGATCGAGGAAGCTGCAGCCGGTCTCGGCGCGCCGGGCGTCGATCTGCCAGAAATCGTAAAAGGCGCGGTTGATGACCTCGGCACGCATGTCGGCATCGAGGACAAGAACACCGATCGGCATCTGATCGACCATGGTGCGGAGATTGGCGAAAGTCTCGGCTATCTTGGCGTTGGCATTCTCGATTTCGGCGTCCCGCCGCTTGACCTCGGTGACCTCATAGTAGGTCAGCAGGCGTTTGCCTCCCGACAGAGCCGTGACGGAGAACATCATGGTGCGCCCGTCGGTGTGGGCAAACTCCCGAGGTGCGACGGTGCCGGCCTTGATCTCTTCGATGCGCGTGGCGAGGTAGCGCTGCCATTGCTCTTCGTCGATGTCGCCATAGATGCCGTTGCGGCGATTGAGTTCCATCAGCAGGCTGAACGGCGCGCCTACCGTCACGGCCCCGTCCGGAATCCTGGAGAGATCGCGGTAGGCCTTGTTGACGATGAGCGTATCGAGCCTGGCGTCCAGAAGCACGACGCCCATATGCATGGCATCCATCGTCCGCTCGAGATCGGCGAGATGCTGGACGGCATCGCCGCCAGCCGCCGGCTGCATGGCCTCGAAGGCGCTGGCCAGCGCGGTGACGTTGCGGCCCAGGCCGCGATAGCCGACGAATTTTCCTTCGCTGTCGAAACGCGGGAAGCCTGACGTCAGCACCCAGCTGCAGTCGGGGCGGCCCCCCTTCAGTTCGTAGACGAAGTCGCGGAACGGCCGGTGCGCCTGCAAATCCTCCAGATGCGCCGCCGCACCGCGGTTGCCCTTCAGGACCTGGTTGAGAAAATCGAAGCGGAACCGGCCAAGCACCATTGCCGGATCGATACCGGTTGCCGCCTGGTAATCTTGGGAAAGCCAGGAAAAGCGCAATTCCGCGTCGGTTTCCCAAATCCAGTCCGAGCCCGCTTCGACGAGTTGGCGCAGCGCGTCGGCGCAATCCATGTCGACGCCGGATGGCCCATCGCCGCCAGGCGCGGCTGCCTTGCCGGGCTTGCGCTTGCCGCGCACGCCGATTGCTTCGTCCGATTCCGCCATGCTGTCCCCACCCCGAAAATCAAGGCCGAACCCTCCCTCCGCGGTCCGTCGGCGGAATGTGCCGCAGAAGCATTAACGATCCGCTAACCTTAATGGCGCAACCGGCCTGTTCCTGCTGCGTTATTCCGTCCGGTTGTGGCGCGGAGCAAGGCCGCGCTATAAGCATGCACAGGGGTGTTGCTAATGTACGGACGGATAGGGCCTTTCTTGCTGGGCGTGGCGCTGCTTTTCGGCGGCGGCTGCTCTCGCAGCTATGACGGCACGGTGGTTATTCCGCGGCCGCTCGACGCCAGGCGAATCTGGGACCGGCCGCCGCCCAATGTCGACTACCAGCCGCAGGTCGACAACAGCGCCTTTCCGGGTCCACCCCAGCCTCCTGGGCGGTTTAACGAGCGCAGGGTCGTTAAGCCTGCGCCTCACAGACGGTCTCAGACCAGGGCGACAACGCCCTCTCCTCCGTCATCGGGCCCCGAAAAACAATTGGCATGCAGGAACGTAAGCGCTCCCGGCCAAAGAGTTCGCATGGTTTGCGACTAATGCATAAAAACAAAGACCTAAAGCGCGGCGCCTGAATCCGCTTCGACGCGGCGTGCTTTGGAACGGTTCGGCTCTATAGCGTTGCCGCGCCCTTCCTCGGTTCCTTGGCGCCGAGCTTGTCGAGAGCAAGCCGAACCTGGCGCAGATCGTCCTGCCAGCCGTCATCGTCGCCCATCGGGCTCTCCGACGCCGCCCGTTGCAGCCCGCGCGCCTCGGATTCGATCTTGCGCAATTCAGCGATCTTCTGGTCGGTAGTCAGGGAGCCGTCTTCGACGATCTCCAGTACCCGCATTTCCCTGAACGTGGCCATGGCGCTTCTCCCTGCCTGATATCGACCACAACGCCGGGAAGCGGGCCCCTGTTCCGAAGACGGCCGTTCCCGCGAGAACACTCGTGGGTCATTCAGCCGGGAAAAAGGCGGGGCCGACCACACGCACCGTCCGCTGGCCGGCCTCGATCGACTGGAGCTGGGTGGCCGTCGGCGGGCCGATGCGTCGAGCCTGCGATCAATCAGACGTTACCGGTGTCCGGCACTGAAACCTTTGCCCGTACTGCCGCGTTGAGGCGCAAAGGAGAACGCGCGATGTCGATGCATTTCACCGTATCGGAGCTGACAAGAAACCTTTTTCACTCCCTCGGGCTGGATCACGGGCGTGCCCCACGGCCGCTCAACCCCGAGCAAAACCTGTTACTGGAGTGCTATCTGGCCGGGCAGATTCCGGATTCGGCCTGGAGCGACTACGTCTTCGAGACCCCGGATCTGGCACGGCATGCCGAAGCACGGCGCCTGAGCCATTGATCTGCGGCGATCGGGGGAAACGACACCCGACCCGGTTCTCCGGTTCGACGAACACCCGTGCCGATGCCCGCTCCATGGCAGGCGTTCTTTGGGCGCTACCGCTATTGCTTGGGCGAAACGAATTGCTGCGTGAACACGTTGCCGGCAATCCCTTGCGACAGCTCCGGCGATAAACTCAGCGGCGTGCAATTCTTCACCGCCGCTATTGCCGCATCGATGAACGCCTTACGTGCCTTGTCGTCGCCAGCCACCTTGGCGGCGGTTGGTCGCGGCGGCCCTATCAGAGTACCGTCGCGCTTGAAACTGAAACTCAGGGTTACAGTCGAATCTCCGGCACCGGCAGGCGGTGTCCAGCAGGACTGGATCGCGGTCCCGACATCGTCCATAGTGTTGAGCGTTGCGGCAGATGCGCATACGACACCTGCCGACATCACACCCGCAATCGCCAGTTTTGCAACACGTTTCATCGCAAGCCCTCATCGTCACGACGGTCCGGCAACCCGCCGGACTGCTGTGATCGATGGTAGAGCCGACATGGGCAATGACAATATCCCTTGCCAAAAAGTTGTTCGAAGAAAGCCGACTGCGAAGCCGCCCTGGCGCCTGGCCGAGGCGAGCCATGTAGCCCGAAAAAGCAAAAAGGCCGGCACAGAGCCGACCTTTCCTTTCCGCCTCGACAACTGCGCCAGTACATCCGTGGTCGCAGGCCGAAAGCGAATTGTCCCCAGTAGACAGGCTATTGGTAAACCAAACCTTAACCTGCCTGCCGTCCCCACCCGCAAGGCTAGGAATAGATGGCCGCGATGTCCATGATTGTCGCGATAGGACGGCCTACGCGACGGCCCTGAACTCGGTTTCTGGTATCGTTCCAAGCCCGGCACACTGCGCGCATATCATGGTCTTTCCCGGGCAACCGCTTTGATGTGTCCCGTGCGGGCAGCAATACCCTTTTGAGGCACGCCATCTTGAGCAGTCGAAAACCTTTCCACCGCCATGGCAGTGCGTGCATGTCGTCCCAACAGAGGCCATTCCAAACTCTACCCGACCCAAAACCCGCGTTGCCGCGAAAGCTATCCCCGCACCGCAAGTATCAGAGATCGCAGTGCTTTCAAGCGTCGCGGCTTGACTTAAATTGGGTGGATTTGGGGTATGGGGAAGCCCCGGCCTCTCGCAGGCTTTGCGCGCTCTTTCGAGCATGCGGAGCCCATGCGGGACGGGTCCGAAACTGCAGGATTGTCTGTAGGTCAACGACAGGACCGTTGCCTGGTACGCCCAAGGGGAATCGAACCCCTGTTCCCGCCGTGAGAGGGCGGTGTCCTGACCGCTAGACGATGGGCGCGCTCAAGAAGGGGCGATATAGGCTGACGGCCGGGAAAAAGCAACTGGGGTTCGGCGGCTTTGCCGCATCGAATGAAAAGCCGCCCCCGCGTTACCGTTTCGGCTGGATCAGGTCCCACAGATTGCCATGCAGATCGGCGAAAACCGCCACCGTGCCATAGGCTTCGTGACGCGGCGCCTCGCGGAATTCGACGCCCTTGTCCAGCATCGCTGCATGGTCGCCGGCAAAATCGTCGGTTTCGAGGAAGAGAAAAACCCGGCCGCCGGTCTGGTTGCCGATGCTTTTCCTCTGCGTCTCGTCGGACGCCTCGGCCAGCAGCAGCCTGGCGCCCTGCCCGTCTGACGGCGCGACCGTGACCCACCGCTTGCCGCCGCCGAGATCGATATCCTCCGTCAGCGTAAAACCCAGCCGCTCGACATACCAGGCGATCGCCTCGTCATAGCTGGCGACGACCAGCGCCACTGTCGCGACACGACGATGTTCGGCGAAGCCGGTCATGTCCGTGGCAAATGTGTTTGCCGCATTGGCGCCTGCCTATTTGTTGCGGATCGCAAAACGGCCAATCAGGCGGCGCTCGGCGATATCGTAGACGAAGATCGCACGGCTGCCGTCGGCAAGCTCGGCGTCGATCGAAAGGCGGCTGCCCGACAGTGACTGACCGACCACCTTGGCGCCAACCGGCAGCACGATGTCCCCGCTGAGCGGTTCGCCGGCGGGCACCTGGACGTCGCCGGCCAGCGGCGGGCTCACCGGCGTTGCTTTGCGTGATTTGTAGACAATCGCCGCGATCACCACCATAAGAGCCAGAAAGAGCAGGCCGAGATTGATGGCCATGAAGCGGATGAGCTTGCCGCGCAGCTTGTCGACTTCGGGGGCGAGCGGCTTTTCCTGCTCTTCATCGGCATCGGGCCGGGCCATGGCAAACATTCCGGAATGGTTTTTCGATGAGCGCTCATAGCGAAGAGGCCCCCGAATTGATAGAGGACCTGTTGATAGAGGCCGCGCCCACCTTGCTGGTCGCCGGCGCGGATGCGGCCGGCCAACGGCTCGATCAGTGGCTGGCGGCAGCCCTTGGCCCGGACATGTCACGCAGTCGCGTGCAGATGCTGATCAGGCAAGGCGCCGTCGTCATCGACGGCAAGCCGGTCGCCGAAACCAAGCGCAAGATGCGCGCGGGCGAAAATGTGTCCGTAGCCATGCCGGAACCGGAGCCGGCGCAGCCGCAGGGCGAGAACATTGCGCTCGACGTGCTCTACGAAGACGACGAGTTGATCGTCATCAACAAGCCGGCGGGGCTCGTCGTGCACCCCGGCGCCGGCAACTGGACCGGCACGCTGGTCAATGCGCTGATTCATCATTGCGGCGACAGCCTGTCAGGCATTGGCGGGGTGCGCCGCCCGGGCATCGTCCATCGCCTCGACAAGGAGACCAGCGGCGTCATGGTGGTCGCCAAGACCGACCGTGCCCACAAGGCTCTGTCGGAGGCGTTCGCCGACCACGGCCTGACCGGCGATCTCGAGCGCGCCTACCTGGCGCTGGTCTGGGGCATACCGCAGAGGCCGACCGGAACGATCGATGCACCGCTTGGCCGCGCCTCCGACCGGGTTCGCCGCGCCGTGGTGCCGGAAGGCCGCGACGACGCACGCCACGCGGTCACCCGTTTTGCCGTGCAGGAGCGTTTCGGCGAGGGCCAGCGGGAATTCGCTGCCGCTAGCCTCGTCGAATGCCGGCTGGAAACCGGTCGCACCCACCAGATCCGCGTCCACATGGCCCATATCGGCCATCCCGTGATTGGCGACCCGGACTACGGGCTAGCCTTCCGCACCAAGGCCAATCGGCTGCCCGAACCGCTGAAACGCCAGGTCGAGGCATTTTCCCGGCAAGCTTTGCATGCATGGCTCCTTGCATTTCGGCACCCGACTACCCATCTAACGATGAGGTTCGAGGCGCCGTTACCGGGGGACATGGAGGAACTCGTCGGCGGCTTTCGCAAGCTCTGAACCTGCCATCAAAAAACCTGAGTGGCATTGTTCACTTCAGCGTGACACACTGTTTCGTGTTGAACAAATGCCTGTCTTTTCTGGTTTTGTTCCTGTATAAGATCTGTTGTCGCGAGCGAGCCTTTTGGTGTTCGCGTCACATGCCTGCCGCGTTTCGGGGGCATCACTCCAATAGAGAGGGGGCGCTATCATGGCCCAGTCATTACCCAGTATCGTTTCCGGTGAAGGCGGCCTCAGCCGCTATCTGGAAGAAATCCGCCGCTTTCCCATGCTTCAGCCGCAGGAAGAGTACATGCTCGCCAAGCGTTACGCCGAGCATGAAGACACCACGGCCGCGCACAAGCTCGTCACCAGCCATTTGAGGCTCGTCGCCAAGATCGCCATGGGCTATCGCGGCTATGGCCTGCCGATCGGCGAAGTGATCTCGGAAGGCAATGTCGGCCTCATGCAGGCCGTCAAGAAATTCGAACCCGAGCGCGGTTTCCGTCTCGCCACCTACGCCATGTGGTGGATCAAGGCCTCGATCCAGGAATACATCCTGCGCTCGTGGAGCCTGGTCAAGATGGGCACGACCGCCAACCAGAAGCGTCTGTTCTTCAATCTCCGCAAGGTGAAGGGCAAGATCCAGGCGCTGGACGATGGCGACCTCAAGCCCGACCAGATCGCCGAGATCGCCACGCGGCTGAACGTTTCCGAGGCCGAAGTGGTGTCGATGAACCGCCGGCTGTCCGGCGACGCGTCACTCAACGCGCCGATCCGGGCGACGGAAGGCGAGTCCGGCGAATGGCAGGACTGGCTGGTCGACGACCACGAAAGCCAGGAAGAGATGCTGATCGAGCAGGACGAGCTGGAAAACCGGCGCGGCATGCTGTCGGGCGCTCTGGCCGTGCTCAACGATCGCGAGCGGCGCATCTTCGAGGCGCGCCGCCTCGCCGAGGAGCCGCTGACGCTCGAGGAACTGTCGGCCGAGTTCGACATCAGCCGCGAGCGCGTGCGGCAGATCGAGGTGCGCGCCTTCGAGAAGGTGCAGGATGCGGTCAAGGCCGCCGCCAAGCGCCAGATGCAGGCGCTGCGCACCATCGAGGCACAGCCGGCGGCTTAAAGCCGGCTTCGCGCAGGAAGTAGCAGGGCGGCGTCAGGAAACTGGCGCCGCCTTTTTTGTACGCCGCAGCCGGGACGACGGTTGCCTCAAAGCGAATCCAGCGGAAATTTGAGGTAGCGCCGGCCATTGGCTTCCGGCTCCGGCAGCCGCCCCCCATTGATGTTGACCTGCAGCGCATGCAGGATCAGCCGCGGCATCGGCAATGTGCGATCGCGCGCCTCGCGTAGCGCGACGAACTCGGCCTCTGTACGCGCGGTGACAAGATGGATGTTGGTCGCCTTCTGCGCCGCGACCGTGCTTTCCCACATCGGTTCGCGCCCGCCGGCCTGGTAATCATGGCCGACGAACAGCCGGGTTTCCTCCGGCAAGGCCAGGATGCCCTGGATCGAGCGCCACAACCGCGCGGCGCTTCCACCGGGAAAGTCCGTTCTTGCCGTGCCGCTGTCGGGCATGAACAGGGTGTCGTGGATGAAGCCGGCGTCACCGATCACATAGGTGATCGATGCCAATGTATGTCCAGGCGAGAACAGCACCCTGACCGGAAGGGTTCCGATCCGGAAGGTCTCGCCCTCGGCGAACAGCCTGTCCCACTGTGAGCCGTCTGCCGGAAAGTCCGGCCAGTTATAGATCACCTTCCACAGTGCCTGGACGTCGACGACCTTGTCGCCGATCGCCATCGGCGCGCCGGTCCTCTGTTTCAGGTAATGCGCCGCCGAGAAATGGTCAGCGTGGGGATGGGTATCGAGAATCCACTCGAGCTCCAGCCCGTTTTCCCCAATGAAATCGAGCAAGCTATCCGCGCTCATCGTACTCGTCGCGCCGGATTTTTCATCAAAGTCGAGGATCGGATCGATAATGGCGCATCGCTTCGTCGCCGGGTCAGCGACGACATACTGGATGGCCCCGGTCGGCTTGTCATAAAACCCGCTGACCTGCGGCTTCGCCAAAGTTATCTGCACGTCCGGCTTCCCCAGACCTAGCCGGCAGGAACGATTTTCTCCGCCGGAACCCACCGTGAGCATGGTTGTCCGCCCCGACGAACCAGTCAAGCATGACTTGGTTCGCAGGAGCGGAAAACGCCGGAAACCATTCCGGCGTGCTGGCTCAGGCGGAGGGCTGCTTGGTCTTCCTGAGATAAGGCAGGATGGTCTCGTAGGCGCCGAAGCGCTTGATCGCATCCTCGTTGGAAACGGCGGCGGTGATGATGACGTCCTCACCTTGTTTCCAGTTCGCCGGCGTCGCCACTTGATGCTTGGCGGTGAGTTGCATGGAATCGACCGCCCGCAGAATCTCGTCGAAGTTGCGCCCCGTGGTCATCGGATAGGTCAGCACCAGCTTGATCTTCTTGTCCGGCCCGATGACGTAGACCGAGCGCACGGTGGCGTTGTCGGCGGGTGTGCGGCCTTCCGAGGTTTCGCCGGCGCCGCCTGGCAGCATGTCATAAAGCTTGGCGACCTTGAGGTCCTTGTCGCCGATCAGCGGATAATGCACCGAATGGCCGGTCGCCGTCTTGATGTCGTCCTGCCATTTGCCATGGCTTTCGACCGGGTCGACCGAAATGCCGATGATCTTGACGTTGCGCTTCTTGAACTCGCCCTCGAGCCCGGCCATCGTGCCAAGCTCGGTCGTGCAGACCGGCGTGAAATTCTTCGGATGGCTGAACAGGATCGCCCAGCCGTCGCCGATCCAGTCATGGAATTTGATGGCTCCCTGCGTGGTCTCGGCGGTGAAGTCCGGCGCGATATCGTTGATACGAAGACTCATGACCTATCCCTACCCCTTGTGAATGTGGCCGGTATCTTCGCCGCCCGGCGCCCGGCACCTGATCGTAGCACCGCAGCGCGATTGATTAAACGCTGGAGATGACGGCCATTCACTCGATGGGCAAAAATTTTTCCCCACGCGCGGGATCAGGCCAAAAATACGTCGTGGTATCGGGCATGAGACAAGCGGCAGGAATCGGCAAAGACGCCTCAGGCCTTGTTGATTGCCAGCGTCGCCGACAAATCTTCCATGCGCTGCGCCAGGGCGCCGAGCGCGCTGGTCAGCACGCTGTCGCTCTTGTCGGCCTTGGTCAACGCCTCGTCGCGCGTCTTGCGCAAGGTCAGCACTTCGCTTTCCATGCCCTTGACGCGCTTCTGCAGCTCGGAAAGCTCGTCCATCACCATGATGCCGGCCATGACGGTCAGCCGCTGGTCGCCGATCTCGCCGAAGGAATCCTTCAGGTGCGAGACATAGCGGTCGAAACGCTCGGCGAGATCGATCAGATGCTCTTCCTGACCCTCGTCGCAGGCCATGCGGTACTGCTTGCCGTCGATTGAAACCGTGACCTGTGCCATCGGGCCAGCTCCTATCTGTCCAACACGGCGCGGATGGTTTCCATCGCGGTCACCAGCCGTCGCGACACTTCCTTGTTGGCGTCTTCCAGCCGTTCGGCGCGCGCTTCGGAATTGTCGAGTTCCTGCGCCAACCGCGAGCGGTCGGCATTCATCCGCTGTACTTCGGCCTCGGCTTCCGAATAGTCGCGTTCATGCTCGAGCTTGGCCGCGACGGCGTTTTCCAGCCCTTCGATGGCCTTGCTCAGCCTGGCGATCACTTCCTTGAGCGTGGTTTCCCCGGTCATGGCTTCGTCCTGTGCCCTGCCCATCACCGAATCGTTCGCGTTCAGAACGCGTTATCCCGGAAACATTAGGCACCGGGTGAAGGCAACGTCAATAAAGCTCTCGCGACTGTCCCCCGCTAACGCTAAAGTAGGTCCACCGCCGACATCACAAGACCGGCAAATCTGCACCCGATTTGTTGACTAAAAGCCCGCGCCTGCTATGTGTCGCGCACCCTTTTCAAGGGCTCTCCCAAGCCCCCAAACCCCCACCCTGGAGGTACCATGACGTCGCGTGAACAACATGACCGGATGGCCAATGCGATCCGTTTTCTCTCCATGGACGCCGTCGAGAAGGCGAATTCCGGCCATCCCGGCCTGCCCATGGGTTGCGCCGACATTGCCACGGTGCTGTTCACCCGCTTCCTGAAATACGATCCCAAGGCCCCGCATTGGGCCGACCGTGACCGCTTCATCCTGTCGGCGGGCCATGGTTCGATGCTGCTCTATTCGTTGCTGCACCTGACCGGCTACGAAGACATGACCATCGACCAGATCAAGCACTTCCGCCAGTTGGGCTCGAAAACCGCCGGCCATCCCGAATATGGCCACGCCACCGGCATCGAGACCACGACCGGCCCGCTCGGCCAGGGCCTCGCCAACTCGGTCGGCTTCGCGCTCGGCGAGCGCATCATGAACGCCGCCTTCGGCAACGACCTTGTCGACCACTACACCTATGTGCTGGCCGGCGACGGCTGCCTGATGGAAGGTGTTTCCCAGGAAGCCATCGCCCTTGCCGGTCACCTCAAGCTCAACAAGCTGATTGTCTTCTGGGACAACAACAACATCTCGATCGACGGTCCGGTTTCGCTCGCCGACAACACCGACCAAGTCGCGCGCTTCCAGGCCTCCGGCTGGAACGCCAGCCACATCGACGGCACCGATCCGGAAGCGATCGCCTATGCCATCGAGGCCGCCCGCCATTCCGACAAGCCGACGATGATCGCCTGCAAGACGACCATCGGCTTCGGTGCCCCGACCAAGGCCGGCACCAACAAGGCGCATGGCTCGCCGCTCGGCCCAGACGAGATCGCTGGCGCGCGCAAGTTCTTCAACTGGGACTCGCCGCCCTTCGAGATCCCGGCTGACATTCTCGATGCCTGGCGCTCCGCCGGCAAGGCCGGCGTCAAGGCGCGCACGGACTGGGAAGGCCGCCTGGCCAAGGCCGATCCAAAGCTGAAGGCCGAGTTCGAGCGCCGCACCAGTGGCAAGCTGCCGGCGAATTTCGACGCCGTCATCGCCGACTACAAGAAGAAGCTTTCAGCCGACAAGCCGAAGGTCGCGACCCGCAAATCGTCGGAAATGGCGCTGGAAGTCATCAATGGTGCGGTGCCGGAAACCATCGGCGGCTCGGCCGACCTGACCGGCTCCAACAACACCAAGACCAGCCAGACCAAGAACATCACGCCGGACGATTACGGCCAGCGCTATGTCCATTACGGCATCCGCGAACACGGCATGGCTGCCGCGATCAATGGCCTGACGCTGCATGGCGGCGTCATTGCCTATGGCGGCACCTTCCTGTGCTTCTCCGACTATGCCCGCCCCTCGATGCGGCTTGCCTCGCTGATGGGTATCCGCTCGATCTTCGTCATGACCCATGATTCCATCGGTCTGGGCGAAGACGGGCCGACCCACCAGCCGGTCGAGCACATGGCCGCCCTGCGCGCCATTCCCAACCACAATGTGTTCCGTCCGGCCGACGCGGTGGAAACCGCCGAATGCTGGCAGATCGCGCTCGAATCCGAAAAGACGCCGTCGACCCTGGCGCTGACCCGCCAGAACCTGCCGACGGTGCGCACCGAGTTCACCGAAAAGAACCTGAGCAGCCAGGGGGCCTATGAGCTCGCCGCCGCCAGCGGCGACGCCGCCGTGACGATCTTCGCCACCGGTTCCGAGGTCGAGATCGCGCTTGGCGCACGCGACCTTCTGGAAAAACATGGCCATCCGACCCGTGTCGTCTCGGTGCCTTGCTTCGAACTGTTCGACAAGCAGACCGACGCCTATCGCAAGAAGACGATCGGCGACGCACCGATCAAGATGGCGATCGAGGCCGGCATCCGCCAGGGCTGGGATCATCTCATCGGCTCGGACGGCATCTTCATCGGCATGACCGGCTTCGGTGCGAGCGGTACGATCGAACAGCTTTATCCGCATTTCGGCATCACCGCCGAGGCGGCCGCCAAGGCGGCGGAAGCCCGCCTGCACGGCAGATGAGGCCCGGGCATGTCGCCCAAAAGTGTGTCGCGGTCTTGAGATAACGACATGCACGAAACAAAATACCCGGCGAGATCGCGTGAAAAGCGGTTTTGCCAGGCTGGCCCAACCTAATCGATTTAAATCCAGCCCGTTGCGGCTGGATTCTTTGCCCGTCCGCCGCTATGAAGCTGCGGATCAATCGTCTGCCCTCCAGCTCCCCGGGAGAGAAAAATGACTGTCAGAGTTGCCATCAACGGATTTGGCCGCATCGGCCGCAACATCCTGCGCGCCATCCATGAGTCCGGCCGCAAGGATATCGATGTCGTCGCCGTTAACGATCTCGGTCCGGTCGAGACCAACGCCCACCTGCTGCGCTTTGACAGCGTGCACGGCCGCTTTCCGCATGAAGTGTCGGTCGACGGCGACCAGATCAGCGTCGGCAAGGAGAAGTTCAAGGTCACCGCGATCAAGGATCCGACGCAGCTGCCGTGGAAGGAACTCGGCATCGACATCGCGCTCGAATGCACCGGCATCTTCACCGCCCGCGACAAGGCCGCCGCGCACCTGACCGCCGGCGCCAAGCGCGTGCTGGTCTCGGCGCCCGCCGACGGCGCTGACTTGACCGTCGTCTACGGCATCAACCACGACAAGCTGACCAAGGACCACATCGTCATCTCGAATGCGTCCTGCACCACCAACTGCCTGGCGCCGCTGGCGGCCGTCCTGCATGAGACCGTCGGCATCGAAAAGGGAATGATGACGACGATCCATTCCTACACGGGCGACCAGCCGACGCTGGACACCATGCACAAGGATCTCTACCGCGCCCGCGCCGCCGCCCTGTCGCAGATCCCGACCTCGACCGGCGCCGCCAAGGCGATCGGCCTCGTCCTGCCCGACCTCAAGGGCAAGCTCGACGGCATCTCGATCCGCGTGCCGACGCCGAACGTCTCGGTCGTCGACTTCAAGTTCATCGCCAAGCGCTCGACGACGGTGCAGGAAATCAACGAGGCGGTCATCGCCGCCTCCAACGGCAAGCTGAAGGGCATCCTCGGCGTCACCCATCACCCGAACGTGTCGATCGACTTCAACCACGATCCGCGTTCCTCGATCATGGCGCTCGACCAGACCAAGGTGATGGACGGCAACTTCGTTTCGGTGCTGTCCTGGTACGACAATGAATGGGGCTTTTCCAACCGCATGGGCGACACCGCCGTGGCTTTCGGCAAGACCATCGCCTGAAGATCGATCTTCCCGACACTCGAAACGCCCGGCCTAGTCCGGGCGTTTTCATTTGCCGGAGCAGCAACGCGAAAATCGGCGGCGCCGGGCAAAAAACCACCCTCCCGCCTTGCACTGGTCACGCCTTCGCCCCACTCTGCCGCGAAGCCAGGAGACAGAGGAATTCGAGGGGCAAATCACGGATGGAGCATGCGATCTATCTCGTTACGCTGGTCGGCACGGCGCTTGTTGTCGCCGCGGCGTTTTCGAGCCTGATCGCCTTTCGCTTCGGCGCCCCGCTCCTGCTCCTGTTTCTGTGCATCGGGCTCGCCACCGGGACCGACGGGCTCGGCATCCAGTTCGACAATGCCCGCATCGCTTATTTTGCCGGCTCACTGGCGCTAGCCGTCATCCTGTTCGATTCCGGTTTCGGCACGCCACTCAACGCCCTGCGGCAGGCGGCAGGACCAGCCCTGTCGCTGGCGACCTTCGGCGTCCTTCTCACCACTGGCCTGTTCGGCGCCGCCGCCTACTACCTGCTCGACCTCAGCTGGCTGGAATCCTTCCTGCTCGGCGCAGCCGTCGCCTCGACCGACGCGGCGGCGGTGTTCTTCCTGCTGCGCGCCGGCGAAATCAATCTGCGCGAGCGCGTGCGCTCCACGCTCGAGGTGGAATCGGGCACCAATGATCCGATCGCCATCTTCCTGACCATCACGCTGGTCGAGATCATCGCCGCCCACGCCAACCCCGAAGCCAATGTCCTGGTCACCAATCTGATCCTCGGCTTCCTCATCAACATGGGCCTTGGCGCTATCGTCGGCGTGCTCGGCGGCCTCGCCATCGTGCGTCTTGTCGATCGGCTCAACCTCGACCATGGCCTGCTGCCGATCTTCGTGCTGACGCTGTCCTTGATGGTCTTTGCCGCCGCCGGAGCCATCGGCGGCTCCGGCTTCCTGGCGGTCTATATCGCCGGGCTCATCGCCGGCAATTCCGACATCCGCGCTGTCACCATCCTCAAGCGCTTCCAGGACGGCATGTCGTGGCTGGCGCAGATCATCATGTTCCTCATCCTCGGCCTGTTCGCGACGCCCTCGCAGTTCCCGGCGATCATGGTGCCTGCGATAGCGCTTGGCCTGTTCCTGATGTTCGTCGCCCGTCCTGTCGCGGTCTGGCTCTGCCTGGTCCCGTTCCGCCTGCCGCGTCCCGAAGTCGCCTTCGTCTCCTGGGTCGGCCTGCGCGGCGCCGTGTCCATCCTGCTCGCCATCACACCGCTGCTCGGCGGGCTGGAAAACGGCCGCACCATCTTCAACGCCGCCTTCATCATCGTTCTGGTGTCCCTGGTCATACAGGGCTGGACCGTCGGCCCGCTGGCGCGGCGCCTCGGCCTGATCGTGCCGGCCCGGCTCGGACCGCTGGACAAGGTCGAACTGGAACTGCCCGGCTCCGCGCATCACGAACTCCTTGCCTATCGTGTGGCGCCGGGCAGTCCGGTGGCGCGCGGCGAACGCATCCCGCGATGGGCGCGGCCCTCGCTGGTGCTGCGTGACGGCCGCTCGATGCGTTTCCAGGACATGGGCCGGCTCGCCGCCGGCGATCAAGTCTACATCTTCGTGCCCGATCGCTATCCCCGCCTGCTCGACAAGCTGTTCGCCAGCCGCGCCGTCGTCGACCCGGAGGATGCCGATTTCTTCGGCGCCTTCGCCGTCGATCCGGCACGGTCCGCCGCCGAACTGGAAGCAGCCTATGCGCCCGGTCTCAGCGAGGCCGAGCAGAAACAGACCGTCGGTGCGCTGATCACGGCGCGGCTCGGCGGCCATGCCGAATATGCGGACCGCGTGCTGCTTGGTCCGATCGAGCTGATTGTGCGCGACGTCGACGACAAGGGCAAAATCACCGGGCTCGGCCTGTCCTTCGAGCCGACCGCGCCGGTGGCGCGCGTGCCTGTCTTCCTGAGCGCCGGCGAGATCGGCGACCGTCTCGCCGCCTTTATCCGCAGCTGGCGCAAGCCGGCTGAGGCGCGGGGGGCCACACAGGCGGATGACACCCCTGAGCCCCCGGTCGAGAAAGCGTCGGCCGAAAGCTGACGCGGGCGACCGTTCGCCCCTGACATAGGCCGGGCGGTCTTCACGGACTATGTCCCCGTCCGCCTCAAAATTTCGCACCCGGCCCCAGCCAAGCCTTGCATCGTCATTGATGCGAGGTATGGTCCCGGCGATTTCAGACGAAAGGGAACCGGCATGGCTGTCTTCAAGACACTGGACGATATCGGCAACATCAGCGGCAAGCGCGTGCTGGTGCGCGTCGACCTCAACGTTCCCGTCGCTGAGGGCAAGGTCACCGACGCCACCCGCATCGAACGCATCGCGCCGACCATCGCCGAATTGTCCGGCAAGGGCGCCAAGGTCATCCTGCTCGCCCATTTCGGTCGGCCCAAGGATGGTCCCTCGCCTGAATTCTCGCTGGAGCCGATCGCCAGGGCGACGGCTGAGGTGCTCGGCCGTCCCGTTGGATTCGCCTCCGACTGCATCGGCGACACGGCAGGCAGCGCTGTCGCCGCAATGGACAAGGGCGACGTGCTGCTCCTGGAAAACACCCGCTTCTACAAGGCCGAAGAGAAGAACGATCCCGCTTTTACCGAACGGCTCGCCGCCAATGGCGACATCTTCGTCAACGATGCCTTTTCCGCCGCCCACCGCGCCCATTCGTCGACTGAAGGGCTGGCGCACCTCTTGCCCTCCTTCGCCGGCCGCACCATGCAGGCCGAACTCGAGGCGCTGGAGAAGGGCCTGGGCAACCCGGTCCGTCCGGTCGTTGCCATCGTCGGCGGCGCCAAGGTCTCGACGAAGATCGACCTGTTGATGAACCTGGTGAAGAAGGTTGATGCGCTGGTCATCGGCGGCGGCATGGCCAACACCTTCCTCGCCGCGCGCGGCACCGATGTCGGCAAGTCGCTGTGCGAGCACGACCTGGCTCCGACCGCCAAGCAGATCATGATCGAAGCGGCGGAGGCCGGCTGCGCCATCATCCTGCCGGTCGACGGCGTCGTCGCCAAGGAATTCAAGGCGGGTGCGGCCTGCGAGACCATCGCCATCTCCGACGTGCCGGCCGATGGCATGATCCTCGATGTCGGCGCCAAGACCGTGACGACGATCGGCGAGTGGATCGACCGCGCCGCGACGCTGGTCTGGAACGGACCGCTCGGCGCCTTCGAGATCGAGCCGTTCGATCACGCCACGGTGGCGGCGGCCAAGCATGCGGCGGCGCGCACAAAGGCGGGCAAGCTGGTTTCGGTCGCCGGCGGCGGCGATACCGTGGCTGCATTGAACCACGCCGGTGTCGCCGACGACTTCACCTATGTCTCGACCGCCGGCGGCGCCTTCCTGGAATGGATGGAAGGCAAGCCATTGCCCGGCGTGGACGTGCTGAAGCGCTGAGGGCACGACGGCTCACCGGCAATTCGATCAACTCGAAGGGAGCTGGCGGCAGCGCCGGCCACTTTCGCTCGATTCGAGCTTTCCGGCGTCATTCCTTTGGCGGTAGTGTCCTGCTGGCCGATACCAACCGGTTAGGAGAAGCATAATGAGCGAACGTCTCGAAGACATTGCCGCCGCGATTGTGGCCAACGGCAAGGGCCTGCTGGCCGCCGATGAAAGCTCCGGCACGATCAAGAAGCGCTTCGACGTCATCGGCGTCGAATCTACCCCCGACAGCCGCCGCGACTACCGCGAGATGATGTTCCGCGCCAAGGACGCGATGGCCAAATACATTTCCGGCGTCATCCTCTATGACGAGACCATTCGCCAGAAGGCCGCCGACGGCACGCCGCTGGTCGACATCATCAAGGCGGCGGGCGCAATTCCAGGCATCAAGGTCGATGCCGGCGCCAAGCCGCTGGCCGGCTTTCCCGGCGACACCATTACCGAAGGCCTCGACGGCTTGCGCGAGCGGCTTGCCGACTATTACAAGCTCGGCGCCCGCTTCGCCAAATGGCGCGCGGTGATCGACATCGACACCGGCAAGGGCGTGCCTTCGGTCAATTCGATCAACTCGAACACCCATGCGCTTGCCCGCTATGCCGCACTTTGCCAGGAGGCCGGCATCGTGCCGATCGTCGAGCCCGAAGTGCTGATGGACGGCGCTCACGACATCGACACTTGTTTTGAGGTCTCCAAGGCGACGCTGATAAAACTCTATGACGAGCTCCACGCTGCCGGTGTTGTCCTCGAAGGCACGATCCTGAAGCCCAACATGGTGCTTTCTGGCAAGAAGTCGGGCACGGTGGACAGTCCTGAGCAAGTCGCGGAGAAGACGATAAAGCTGTTCCGCGAGACGGTGCCGGCCGCGGTGCCGGGCATTGCCTTCCTCTCCGGCGGCCAGGATGACGAGGAAGCGACCGCCAACCTCAATGCCATCAACGCCATCGGCCCGCATCCGTGGAAGCTGACCTTCTCCTATGGCCGCGCGCTGCAGGCCGCCCCGCAGAAGGCATGGAGCGGCAAGGCCTCGAACATCGCCGCCGGCCAGGCCGCCTTCACCCACCGCGCCCACATGAACCACCTGGCGGCACTTGGGAAATGGAAGGCGAGCCTGGAACAGGCTGCCTGAAGCCCCTGCTATCCGTCCCTTCGAACCCGGGCAGACGTGCCCGGGTTTTGTTTGGCGCACCGGCCTTGGGTCAAGGCATTCGAATTCTTATTTTCTCTGAGCATTCCTGACAGCGGCGATGTCGGGGCGAGCCCATCCCGTACGTCCTTGGGGTGCAGACAGGGAGAAGTTCATG
This sequence comes from Mesorhizobium australicum WSM2073, assembly GCF_000230995.2. Classification (NCBI taxonomy): domain Bacteria; kingdom Pseudomonadati; phylum Pseudomonadota; class Alphaproteobacteria; order Hyphomicrobiales; family Phyllobacteriaceae; genus Mesorhizobium; species Mesorhizobium australicum. Next base: position 1,472,272 of record NC_019973.1, on the reverse strand, counting down.
CATCGCAACAAGGTCGTTTCGCGCGAAGAATGGTTCGAGGCTCATAAGGCACATCTGGCCCGCGAGAAGGAACTGACGCGGCTTCGCGAGCGCGTCGCGGCCGAGCGGCGCGAACTCCCCTGGTTGAAAATTCGCAAGGACTACGTCTTCGAGACCGAAAGGGGGCCGAAGAAACTTGCCGATCTGTTTGGCGCCAACAGCCAGCTGATCGTCTACCATTTCATGTTCGGGCCGGGCTGCGTCAATCATTGCGAAGGCTGCTCCTTTCTTGCCGATCATATCGACGGTGCCAACCAGCACCTCATGCACCACGACGTATCGCTGGTAGTGATCTCGCGCGCGCCGCTGGACGAGCTTGTAGCCTACAGGCAGCGCATGGGCTGGAAGTTCGACTGGGTGTCGTCCTATGCGTCGGATTTCAACTTCGACATGCAGGTCTCCTTCACCGACAGGCAGATCGCGGCTGGCGACACCACCTACAACTTCGAGACCCGACCCCGGACATCGAAGGAGCTTCCGGGCGCCAGCGTTTTCTACAGGGACGAGAACGGCGATATCTTCCTGACCTTCGTTTCGCGTGCCCGTGGCGGCGAACAACTGATCGGCGCCTACCACTATCTGGACCTGACGCCGAAGGGCCGGGGTGAGACCGGCCTCTACCGCAACCTGATGGATTGGGTGCGGCTGCATGACGAATATGCAGGCGAGCCGCAAGCGGAGCACGATTGCCACGATGGCTGACCAGCAAAAGTGCGGAGCGCCTTCGGAATTGCGTAAAACAAAGGGGTAGAGCGTTCGAGGCGATCCTGTTTTCGCCGGAGATGCTCGTTCACCTCTCTCGCGACATGCGTTAGATGCTGGTCGCAAACCAGTTCAATGGACCAGCGATGCGACGCTTTCCGACCTTCCTCACCTGGCTCGCCTTCCCGATCTATGTCTGGCAGGGCTTGGGTGTCCGCCGCCGCACCTCGCGCATGCTGCCGGCGCGGGGACCGGTCATGCACGAGATCTCGGGCCAGGCTCCGGCGATCTCGCTGTTGGTGCTGGGCGATTCCTCCGCCGCCTCGGTCGGCATCGGCAATTCCGAAAACGGGCTTGCCGCGCAGCTTGCCGTCATGATTGCACAGCGCACCGGCGGCGCTGTGCGCTGGCGTGCCGCCGGCTTCAATTCGGCGACATCTGGTCAGATCCGCGACCATGTCCTGCCCAATCTGTCGGCTGATCCGTGGACGCATATCGTGCTCGCCATCGGCACCAACGACACCAAGAATTTTCATTCCGTGCCGCGCTTCAAGAAGGAGTTCGGCGGCCTCCTCTACGCGCTGCGCGCCAAATGGCCGGAGGCGCGCGTGGTATGGTCGCCGGTGCTGGAGTTCACGCGTGCGCCAGCCATGCCATCGCTGCTCGGCAAGATCCTCGAGATCCGCGCCACCGCGATGAACCGGATGGGCGAACGCCTCTGCCTGGAGCGCGGCGCGGTGCCGGCGCCGCGCCTGCCGATCACCAACCCCGAGGCCGGTTTTGCTTCCGACGGGTTTCATGCCTCGGAGGCCGGCTACCGGGCCTGGGCGGAACATCTCGTCGGCCCAGTGCTTGCCGGCTGAAGAGCGACCGCAGCTGTCCCCAGGCCTATGTCAAGTGCCCGAGCACGGCCGCCAGTGAGATCGCCGCCATGGCGAGCAATGCCAATTTCCAGAAATCGCCGCGGCGCCTGAGCCCCGGCCAGCCGAGCGGCTTGATGAGCTGGATGACCATGAACCCGACGATGACAAGGGCGAGGAGTTTCGTCATGCTGCCTTTGACCAGCAACGCTTGCGCCTGTCAAAGCGGTTCGTTCGGTCTCCGGGAAAGAAAAGGCGCCGCGAACCCGAACTGGAACGCGACGCACGCCTTGACCGCGCAGCAATCTACTTCAGCGGCTTGAGGCCAGCCTCGATCGATGCGCGTTTTGCCTCCAGGAACGGCGGCAGGGCAAGGCTTTCGCCCAGCGTCTCCAGCGGCTCGTCGGCGGTGAACCCTGGCCCGTCGGTGGCAATCTCGAACAGGATGCCGTTCGGCTCACGGAAATAGAGCGAGCGGAAGTAGTAGCGCTCGACCTCGCCGCTTGACGGCAGCCGGAATTCCGCCAGGCGCGCCGTCCACTGATGCAGCGTCTCCTCGTCCGGCGCCCTGAAGGCGACATGGTGAACCGCACCGGCGCCTTGCCTTGCGGGTGCCAGCCCGGGCTGCACGGCCACATGAAGCTCCGCCGCCGGCCCGCCCGCGCCCATTTCGAAAACGTGGACCTGGCCCTCGCCATCAGGCGAGGCATAGTCGCGGACCTTGCGCATGTTCATCACCCTGGCCAGCACCGCCTCGGTGTTGGTGATGTCGGGAACACTGATAACGATCGGCCCCAGTCCGCGGATCTGATGCTCGGCCGGCACCGGGCTTTGCGCCCAGGGATGGCTGCCGCCCTTGCCGCCATCGCTGACGAGCCGCAGGCGCTGGCCTTCGGGGTCCTCGAAATCCAGTGACTTGTAGCCGCCGATATCGGCAATCTCTCCTGTCACGATGCCCTCGCTGGCAAGGTGCTGCTTCCACCAGCCAAGGCTCTCCTGGCTGCCGACCCTGAGGCTGGTCCGCGCGATGCTGTGTGTGCCGCGCCGTTCGCGGCCGATCGGCCAGTCGAAGAAGGTGAGGTCGGTACCCGGCGTTGCCTCGGCGTCGGCGTAAAAGAGATGGTAGGCCGAGGTATCGTCCTGGTTCACTGTCTTCTTGACCAGCCGCAGCCCCAGCAGCCTCGTGTAGAAGTGAAGATTGCCGGGCGCATTGGCGGTGATGGCGGTCAGGTGGTGAATTCCTGTCAGTTGCAAGCTCATGGTGGTCTCCCTGTTTTTGGGGAAGAATTTTCTCCTTTCATATCAGAACTCCGGTCACTTCGCTGAAGGCCGCCTATCCCGACAGTCCGTCGCCAAGCTATGAACAATACTGCCTCGATTAGCCCTGCCTTAGTGAACAATCCGCGCTCGCGTGACCCGTCACGACAAGAACGGAACAGTCGCCACACGACCTGCCATCCTCCTGACAGACTGCTGTCAGGAGGGGTGTGCGATAGTGTCTCCAGTTAGAGAGAGGAGATTGGTCATGAACGGTTTTACCATTCTGCGCGGCATGCAGCATTATGTCGGCAAGATCCGCACGATGCGCAACGAGATCCGGACCCAGCGGTTCATGAACGCGCTACCCGCAGACATTCGCAAGGATATCGGCTGGCCGGACATGTATGCCGAGCGTCGCCATCACGGCAATTGAGACGAAATTTTCAACGCAGCGGTTGGATGCTCACGCGTCAGCACCCAGATATCAAGTCCGGCGCGCGAGGGATGGAGCGAGCTCATGTCCGATCAGAAGACAATCGGCTTTCTGTTCATCGAAGGTTTTGCCGACTGGGAATATGGGCTGCTGGCGGCCTCGGCGGTCGAATGGTTCGGCGCTCGCGCCGTGTCGCTGACGCCCGACGGCAAGCCGGTGACCGGAATCAGCGGTTTTAAGCTGACGCCAGACCGCTCGGCCAGCATCAATGAGAATACCGATCTCGATGCCGTGGCCGTCATCGGTTCCGACCACTGGGCGGGCAAGACGCCGCCGGATGCTGCCGAACTGCTGATGGCTGTCGCATCGCGCGGCGGTGTCGTTGGTGGCATCTGTGCGGGAACGCTGGCGCTGGCCCGAGCCGGCATGTTCGAGAACGCCAGACATACCAGCAATGGCCGTGACTGGATCAGCCGTCACGAGTCCGGCTATGCAGGCGACGGCAATTATCAGGATGTGCCACATGCCGTGGCCGACGGCAAAATCGTGTCCGCGCCAGGTTCGGCGCCCGGCACTTTCGCCCTTGCCTTCCTGCAGACGCTCTACCCGGAAAAAGGCAGCGAACTCGCGCAGATGCGGACGCTGTTCGCCAAGGAGTATGCTGAAGCCTCCTGACAGCATGCTGTCAGGAGGTGCGTGCGATGGTGGGACAATGCGCATGGCCGGCCAAGGACGATCGATGAAACACTGGAACGACAGGCTGAACGCGCCTGGCATCAACGGCGTGAAGCCAACGCCGCGCACGGTAGGGGACGTTATCGAAGGCCAGCCCATGCTGGTGCCGACCGCGCGCCAGGTCGACGATTTCATCCGCTCCATCCCCGAAGGCGTCGATATGGACGTTCGCGCGCTGCGCACGGCCCTTGCCATCGAGCATGGCGCCGAAGTGACATGCCCGGTCACCATGGGCTATCATCCGCGTACGGTCGCCGAGGCTGCCAAGGAGGATCTCGAGCGCGGCATGACGCTCAGCGACGTCGCTCCCTTCTGGCGCGTTCTCGATGCGAAGACGCCGACAACGAGGAAACTGTCCTTCGGCGCGGAATTCGTCGCCGCGCAGCGCAAGCGCGAAGGGCTGAAGCCGTAATGCATGTCATGTGGAAGTGGATCCGGTCAGGGAGCCACGGCATGCATGGGAAAAACACTGGGGAAGCAAACGATGCGCCGCGCCGACAGGCTCTTTCAGATCGTGCAGCATCTGCGTGGTGGCCGCCTTGTCACCGCCCAGAAGCTCGGCACATGGCTCGAGGTTTCCGAGCGAACCATTTACCGCGACATAGCCGACCTGCAGTCGACCGGAGTGCCGATCGACGGCGAGGCTGGCGTTGGCTATATGATGAGGGAGGGTTTCGACCTTCCGCCGCTGATGTTCACGCGTGACGAGATCGTGGCGCTGGTAGCCGGCGCCCGCATGGTGCGCGCCTTTGGCGGCGCCGCCATGGCGCGGGCCGCCGACGAAGCACTGGTCAAGATCGGTGCCGTGCTGCCCGATGCCGAGAAAGACCGCATCGCCCGCACCGAGATCCACACGCCGATGTGGGTGGTCAGCGATGCCGCCCGCGAGGCGATCGACCTGATCGAGCGCGCGGTCGAAAAGCGCCAGGTGCTGACCATCGACTACTCGGACGAAGCCGGCCGCGGCACCGCGCGCGATATCAGGCCGCTCGGCCTGTGGTTCTGGGGCAAGGTGTGGACGCTGGTCGCCTGGTGCGAGATGCGCGATGATTTCCGCGCCTTCCGCATCGACCGCATTGCCTCCGTGGTCATCGCCGGCCGGATCTTCAAGCCGGAGCGCGGCAAGCAGCTTGCCGATTTTTACCGGGCGGTGGAGCGCAGCGAGGACTACGGCATGGCGCCCGACCGCGCGGCGCGAAGCTGAGACTTGCCGGCCGCACAAAATAGCCCGCTCGAAGCGGGCTATTTTGTTCCGTTCGCGAAAAGCCTATTCCTCGTCGTCCGTATCGGTGTCCTTCGACTTCAGCGCCGACAGCTTGGCGAAGACGGCGTTTGCATCGAGCTCCGCGTCCTCGTCCTTCGGCTTCTCCGGTGCAGGCACCAACCGCTCGGTCAATGCCGCCGGCAGCAGCGTGTCGCCGACCGGCTGCGCCTGTTCGCGGCCGCGCGAGGCGCGGTTGACTTCCATGTCGAGGTCGATCTGCGAGGCGAGACCCAGCGTCACCGGGTCCATCGGCTGCAGATTGGCCGAATTCCAGTGCTTGCGTTCGCGGATCTGCTCGATCGTTGACTTGGTGGTGCCGACGAGGCGCGAAATCTGCGCGTCCTTCAGCTCTGGATGATTGCGCACCAGCCACAGGATGGCGTTCGGCCGGTCCTGACGTTTCGACAGCGGCGTATAGCGCGGGCCCTTGCGCTTGGATTCGGGTACCCGCACCTTGGGGTCGGAAAGCTTCAGGCGCTGGTTCGGATCCTTCTCGGCGCGCGCGATCTCGTCGCGGGTCAGCTGGCCGGTCATGATCGGATCCATGCCCTTGATGCCTTGCGCCGATTCTCCGTCGGCGATCGCCTTGACCTCGAGCGGATGCAGCCCGCAGAACTGCGCGATCTGCTCAAAGGAGAGCGCGGTGTTGTCGACCAGCCAGACGGCGGTCGCCTTGGGCATCAAGAGCGTATTGGCCATTTCAAAAATCCTTCTCCTTCGCCCGCGTTCCCGCGCGGGCGGTGGTTTAGAGCCACCAAAATGGGAAATTCGCGGCCTGTATAACTGCTCTCAGGTCGTTTCGCAACGTTTTTGGAAGAGCTGGGAACGACGTGGCCAACCGAGGCACGCGGTGACGGCTAACGTTTGCCACGGCGGTCCAAACCCTGCCGCCGCATTTGCCGCGGATCGCCATGGCATATCACGCCGAAGCCGAGATGAATCCAATCCCCCAAAAGACAAAACCCGCCGGACAGGGTCCAGCGGGTTTGGAACCGGCGACGACAAGCGTCTGCGGCGGCTCTGCATTGCGACCCTGCCTTGCGGCGGGTCGCGCTTGCAATCAGATCGCCTGACGGGCGATCCGCTCGATGTCGCCGCGGTTGATGCCGAGGTCGCTGAGCTGACGGGCGTTGAGGCGGTTCAGTTCGCGAACGGTCTCGTTGTACATGCGCCAGTTACGGAAAGCACGGATCGGGTTCATGGTAGTCCTCCTGAATTGGGTTCGTTTCGATGATGCTCAAATAGTGATCATCGGGCGGGACTTGAACAGCCGATTTTGCATAGCAATGATGCAAATGCTGCATTGCACCATTAAGCTTGTGTTCATCTTGTGGGCAGGGGCGAAGGACGCTGGCCAGACCGTGTCGAGATCCGGTCGGGCCGAGCCGAAAATGCTGGCGTCCTAGCCGACGTCGAGCACGATCTTGCCGATATGCTCCCCCTCCTCCATCCGCTCATGCGCGCGCCATGCGTCGGTAAGCGGGTAGATCATGTCCATCACCGGTGCCACCTTGCGCGTGCCCAGCAGAGGCCACACCTGTGCCTCCAGCGCCGCCGCGATCGCCGCCTTGAATTCGACTGTGCGCGGCCTGAGCGTCGAGCCCGTATGGGTCAGCCGCTTGACCATTACCTTGGAAAAATCGGCACTGGCGACAGCGCCTGCCTGAACCGCGATCTGCACGATCCGGCCCTCGACAGCGGCGGCCTCGTAGTTTCGCTGGACATAGTCGCCGCCGACCATGTCGAGGATGACGTTGGCGCCTCGGCCTTCGGTCACCTCCTTGACCGCGGTGACGAAATCCTGCTCGCGGTAATTGATCGCACGGTCGGCTCCGATCTTCAGGCAGGCGTCGCATTTCTCCTGGGATCCGGCGGTGGTGATCACATAAGCGCCGAAGGCCGAGGCGAGCTGGATCGTCGTGGTGCCGATGCCGGACGAGCCGCCATGGACGAGCAGTGTCTCACCCTTCTTCAGGCCGCCGCGTTCGAACACATTGTGCCAGACGGTGAAATAGTTTTCCGGCACCGCCGCCGCTTCCGTGTGGGTGAAGCCCGCCGGCAGTGGCAGAACGCTGCCTGCATGAACCCTGACATATTCGGCATAGCCGCCGCCGGGCGTGAGCGCGCAGACCCTGTCCCCGATGCGCCAGCGCGATATCTGGTCGCCAAGAGCGGCCACTTCTCCCGACACCTCGAGGCCCGGCAGGTCCGATGCACCGGGCGGAGGCGGGTAGGCCCCCTTGCGCTGCTGCACGTCCGGCCGGTTGACGCCGGCGGCATGCACCTTGATCAGGATTTCGCCGGGGCCGGGCTGCGGTACGTCGCGCGTTTCCGGTTTCAGCACCCGTGGGCCACCCGGCTCCGAGATAGCGATCGCCGTCATCCGTGCCGGAATTTTCTGTCCGCTCGCCATGAAGTTTTCCGTCTTTCCTCGCCGCACTCTTACCGGCTGTTTGCATCGACGCCCTTGCCCTATGTATGCTCATTGCCAAATCAGGCAAATGGCCAATCTGGTCTGGCGGAGGAGGAGCAGCCATGGCGATCTTCGACGACGAACCCAAGAAGAAGGCACGTCCGCACGAGATCGGGCAAGACCTGTCGCTGCTTTCCGTCGGTGAACTGTCCGAGCGCATCGGCATCCTGCGCGACGAGATCGCCCGGCTGGAGGCCGAACTCAAGACCAAGGACACCACCAAGTCGGCTGCCGAGGCGCTGTTCCGTCGCGGATAAGTTCGCTGAGGTAACCGCCCGCCGCCGAAAACCGAATGCGACTGCCTTTAAACCTGCGTCCCCGCCCAGTCCCCAGCCGGATCAAAAAATGCTCGCAGCCTACAGACCGATCCTTTCCCTGCTTCGCGGCACCGCCTTTCTTCTGGCTGCATCGGGACTGCACGGGCTGCTGCTGCCCTTGCGCGGCCAGGTGGAAGGGTTCTCGACCGCTTCGCTCGGCCTGATGGGCACGGCTTGGGCCGGCGGCTTCGTCACCGGCTGTTTCTTTGCGCCGCGCATCGTGCGCCGCGCCGGACATGTGCGCGCCTTCGGCGCCTTTGCCGCGTCCGGCGCGATCGTGGCACTGCTCACCGGCCTGATCATCGACGAGTATGTCTGGATCCTGCTGCGTGCCTTTACCGGCTTCACCATGGCCGGCGCCTTCATGGTCATCGAAAGCTGGCTGAACGAGAAAGCCACCAACGAGAACCGCGGCACCGTTTTCGGCCTTTACATGATGGTCACCTATGCCTCGATCATGGGCGGCCAGATGATCGTCGCCGGCGGCGACGTGAAATCGGCGTCGTTGTTCATGATCACCGGCATCCTGTTTTGCCTGTCACTGATCCCGACGGCCGTGTCGACCGCCTCGCATCCCAAGCCGCTGCAGGACGTCAAGCTCGACGTCAAGGGACTCTACGCCAACTCGCCGGTGTCGGCGATCGCTTGCCTTTTGATCGGCATCGCCAACGGCGCCTGGGGCACGCTCGGCGCCGTCTACGGCGCCCGCATCGGAATCTCCACCGCCGAGATCGCCTTGATGATGAGCCTGGTGGTCGTCGCCGGCGCCGCCATGCAACTTCCGGCCGGGCGCCTCTCCGACAAGACCGACCGGCGTTTCGTGCTGGCCGGTGCCGCCTTCGGCGCGGCGCTGTTTGCGCTGCTCATCTTCCTGTTCGAGCCGCGCTCGGCGGTCTTCGTCCTCGTCTTCACCGCCGCCTACGGCGCTTTCGCCTACACGCTCTATTCGATCGCCGTAGCGCATGCCAACGACCACGCCCGGTCGGAAGATTTCGTCAAGGTGTCGGGCGGGCTGCTGCTGCTTTACGGCTTCGGCACCATGATCGGGCCGTTGCTGGCCGCCGCCCTGATGGGCTGGATGCGCCCGGAGGGCCTGTTCCTGGCGACAGCCTTCGCGCATCTGTCGCTGGCCGGCTACACGCTGCTGCGCATCAGCCGCCGCGCGCCGGTGCCGATCGGAGATCGCGATGCCTTCAAGACGCAGCCGGCCGACCGCTCGGTGACCCCCGAAGCATTGCGGCTCGATCCGAGAAGAAAAGCAGAAGCAAACAGTTGAGATTTGAAAAACTTTGCCTCACAAATGAGGCATGATGTTTTCCGACGCCTTCATGGCGATCGCCGATCCCAATCGGCGCCATCTTCTGGAAGAACTTCGACGCGGTCCGAAGACCGTCAACGAATTGGCGGCCGGGCTGCCAGTCTCCCGCCCGGCGGTATCACAGCATCTGAAAGTGTTGCTCGACGCCGGACTGGTCAATGCCAAGGCTGAAGGGACGCGGCGTGTCTATACGGTGAGCAATGCCGGCTTCCTCAGACTCAACATCTGGCTCGATCAATTCTGGGAAGCCTGATCCTCTTCGGTCAGCGGCCACAACGATCAGGTTTCTATCCGCAAAAACTTGCCGAGAAGATCGAGCAACACCCCGGTCCCATGCTCGCGTGTGCCGGACGTGTCATGGCCATCCAGGAAAGCGCCCTGCTCGGTCAGCACCAGGCGCGTGCTCTTGTCTTCGGCAAAAAGTTCGATCGTGGCCAGCGACACCGAAATTCTGATATCGCCAAACAGCATGTCGTAGCTGTAGACGATGCGCTGGTCGGGCACGATATCCCAGTAAGTGGCGGTGTAGACGTGGATCGGCCCATCCTTCGGCCCTCCGGCATTGATCTCCTTGCCGCCGACGCGAAAGTCCAGTTCGTATCGGCTGGGCATCGGGTTGCCCGGATCGGTGAACCAGTGCCGCTTGGCGTCCGGATTGCTGAGCGCGAAAAAGACCTTCGATGGCGCCGCCGGATAGAGGCGCTCGATAACGAAGGTGGAGTGGACGACGGAACGTTCGGTCATGGCTTGGGTCCTCGCTGGTCAACTCGATTGGTTCGGCGGAATGAAGACACCGTTGCGATAGGCAGCGCCGAAATAGACCTCGACACTACGCAGCCGGCCGCCGCGAAACACGTGTAGCTCGGTGTTGCGGAAGGATTTTCCGTCCACCGTTTCGCAGCCATACAGAACGAAGGCGGCAGCCCCGTCTTCGCAAATCCGCTCAATCGTCATCGACCGGAACAGCTTGCCATTCGGCCAGCAGCGCTCGAAATAGGTCGTGCGATCGATGGCGTCGTCATAGGGGCTGGTGAAGGTGAAATCGTCGGCGAGGGTCGCCTCCATGACGGCGCGGTCGCCGGCCTGAAAGGCCGCGAAATAGCCGCGGACAAGATCGGATTTTCTCTTTGACATGGCATGCTCCTCTTCAGTTCTCCGCAAGAAAATCGCCGAGCCGATCCAGCCGGCGTTCCCATGAGAGGCGCCGCTCATTGATCCAGTGTTCGGCCGCGCGCAGCGCCTTCGGCTCGATCTGACAGGTGCGCACCCGTCCGACCTTTTGCGTGCGCACGAGGCCGCTCGCCTCCAGGAGATTGAGGTGCTGGACGACCGCCGACAGCGACATCGCCAGCGGCTCGGCCAACTGGCTCACCGACGCCGGGCCGCGTGATAGCCGGTCGACCATCTGCCGCCGCGCCGGATCGGCGAGCGCCTGGAACATCAGGTCGAGTTGGGCGGGATCGTGCAGCATCGCGATCAGCCGTTGTTGTAGGGAAAGAACTTGAAGTAAGGCTGCGCCTCCTCGATCACCCTGGTGAAGGCGGCGCGCTGCAGCAGGCGGTCGTGATAGCGCTTCACGGCGGGATAGCTGTCGCCGAACGGCTCGACCTTGTTGGCATAGAAGAGCGCCGGAGACGCCGCGCAATCGGCCATGGTGAAGATATCGCCCACAGCCCATTCCCTCGACAGCATCTCCCGTTCGATGATGGCGTAGGAATTGCGCAGCTGGCTCCGCGCCTGCTCGACACCGAATGGATCGGTCTTGTCCTGCGGCCGCAACCTGTCGCCGACGATCTTCTGCATCGGCTCCTGCACATAGAAATCATAGAAGCGGTCGGCCTGGCGGACAGCCAGCGCCAAATCGATGTCGGCTGGAATGAGTTCGGCCGGTCCCGGATAGTGCGTGGCCAGATATTCCACGACGATGGTCGATTCCAGCACCGTCCGGTCACGCGCGTCGTCGCGCAGCGCCGGCATCTTGCCGGTCGGCGATATCTTCAGAAAGGCCGCGCGCGATTGCTCGTCGCCCAGATCGACGATGACAGGCGCAAAAGGCGTGGCGTTCTCGTAGAGCGCGATCAGCGGCTTCCAGCAAAAGGAGGCCAGCGGATGGAAATGCAGCGTCAGGGACATTCTTGTGCTCATCTGTTCTGTGGAAACACTGAAGCATTTACTTAACTATTGCGGCAGGCCTCGCTCGTCAAGGCTCGCCCACGAAGTCTCAGCTGGATCGGACATGCTCGACAATGGCGGCTTCTATATCAGGCCAGTCATCCGGATGCAGTTCGTGACCGCCGCCTTCGACACGAAGGAGTTTCGCGCCGGCAACTGCTTGGGCCAAGGCCTCGCCATGCTCGACCGGAAAGATCGGATCCGACGTGCCGTGGATGACCAGAAGCGGCACCGCCAGTTCGTGCAGGCGACCCTTCCATTGGTCATTGCCCTTGAGCATGAAATGATTGGTGGCGCTGAGCAAGCCGCCGGACCTGGTATAATCCCGCTCGATGAACGCCCTCATCCCGGCCTCGTCGAACCGATGCGCGGTGCTGGCGATCGCGCGTGCATCGCTGACCATGAAGTCGATGACCTGGCGGCGGTCCGCCCAGTCGACTTTGGCCCCATCGGCCGAATGCTCGATATAGGCATCGGTCGTTTGCGGCAGATGCGACGTGTCGGTCCCCACGGGCGAACTGCTGATCACGGTCAGCGAAGCGACGCGCAAAGGGTGCCGGAGCGCGACGAACTGCGCGATCATGCCGCCCATCGACATGCCCGCGACATGCGCCTTGCCGATGCCGTAACTGTCGAGAACGGCTATCGCGTCGTCAGCCATGTCGTCGAAAGTGTAGGGCGGCTGCCCCACCTGATATTTGGTCGACCGACCGGTGTCGCGATTGTCGTAGCGGATCACGTAAAGGCCGGCATTCGCGAGCTTCCGGCAAAACGCCTCCGGCCACCACAGCATCGAGGCCATCGCGCCCATGATCAGCAGCAGCGCCGGATCCGCCGGATCGCCAAAGGCTTCCGATACGATCTCGGGACGGTCTTTGCTCGTCATTTCATGGCCTCCTCATCTGCTTGCATTTTGCAATCGGTTGCACGATAATAAAACCGATACAATAATGCAACCGGTTTTTGTGGAGAAAATGGAATGACCCTCGATCGCCGGTCCGGCTGCCCGATCAACCTTTCGCTCGAGGTGTTCGGCGATCGCTGGAGCCTGATCATCCTGCGCGATATGATTTTCGGCGGCAGGCGCCATTTTCGCGAGCTGCTCAACGGCTCGATGGAGGGTATCGCCTCCAACATCCTCGCAGACCGTTTGAAGCGGCTGATGGAGCTCGGCATGCTGACCAAGGCGGACGACCCCAGTCATAAGCAGAAGGCGATCTACAGCCTGACCGAGATGGCCATCACGCTGGTGCCCATCCTGGCCCATCTCGGCGCCTGGGGCCGCGTCTGGCTGCCGACAAGCGAGGAACTCTCGATCCGCGCCGAACTCCTGGAAAAGGGCGGACCTCCAATGTGGGAGAAATTCATGGACGAATTGCGCCATGAGCATCTCGGCACCCCCCTCGACACAGCGCCCGGCTCCTCTGTCCGCGCGACGCTGCAGGCCGCCTATGAAGCGGTGGTTGCCGAAAAGGCCCGCAACGCCAGCCCGGCCGTCTGACCAACTATTTTCCCCGTTGAAAGGCCGGCTCTGCTACAAAGGACGGAAATCACACTTCACGGGATTGGATACGCTCTTGGTTGAGAACTCTAGGGACACTGCCCGCGCGCGTGCCGATCTGCGCTTCAAGAAGCAGGAAGAGGCGGCGACGGTCCGGCAGAAAGCCATGGCCGAATACGTCGCCGAGAGCGATGCCCGCAAGGCCAAGACCGACAAGCTGCGGGCGCTGCGGCTGGCCAAGGAAGCCGAAGATCTAGCCAACGCGCCTGCCGCACCTGCCAAGAAGCCGGCCCGCGCCAAGAAAAAATAGCCCCGTCTCTCCGCCAATGCCTCGTCCTGGATCGAGCGGTCGTAACGCATCCGACAGGCACGCCTTCGTCCCGCTGCTGCGCGGGAAGCAATTTCAACCGAAAGCGGGATTGCCTGGTCCGGCTGGCCGGCGATGATTGGGCTGTTCAACAGGAGATTGCCATGACCGCTCTGTCGCTCGAAAAAGCCGTCGAGATCATCAATGCCGCCTTCGCCAGGGGCGCCGACCTCAAGCTCAAGCCGCTCGGCGTCTCGGTGCTCGACGCCGGCGGGCACCTGGTCGCCTTCCAGCGCCAGGACGGCGCCTCGTTCCTGCGCCCGCAAATGTCGGCCGGCAAGGCTTATGGCGCGCTGGCGATCGGCATGGGCTCGCGCAGGGTCGAGGCCTTCGCCAAGGAGCGCCCGCATCTGGTTGCCGGCATTTCCGACGTGTCGGGTGGACGCGTGCTGCCGGTCGTCGGCGGCGTGCTGATCCGCGACAAGGCAGGCAGTGTCATCGGCGCTGTCGGCATTTCCGGCGACACGTCTGACAATGACGAGGCGGCCGCGATTGCCGGCATCGAAGCCGCCGGCTTCGCCGCCGATCCGGGCTGAGGTTCCGGTCTAACTCAAATTGATGTCGCGGCTGGCCGACCGCATCGACACCGCGAACCCGGCCAGCACGTCGAACAGCGCGATGATCAGCAGCGTGAAGAAGATGGAGTGCGCGGCACCCTTCACCAGCAGAAACTCGACCAGGAAAGCAACGAAGACAAGCGTCGACAACAGATGGTCCATGATCGAGGCGGTGGTCGTGCGCGCCGACTTCACCATTTCAAGGAACAGAAAAATCAGCCCGATCAGCACGATCAGGTCGCCGAGCGTCATCGAGAACACCCCGCCCGACATCATGCGGAACGAGAACATCTCGCTCGCCCACGGATCGTCGCCGCCGCCGAATATACCGAGCAGGCCGAGATTGTAGAGCACGAAAGGCACGATCAAAAGCGGGACGGCACCGAACATCTGGCGTCTCCATATGGGGGCACCTTCTGTAGAATGCCCCACAGGCACGGCGTCAAGATTTTTCGTGCGCGGCCGCAAACACGGTCGAATACCGGATGCAACAACCATGTCAGCCGGTTGCCCGGCCGACATGAAAGACGAGACAAAAAAGCTCAGCGCTTGAAGTAGCCGGCGCGCAGGGCAAGGCCAAAACGCAAAAAGACCGGCCAGAAGCCGGTCTTTTGTAACTCGGTTGCTTGGGAAAAGCTGGTCTCAGCTTTCCTTGGGCGTCAGCACCTGGCGACCGCGATACATGCCGGTCTTCAGGTCGATGTGGTGCGGGCGGCGCATTTCGCCGGAGTTCTTGTCCTCGACATAGGTCGGGGCCTTGAGGGCGTCGGCCGAGCGGCGCATGCCGCGCTTGGACGGAGAGGTTTTGCGTTTCGGAACGGCCATGGATATGCTCCACTACATGGTCAAAAGCCCCGCCCGCCCTCGTGAAAGGGCCATGTCGGGGCCTAAATCTGAGAAAGTCGGGTGCCTATACACGCCTGACACCGTTTTGGCCAGCACTGTGGTGAATCTTTTTTATACCGGCTAGTCCAGGCAACCGACATAGGCGCCGGAGCGGCCGGCGCGCCGCTCGATCAGATTGGCGAGCCTTCTCAAGCCCGGCCCTGGTTTTGCCGGATTGCGGGCGATCGGATTGGGCAGCGTGACGGCGAGAAGGGCCGCCTGCCGTCTGGACAGCTGCTTTGCCGAAATGCCGAAATGGTGCCGCGCCGCCGCCTCGATGCCGTAGATGCCGGGCCCCCACTCGGCGATGTTGAGATAGATCTCCATAATGCGCCGCTTCGACATCACCGCGTCGAAATAGACGGCCAGCGGCAGTTCGACGACCTTGCGCACCGAGCCCAGCGGCCGCGACCACAGGAAGAGGTTCTTCACCGTCTGCATGGTGATGGTCGAGGCACCACGCGTCGCCTCGCCGGCCAGCGCATCATCGACGACCCCCCTGAGCTCGCCAAGATCGACGCCGCGATGAAAGCAGAACTGCCCGTCCTCCGACATGATGACGGAATGGGCGAGCACAGGCGCGACATCATCGATCGACACCCAGCGCCGGTCGTAGCCGGAGAATGTCGCGAGATCCTTCAGCATCAGCGTCGACACTGGATGCACGAAGGACGGCAGGTAGAGAAAGGTCAGCACCACCGGGATGAGCGCCAGCACGGCGGCCACGACGATGCCGCGCCGGACCCAGCGCTTGAGACTGCGGCGGCTCACGCCTCGCAATCTCGTCGCCATGTCCAGCTTTTCGGTCTCATGATCGACGATCGGTTCCGCCAAGCCGCCCAACCCATGCCAGAGAACTCGCTTTGAAACTGCCTCCTGGGAGTCATGTAAGGGTGTTTTCGAGAACCGGAGCGGAGCGTACATTCGAGTACGTGAACACCGGAAGCGCGGAAAACGCCTTCAGATGACCGCAGGAGATGAGTTTCCAAACGGGCTCTTACCGCCCCGGCATAATGGCGCTTGCCTTCTTGCGCAACGTCTGAGTGTCGGCTACCGGTCCCGGCCATGACGAATGACGACGAAATGGCGTTCGAAATGGCGCTCATCAGGCGCGCGGCCGCCGTCGAGGTGATGCTGCGTCGCTTGCTCGACGATCGCCCGCTTTCGGGTGAGATCGCTCGGCCCGATCGTCTGATGGCGGCGATGCGCCATGGCGTGTTGAACGGCGGCAAGCGCCTGCGCCCCTTCCTGGTCATGGAAAGTGCCGCCCTGTTTTCCGCCGATGGCGAAGCGGCGTTGCGCGTCGCGGCGGCGCTCGAATGCGTGCATTGCTATTCGCTGATCCACGATGACCTGCCGGCGATGGACGACGATGACCTTCGCCGCGGCCAGCCGACCGTGCACAAGGCCTTTGACGAAGCCACCGCCATCCTCGCGGGCGACGCCTTGCTGACGCTTGCCTTCGACATCATCGCCGGCGAAGCGACGGCGCTCCCGGCCGAACGGCGCGCAGCCCTGGTGCTGGCGCTCGCCCGCGCCGCCGGGGCCGGTGGGATGGTCGGCGGCCAGAAGCTAGACCTCGAAGCCGAGCAAGTGCGACCGGACGAGGCCGGCATCATAAAGCTGCAGGCGATGAAGACCGGCGCGCTGATCCGCTTCGCCTGCGAGGCGGGTGCGATCCTGGCCGGCGCACAGTCGGATGACCTGGAAAGGCTTGCCGAGTTCGGTTCGGCGATCGGCCTGGCCTTCCAGCTCGCCGACGACCTGCTGGATCTGACGGCCGACGCCGAGCAGATGGGCAAGGCGACCGGCAAGGATGCCGCCGCGGGCAAGGGTACGCTGGTGGC
This sequence comes from Mesorhizobium australicum WSM2073, assembly GCF_000230995.2. Lineage (NCBI taxonomy): Bacteria > Pseudomonadati > Pseudomonadota > Alphaproteobacteria > Hyphomicrobiales > Phyllobacteriaceae > Mesorhizobium > Mesorhizobium australicum. The sequence goes on along the minus strand of NC_019973.1, from coordinate 1,455,542 downwards.
CTTGCACGGTGCGGATTGGGCACGCAAGCAGCTCGACGGCCTCGTCGGCCAGGCGCACGCGCTGCTCGAACCCTATGGCGAAAAGGCTGCCCTGCTGAAAGCCGCGGCGATCTTCGTCGCAACCCGTAACAGCTGACGGCAGGCTCATACCGTTGAGCAGTGCACCTGCGGTTGTGCCAACGAAATCTTAATGTAAATGAAGCGTAATCCCAATCCTTAGAATGATGCGTATGTGTTGGGGTTGCGCATGCCGGAATATTCTTCCTTTATCCGGTCCGTCCGGATACGTTATCTTTCAGGATTGTTGGTTTTCGCGCTGGCCTCAGCCGCCATCATGGTTGCGCTCAATCGCGTCAATTCCTTGCGCCATGAAATCGATGCGCTGAGCAGCAATCTCGTCATTTTCACCCGCGATCTGCGCAACGCCACCAGCTTCGCCGAGACAACCAGTTCCGCCTGGCGGATCGAGACGCGCGATGCGCTGACGGCTTCGGCGCGCGACCATTCCGAGCGGCTGACCGGCGAGATCGAGACACTGACCGCCCAGCTCGCCGCGATCCGCCCGCGCCTGTCGGCCAAGACCGTCAGCGAGCTCGCAGCCGCTTCGGTCAATGGCGACTTGTTCTGGTCGCCGCGTGACATGGTTCGCAACTTCAATCTGATGTCGGTGGCGCAAAAGACCGATGAATGGAGCACTCGCGAAATCCGCAACCAGAACGACCTGTTCGTTCAACCCATGCTGGTGCGTGTCCGCACCGCGATGGACGACGAACGCCATCAGGCGGATGCCTCCAGCGACCGGCTGCTTCTGTGGGCAAGCGGCCTGTTGTTTGCCGTCCTTGGCATCGTCGCTTTCTGGATCTTCCGGCCGATGGAACAGGCGATCCGTCGCGCCTTTGCCCAGTCGGCCGAATCCTTGTTCAAGGCTGAGGCCGCCGACCGCGCCAAGTCGGAATTCCTGGCCAATATGAGCCACGAGATCCGCACACCGATGAACGGCGTGCTCGGCATGGCCGAATTGCTGGCCAAGACCGAGCTCAACCCGCGCCAGAAGACGTTCACCGACGTTATCGTCAAGTCGGGCAACGCGCTGCTCACCATCATCAACGACATCCTCGACTTCTCGAAGATCAATGCCGGGCAGTTGACGCTCGACCCCGCCCCCTTCCGCCTCTCGGAAGCGGTGGAGGACGTGGCGACGCTTGTCTCGGCGCGCGTCGCCGAGAAGAACCTGGAACTTATCGTGCGCGTCGACCCCAGGCTGCCGGCCTATGTCGTCGGCGACGCCGGCCGCTTCCGGCAGATCGTCACCAACCTGGTCGGCAATGCGGTGAAATTCACCGAGAAGGGCCATGTGCTGATCGATGTCGGCGGCGAAACCGTCAACGACGTCGTCCAGCTCAAGCTGCGCGTCGAGGACACCGGCATCGGCATTCCGGCCGAGAAATTGCAGAACGTGTTCGAGAAGTTCGCTCAGGTCGATGGCTCCTCGACCCGCCGTCACGAAGGTACCGGCCTTGGGCTCGCCATCGCCGCCCGCCTCGTCGACCTGATGGCCGGCAAGATCGGCGTCGAGAGCGAGATCGGCCGCGGCTCCGTCTTCTGGTTCGCAGTGCCGCTGCCGGTCCACCGTGCCGAGGCGCGCGACGCCATCGTGCCGGTCGACGTCACCGGCGCGCGTGTGCTGGTCATCGACGACAATCCGGTCAACCGCGAGATCCTGCTAGAACAGCTCAGAAGCTGGAGCTTCGACTGCGCCGCCGCCGAAAGCGGCGCGGTTGGCCTCGCCTTCCTCGATCGCGCCTGCCAGCTCGGCGCCAGCGTCGACTGCATCATCCTCGATTATCAGATGCCCGGCATGAACGGCGCCGATGTCGCCCGGGCCATCGCCGCCGACAGCCGGCTGTCCACCATCCCAGTCGTTATCCTGACCTCGGTCGACCAGGTCGATTTCGGCAAGATGATCATCGACTTCGGTATATCGGCGCATCTGACCAAGCCGGCGCGCTCGGCGGTCCTGCTCGGCACCGTCATCTCGGTCATCCAGAAGGCGCGCTCGCAGGTCGGCAAGGCGCACTTCATTCGCGAACCGATCCAACCGATGCCTCAGCCGGCTCCGCCGGCCTTCACGGTTATCCGCGGCCCCGCCATGCCGATCGCGGCAGTGCCGGAATCGAATGCCGCGCCGAACAGCCCGATCGACATCCTCATCGCCGAGGACAATGACGTGAACCAGATGGTGTTCGGCCAAATCCTCAATGGGCTGGGCTTGAGCTACCGCATCGCAGGCAATGGCCGCACCGCGGTCGAGATGTACCGGTCGCTGCATCCGAGGCTGGTTCTGATGGACGTCTCGATGCCGGAAATGAACGGCTACGAGGCGACACGCGCCATTCGGGCGATCGAGGCGTCGTCGGGCGGCCACATTCCGATCATCGGCGTCACCGCGCATGCGCTGAAGGGCGACCGCGACAAGTGCATCGAGGCCGGCATGGACGACTATCTGCCCAAGCCCGTTTCGCCCGATCGCCTCGGCGCCAAGATAGGCACCTGGCTCAGCGAAACGGTGGTGGCCAAGACGGCCTGAACTCCGTCCGGCGTCAGACGGTTGCGTCCAGATGGTAGCGGCGCATCCAGTCGAGGCTTGTCGCGTCGGCGAGCTTCGCGACACCCGGTTTCACATCCCCGGCGTTCGGCGACTGTACGCCCAAGGCCTGACAGATGGAAATCAGTGTCGCCGCCGGGCTGCTTGAAAGCCGCTCGTAGCCAATCCGCAGTGGCGTTATGTCTTGCTCGGCGAACCATGTGTTCCACGCTGCGTCATAGGCCTCAAGCTCGGCGACTTCGTCCCTGATACGCTGGAAATCGTACCGCGGTTCTCCTGGCGATCCGACCCTTTCGATCTCCGTTCCATCGGGAGCGACGTGCCAAAGGCCGGTCTGCTCCGCCTTGACCAGGGAGACAGCCTGCGCAAGCTTGTTCTCACGCGACAGATGCACGTAGAGAACGCGACCGAAAGCCCTTTCGAAACGCGCTTTGTCCGACACAAGCCCCGGAAAAATCCGGTCGAGGATCGCTGAAAGCTCGTCCAGGTTTTCTCGCATCAGGCGAAGACCGAAGATTTCCGTACCACCCTTGCCGGCATCGATCGCCGCATTGAGATAGGCAAGCTGGAATTCAAGCTCGCCCATCGTGTCGCGAGGCGGCAGGTTCCATTCTTCGGCCCACTCCGACACATCCTGCCGCCGATAGAATGAGTGTGGATCGCCGGTCGTTCTGGTGGCCGCCAGCAGTTTGCACAGCAAGGTGCTGCCGGTTCTGGGCGTGCCGCAGATAATGTACGCGTCGAACATCGCTGTCCCTGTAGCTGCCGAAGGCGGACCAGCCCACCGGTCCGGCGCCGCTATAGCTGAAATCGTTGCTGGATACGATGGGCACATTCCAACGGCGTGTGCCCCGTGCAGCCCAACCCTCCTCGGCTACCGGTTGCGCACCACCACGCAGGCGCCACCGATGCTTTGCAGTTTCTGGCAGATGACATTGGCGGCGGCGCGGTCGTCGACGCCGATCCGGACCGCGTAGATGCCGCGCCGGCCGATCGGCGTACGCACTCGGCTGACCACCGGATCATGCCCGGCAAGCAGGGCCGGAAAACGGCCCCGTACCCTGAGCCATTGGCTGATCGCGGCGCTGCGGCGGAAATTGCCCGCCACCTGAATGCCCCATGGCTTGATGTTGATTGAGGCCATCGCCACGGTTCTGGACATGATCACCGGCAGCTTGCGGCAGGCGACCGCGAAATCCAGCTTGGCGTCGAGTGGCTCGACTTTGCCGGCATAGGCCCGGTCGGTGAACTTGTCGACCGGCTCGCCCATCACATCGAAGACATAGCTTTCCGTCTCCATCGGCAGGAAGCCACCGGAATTCAGCCAGCGCGACACCCGGCTCTCGCCGGCATTGTAGGCAGCGGCCGCCAGACCGAGATTGCCATAGCCGGCCTTCATTTCGGCGAGATATCTGGCCGACGCCGGAATTGCCTGGTTGATGTCGAAGGAATTTTCCAGCCCCCGCATCTTGGCGGTGCCCGGCATGAACTGGGCAATGCCTTCGGCGCCGACAGGGCTCACGGCGTTGGGATCGAACCGGCTTTCCTTCCAGATCAGGCGGGCGAAGAAATCCCGGGGCAGGCCGTTCTGGTCGGCATGCGCCTGGATCAGGTTACAGACCTTGTCGATCAGCCGCTGCTTGGCCGATTGCGGTGGATCCGCTTGGGCAAGCGTCGACCAGGCCATACCACACAGGAATATCAGCGCCGCCCACGGGAAACGCCGCATCTGGTTTACTCTGCCGCGGCTTTGCCGCCCCGACCGAAGCGCTGGTCAATATAGTCGGCGACCATTTTCTCGAAATCCGCCGCGATCGACGGCCCGCGCAGCGTCGCCGCCTTCTTGCCGTCGACGAAGACCGGCGCGGTCGGCGTCTCGCCGGTGCCGGGCAGCGAAATGCCGATATCGGCATGCTTGGATTCACCGGGACCGTTGACGATGCACCCCATCACCGCGACCTTGAGGTTCTCGACGCCCGGGTATTTCTCCCGCCACACCGGCATGTTCTTGCGCAGGTCCGCCTGGATGTTCTGCGCCAGTTCCTGGAACACGGTGGAGGTGGTGCGGCCGCAGCCCGGGCAGGCCGCGACGATCGGCACGAACTGCCGGAAACCCATGGTCTGCAGCAGTTCCTGCGACACCTGCACCTCGCGGGTGCGATCGCCATTGGGCTCCGGCGTCAGCGAGATGCGGATGGTATCGCCAATGCCTTGCTGCAAGAGGATGCCCATGGCCGCGGAAGACGCGACGATGCCTTTGGAGCCCATGCCGGCCTCGGTGAGGCCGAGATGCAGCGCATGGTTGGAACGGGTCGCAAGCTCGGTGTAGACGGCGATCAGGTCCTGCACGCCGCTGACCTTGGCCGACAGGATGATTTTTTCGCGGCCAAGACCGATTTCCTCGGCCATCTCGGCCGACAGGATCGCCGACTGCACGATTGCCTCGCGCGTCACTTCCTGCGCCGTCAGCGGGAAACCCTTGTCCTGGTTGTCGTCCATCAGCCGCGTCAGGAGCTCCTGGTCAAGCGAGCCCCAGTTGACGCCGATGCGCACCGGCTTGTCATGTTTGATCGCCATCTCGACGATCGCCGCGAACTGCCGGTCCTTCTTATCCTTGAAGCCGACATTGCCGGGATTGATGCGGTACTTGGCCAGCGCCTCGGCGCAAGCCGGATGATCGGCCAGGAGCTTATGTCCGATATAGTGGAAATCGCCGACCAGCGGCACGTTGATGCCAAGCCGCTGCAGCCACTCATGAATGCGCGGCACGGCGGCGGCACTTTCATCGCGGTCGACGGTGATGCGCACGATCTCGGAGCCGGCGCGGTGCAGCGCCGCGACCTGCGCGACTGTCTGGTCGATATCGGCCGTGTCGGTGTTGGTCATCGACTGAACGACCACCGGCGCGCCGCCGCCGACGACCACGCCGCCGACATCGACGCCGACCGAGGTGCGGCGGGGGAAGGGAGAAGAAAAATATCCGGTCATGCCGGCAGCCTTTTGTCTCTGGAGCGCTATGCGTCTCTCTGAAGCGCGTGCGTCCACCTGGACGCACAAGCCGAGGCCGATGCGCTGAAGTCCGGCATGAGGTGGAGGAGCAAAGATGGCTTGTCAATGGCGACAGGTCGCCACTGGCAGCAATTGGTCCCGGCCGGGGCCTGAAACAGCACGCGACCTGGCGGCGGCCAGGTGGACAAAATGGGTCCGAAGGATATTAGTTCCGGCTTATGGTGCAGCGCTGAAAATCGCAATCACTGCACCGGCGGCTGGCGCCGCCGGCAAGGAAGACCGCCAGTGGTGAGCGGCTATGTCAGGTGAGGATCAATGCGTGGTTGGTTGCGCCCTCAGTTTCTCAATCGCATCCTTGAGTGCCAGCTTGCGTCGCTTGAGATTCCCGATTTCGAGGTCGTCAACCGACGGGTGATTCATCGCGTCATCGATTTCGCGTTCGATGTCGCCGTGTTTCCGCTGCAACTCATCAAGATGGGATGCAAGAGACATGATTGGTTCTCCCTTTCATGGTTTCCTCGATTGCAGCCGCCAAGGCACGTACACCGCAGGTCGTATCTGTGACGGCACAATGACAGTGTGCCACCATCGAGCAGCGATGTCGAATGCTGCGTGGTAGCATTCCACGACAACGTGAAATGTGATATGGCCTGCGCGCCGGTGGCAGAAATTGCCGCCCCCGCCCAACCAGGCCCAGTTTTGGGCGCCGCAGACGTGCAGACGGTAGAGAATGTCCGATCAGGAACAGGCCGATACTCGCCTCGAATTTTCCCGGCTGAAGCAGGAACACGCCGATTTCGATGCCGCGATCAACGCGATGATCGCCATGAATTGCGACCCGCTGCAGATCCAGCGCATGAAAAAGAAGAAGCTGTTCCTCAAGGACCGGCTGATGAAGCTGGAAGACAGGATCATTCCAGACATCATCGCCTGAGACGGAATCGCGCTGCCGGCACTTTCCGCCTATGCGCCGATCGAGAGCCCGGCGGCGCGGCCGCGCAGCAGGCCGATGAGATCGGCGGTCCGCTCCTCCGACGTATCGATCGGAACCACCAGGCACATCGTCGCCTCGACCTTGCCTGGGGCTGAAAAGACCGGCACGGCAAGGCATTTCGTGTAAGCGTCGACCAGGCCCGACGTGACGCAGTAGCCGGTCACCCCTGCCTTTGCGATGTCGGCGATGAAATCGTCGAGCCGCAGCTTGCGCCCGTCAGGCAGCACGAGATCGTCATCAGACACCATAGCTTCGATCGCGGCTCTATCCAGCCCCGCAAGCAATAGCCGTCCAGACGCGGTCCAGGGCAGCGGTATCTGCAGGCCGGTGGCCGAACTGATGCGGAACGGCCTGCTACCAGGGCTGGAATGGACGATCGTGTAGCGGCCGCTCTGCAGCATGCACAATTCCGAGGTCTCGCCCGTCTCGCGCGACAGATGGTCGACCTCCTGGCGCCCGCGCCGCAACAGGTCGTTGCCGCGCACATAGTCCATTCCGTAAAGGTAGAGCTTCTTGCCGAAATAGACGCGATTGCCGTCGCCGGCCATTTCAAGGAGGCCGGCATCGACCAGAGACCGCACCAGCGTGTAGGTGGTCGAACGCGGCGCATTGACGCCCTTGGCGAGATCGCCAATGCCGATCGCACGCTGCGTCGTGTGAAGGAACTCTAGGATTTCCAGGACCCGGTTGAGGCCCTTCTCACGGGAGCCCGGCGCCTTCTCGTCGGCCGAAGCAGCCAAAACACTACTATCTTGCATTGTCGATTCCCGGTGCTAGTATCTGTCTTGTACAGGATACATGCGTCTCTTGTAAGAGACAATCTTTGATAATCACTGCCGCGTGTATGGCCTGTGCATAGGGGAACACAACACGAAAGGAGGTCGCCGTGAACGACACATCCGGAAGACGTGATTTTCTGAAATTGGGAATGGCGGGACTTGCCACGGCCGGCGTGCTGGCAGCCGTCGATGCGCAGAAGGCCGCCGCACAGGCCGCATCCGACAGCCTGCTGCGCACCGTGCTCGACAGAGGCAAGCTGATTGTCGGGACCGGCAGCACCAACGCACCCTGGCATTTCGAGAACGATGCCGGCGAACTGGTCGGAATGGATATCACCATGGGCCGCATTCTCGCCAAGGGCCTTTTCGACGACCCGACCAAGGTCGAGTTCGTCATGCAGGATCCGGCCCAGCGCATTCCCAACGTGACCACCAACAAGGTCGACATCACCATTCAGTTCATGACTATGACGGCGCAGCGCTCGCAGCTGATCAATTTCTCCCGGCCCTACTATGTCGAAGGCGTTGCCTTGCTGACCCTGCCGACCGCCGAGAACAAGACCTTCGACAAGCTGCTGGCCGGTGGTTCAGCGACACGCATTTCCATCCTGCAGAATGTCGACGCCGAAAGCTCGGTCCACTATGCTCTGCCGCAGGCCCAGGTGTTGCAGATCGACACGCAGGCGAACGTGCTGCAGGCGCTGGAGTCCAAGCGTGCCGACGCCGCCGCGGTCGACCTGTCCACCGTGCGCTGGCTCGCCTCGCGCAATCCAGACAAGTATTTCGATGCCGGCAAGAGCTGGTATTCGATGCTTTACGGCGCCGCGCTGCGGCAAGGCGATTTGGACTGGCTGACCTTCGTCAACCAGACTTTCACCATCGCCATGTTCGGCCACGAATCGGCGCTCTATGACGCCGCCTTCAAGGACTATTTCGGCCAGGAGCCGCCGGCGCGTCACCCCGGCTTCCCGGTCATCTGATCCCGGATTACGGAAGGGTGGCGTTGTTGCCCTTCCGTAATCGACTCGACGTCCTTCACACCGAGGCGGATGCATGGGCTATGCCCTTAATTTCAACCTGATCTGGCGGCATTTCGACAAGCTCTGGGGCGGCCTGCTGCTCAGCCTCGAGCTTGCCGTGATCTCGATCGCCATCGGCGTCGTCATCGGGTTGGTGCTCGCGGTCTGGTACGTCTCGGCCGGACGCGTGGTGCGGGCGGTGATCGCCGCCTATGTCGAATTCATCCGCAACGTGCCGCTGATCCTGCTGGTCTATCTCGTCTTCTACGGCCTGCCGACCGTGGTCGACCTGGCCTACAGTGCACCGACCTCGTTTGTATTGACCCTGTCGGTCTATAGCGGCGCCTATCTGGTCGAGGTGTTTCGCTCCGGGCTCGAGGCTGTCCCGCGCGGCCAGCTCGATGCCGGCAAGGCGATCGGCCTAACGCCATGGCAGAGGCTGTTGCACGTGCGCCTGCCTACAATGCTGCGCATCACGCTGCCGGCGCTCTCCAACACCTTCATCTCGCTGTTCAAGGACACCTCGATCGCCTCGGTCATCTCGGTGCCCGAACTCACCTTCGGCGCCCAATGGATCAACTTCAACACATTCCGCATCGTCGAGGTCTACCTGGTCACGACGGCGATGTATCTGGTAACCGGCTATGCGCTGCTTTTCGGGCTGCGGCTCGTCGAGCGCCGGTTCAGGGCGGCGCGCTGACATGCTGAGCCAGATCCTCTACGCACTGCCCTTCCTTGCCCAGGGCTTCGCCGTGACCTTGTGGGTCTCGCTGCTGGTGGTGGTGCTGTCGCTTATCGCCGGCGTCCTGCTGGGCGTCGGCCTGATCTATGGTCCCGCCCCTTTGCGCTGGGCGGTGCGCATCTTCTCGGACACCATTCGCGGCATTCCGATCCTGGTGCTGATGTTCTTCGTCTATTACGGCCTGCCGGCGATCGGGCTGCATCTGCCATCGTTCTGGGCCGCGGTGTCCGCGCTCACCCTGTTCAAGACGGCGCAGGTCATCGAATACCTCAGGGGCGCGGTCGGCTCGATCCCGAAGGGACAGTCCGAAGCCGCGATGGCGATCGGGTTGACCTTTCGCCAGAGGCTCACCTACGTCATCTTTCCGCAGGCCTTCAGGCGCTTCCTGCCGCCCTGGATCAATGGCGTCACCGACGCGGTCAAGGGCAGCGCGCTGGTGTCGCTGCTCGGCATCACCGACTTGATGCAGGCCATCAATCAGGTCATCGGCCGCACCTATGAAGCGATGCCGCTCTATATACTGGGCGCGCTCCTCTATTTCGCGGTCAACTACGCACTCTCGCTCGCCAGCCGGCGGCTCGAGCGGCGTTTCTCCTTCATCCGGGAATAGCAACGATGTCCGAAGCCCCAAACGCCAGTCCGGCACTGCTCGACGTGCGCGATGTCTCCAAGGCCTTCGGCGCCGTCGAGGTGCTGCGCTCCGTCAGCCTTCAGGTGAAGCGCGGCGAGGTGGTGACCGTCATCGGCCCTTCCGGCAGCGGCAAGACCACGCTGCTGCGCTGCGTCAACTTCCTGGAGAGCTACGACAGCGGCTCGATCCGCATCGACGGCAAGGAGGTCGGTTTTCGCGAAGCCGGAACGCGTCAGCGCCGTAGCGAACGCGATCTTGCCGCCATGCGCGCCGAGACCGGCATGGTGTTCCAGAGCTTCAACCTCTTCCCTCACCTGACGGCGGCCGGCAACATCATGCTGGGTCTGACCAAGGTGCGCGGAAAAAAGGACGCCGAGGCACGATCGATCGCCGAACACTGGCTCGGGCGCGTCGGCCTTGGCCACAAGGCCGACAGCCTGCCGGCCGAACTCTCCGGCGGCCAGCAGCAGCGCGTCGGCATAGCCCGCGCCGTGGCCATGGAACCGAAGATCCTGCTGCTCGACGAGATCACCTCCGCGCTCGATCCCGAACTCGTCGGCGAGGTGCTGGCCGTGGTGCGCAGCCTCGCCGAGGATGGCATGACCATGCTGATGGTAACCCACGAAATGGCCTTTGCCCGCGACGCTTCTAGCCGCATCGTCTTCATGGCCGATGGCGGCGTCAGCGCCGTCGGGCCGCCGAAGGAGATCCTCGCGGCGGAGACCAGCAACGAACGCCTCCGTACTTTCCTGGCGCGCTTCCGAGCCTCGCATTTCTAAACTCAGGCGGCCAAAGCCGCCCAAGGAGCCTTCATCCATGACGCCTTATATCAGGCTCGCCGAACTCGGCCTGACGTTGCCCGAGCCGCCGACGCCGATCGCCAACTTCGTCACCCATGCCGAGAGCGGGCGGCTGATCTTCCTCTCCGGCCAGGGGCCCCTGCGCGCCGACGGCACGCTCTGCACCGGCAAGGTGGGCGAGGACGTGACGGTCGAGCAGGCCTATCAGCATGCCCGGCTGACCGGGCTCAACCTGCTTGCCGTCATGCATGCCGCCGCCGGCGATCTCGGCCGTATCGTACGCGTCGTCAAGCTGCTCGGCTTCGTCAACGCGACGCCGACCTTCAGCGACCACCCGAAAGTGGTCAATGGCTGCTCGGACCTGTTCGCCGATGTCTTCGACAAGATCGGCGGCCATGCCCGCTCGGCGATCGGCGTCGGCTCGCTGCCTGGAAACATCACCGTCGAAATCGAAGCGGTCGTCGAGATCGCCGCCTGACCTGCCACCCACGGGATTAGCTCACATGAAAACCTCTTCCGACACCGGCTCCAACACCACCATCCGCGAACGGCTGGGATTGCGGCCGATCATCAACGTCTCGGGCACCATGACCGCGCTCGGCGCCTCGATCATCGTCCCGGAAGCGATCTCCGCCATGGCTGAAATGGCCTCGCAATGGGTGGAAATGGACGATCTGCAGCGCGCCGCGAGCACGGTCGTCGCACGCCTCACCGGCGGCGAGGCCGGCTTCATCACCGCCTGCTGCGCCAGCGGCATCACCATGGCGATCGCCGGTGCGATGACCGGAACCAGCCTGCTCGCCATCGAGCGCCTGCCCGACGACACTGGCGACCTCAAGTCGGAGGTCGTCATCCAGCTCGGCCACATCGTCAATTACGGCGCCCCGATCGACCAGTCGGTCCGCGTCGCCGGCGCCAGGGTGGTGCCCGCCGGCACGGTCAGCGTGACCCAGGACTATCATGTAAGCGAGGCGATCAACGAGCGCACGGCGGCGGCCCTCTACGTCGTGGCCCACCACACGGTGCAATACGGCATGCTGTCGCTGGAGGAATTCGGCGATATCTGCCACGCCAAGGGCGTGCCGGTGATCGTCGACGCCGCGTCCGAGTATGATCTGCGCGGTTTTCTGGCGCGCGGCGCCGATGTCGTCATCTACAGCGGCCATAAATTCCTGAGCGGGCCGACCAGCGGCATCGTCACCGGCCGCAAGGATCTGGTGCGGGCCGCCTATCTGCAGAACCGCGGCGTTGCGCGCGCCATGAAGGTCGGCAAGGAAAGCATCGCCGGCACCATGGCGGCACTCGAAGCCTGGGAGAAGCGCGACCATGCCGGCATCCGCCGGCGCGAGGAAGCAGCACTGAACCTGTGGAAGGACGCGCTGCAGGGACTGCCCGGCATCGCCGCCATCATCATTCCCGACCCCACCGCCAATCCGCTCGACCGGCTGCAGATATTCGTCACGCCGGAGAGCCGCTTCACCGCCGCCGGTCTTGCCTCGGCCCTTGCCGCCGGCTCGCCGCCGATCATCGTGCGCAACCACGAGGTCGAGCGCGGCCATTTCTTCCTCGACCCCTGCAACCTTCACCCCGGCGAGGCGGAGATTGTCGCCGAACGTCTGCGCGCCGTGCTGACGGCGAAGGAGCGCCCGGCCGACGCGATGAAGGTCGCCCGCAAGGATTCGTCAGGCGTCTTGCGCTGGCCGGATTGATCGCTAAACCGACCATGCCGAAGGCATCGGCTGATCACGCGACTGTGAACAGCCGGAATTTGCCCACGCGGGAATAAATCCTCTCTTCAACAAGTCTCCTCGACATACGCCACGGCTGGCGTTGAGGAGACTGGCATGCCCCATCATCGCGAGCACAGCGAACACGGCTGCGGCGTCAGCCGCCGTCATGCGCTGCCGAGCATGATCGTCATCAATCCCTTCTCCATGGCGCCCCTCCTTTTCATAGCGCCCCTCCTTTCATAGCGCTTGACACTGGTGACGCAGATGAATTCACTTTCAGCAAGGCAGACGACTTTGCCCGTTTCCGGGGGCTTTGCTCCTGCAAGCCAGGCAAAATCGCTGTCGCATCTTGAGGCGGCACGGCCTGTCCGCTCCGGAGAGGATCATGGTGCTGCTTTGAGCGACAGGGCCCTGGCAGAGCGTTTCAACGACGTAGTGCTGCCGCATCTCGGCGACGCGCTGGCGCTTGCCCGCTGGCTGACCGGCAATGCCGCCGACGCCGAGGATGTCGTTCAGGACGCCTGCATCAAGGCGCATGCCGGCATATCAGGCTACGCCGGCGGCAATGCGCGTGCCTGGCTGCTCACCATCGTGCGCAACACCTCCTACACCTGGATGGCGCGCAACCGGCCGCGCGGCATGATGGCCGTCGGCGACCTCGGCGATCTCGACGACATGGCGGCCGCCCATGGCACCAGCCTGCCGGACGAGGATGGTCCGGAAGCGAGCCTGATCGCCAGGGCCGACACGGCGGCACTGGAGGCTGCGATCGCTGCCCTGCCGCAGCCGTTTCGCGAAACGCTGGTGCTGCGCGACATCAACGGCCTCAGCTATCGCGAGATAGCGGCCATGCTCGACGTGCCGATGGGTACGGTGATGTCCAGGCTGGCCCGCGCCCGCGGCCTGCTGGCGTCCGAACTGGGGAGAGCGCCATGACCGGCCATGACGATGGACTGCCCAATGATCCCGAAGGTGTCAGACTGATGATCCACGCCCTTGTTGATGGCGAGCTTGATGCGGCGGCGGCCCTTGCGGTGGAGCGTCGCATCGCCGCCGATCCCCGGCTTGCCGCCGAACATGCCCGCATCCTTGCCTTGCGAGGCGCGGTCAGCCGCTTGCCGCGCCCCGACGTGAGCGACGCCTTTCGGGCCCGCATCGCGGCGATCGGCATGGCCAGCACCGAGCAGCCGGCGACAGCCGAGGCAGCAGAGCCGCAGCGCGGCACGCCGTCGGCGCTGCCGGGCTTGATTGCCGGCGCTGGCGTCGGCCAGCGGCGTGAAGCCGGGACGCGTCCTTCGCTGGCGCGGAGATCGCCGAGGGCAAGCCGCTTCGGCTCGTTCGACTGGCGCGCCATGGCGGCATCGATCATGATCAGCGCGGTGCTGGCCAGCGGCGCAACGCAATGGGTAATGTTCAACGGCGCCGAAGACGGCTTGGCCGCGGCCGTCGCCAGCGGCCATCGCCGCAGCCTGCTCGCCGCGAGCCCGATCGACATCGTCTCCTCCGACCGCCATACGGTCAAACCGTGGCTGGACGCCCGCATCGGCGTCTCGCCGCCGGCGCCGGATCTTGCCCAGGAGGGTTTCGCCCTCATCGGCGGCCGGGTCGAGGTGATATCGGGCCGGCCGGTACCGGCACTGGTCTACCGCCACCGCGAGCACCTGATCACCCTGGTCGCCGAACCGCAGCAGGGCGGCAAGACCACCCAGCCGGACGATCTTTCCTCCGGCGGCTTTTCGATGGTGCACTGGAGCGACGGCGCCTTCTCCTATTGGGCGATCTCCGACATGGAGCGCCCCGAGCTCGACGACTTCGTCGCTCGCTTCCGCAAGGCGGCGGCATGAGCCGGAATATGGCCGTCGGCATCTCGCCGATGGCCTGAAATCCTTGCGGCCCCGCGCGAATTCCGCTAAGGCGCGCCTTTGTCGCCGGGGAGCAGAAGCTTGGACGATCAACGCGCCGACGTCGCCATCATCATGGGCAGCCAATCCGATTGGGCGACGATGCGCCAGGCAGCGGAGACGCTGGAGGCGCTTGGTGTGCCCCACGAACGGCTGATCATCTCGGCGCACCGCACGCCCGACCGGCTTTACGAATTCGCCAAAGGCGCCAAGGCCGCCGGCTACAAGGTCATCATCGCCGGCGCCGGCGGCGCCGCGCATCTGCCCGGCATGACGGCGGCGATGACACCACTGCCGGTGTTCGGCGTGCCGGTGGAATCGAAGGCGCTGTCGGGCCAGGATTCGCTGCTCTCGATCGTCCAGATGCCGGCCGGCATTCCTGTGGGAACGCTGGCCATCGGCAAGGCTGGTGCGGCCAACGCCGCCCTGCTGGCCGCCGCCGTGCTGGCGCTCAACGACGACAAGCTTGCCCAGCGCCTCGATGCCTGGCGCGCCTCGCAGACCGCCAAGGTCGCGGCCGAACCGACGGATACGCCGTGAGCCTGCCCGCCGGATCGACCATCGGCATCATTGGCGGCGGCCAGCTTGGCCGCATGCTGGCAATGGCCGCCGCCCGGCTCGGCTATCGCACCATCGTGCTGGAGCCTCAACCGGATTGCCCGGCGGCACAGGTCGCCAACCGGCAGATTACGGCCGCCTATGACGATCCGGCAGCACTTGCCGAACTGGCGGCTGCAAGCGCCGTCGTCACCTACGAGTTCGAGAACGTGCCGGTCGCCGCCGCAACCGCGCTTGCCGCCAAAGTGCCGGTCTATCCGCCGCCGCGGGCGCTTGACGTGGCGCAGGACCGGGTGAGCGAAAAGACATTCCTCAACGGCATCGGCATCGCCACCGCCGCGTTCCATCAAGTCGACACCGACGACGAGCTGGCGGCGGCGCTGAAGGCCTTCGGCGGCAGCGGCATCCTGAAGACGCGGCGAATGGGTTACGACGGCAAGGGCCAGCGCGTCTTCCGCAACATGGAAGCCGGCGGTTTCGCCGGCACCTGCGAGGGGATGGGCAATGTGCCGCTGATCCTGGAAAGCTTCGTGCAGTTCGAGCGCGAGATTTCCGTCATCGCCGCGCGAGGGCTGGACGGCACTGTCGCCGCCTACGA
The DNA here is from genome assembly GCF_000230995.2 of Mesorhizobium australicum WSM2073. Lineage (NCBI taxonomy): Bacteria > Pseudomonadati > Pseudomonadota > Alphaproteobacteria > Hyphomicrobiales > Phyllobacteriaceae > Mesorhizobium > Mesorhizobium australicum. The sequence goes on along the minus strand of NC_019973.1, from coordinate 1,440,176 downwards.
TCCAGCCTGGAATGTGCACCGCGACGGTATTCTGCACACATCGACCTTGCCGGCCGGCGTTGCGCCGGCGACCGCGCGGGACGCGAAAGACGCGGCGACGAAAATCCTGTCGGCGCTCGACTATGTCGGCGTCATCGGTGTCGAGTTCTTCGTACCGGCCGACGGCTCCCTGCTGGCCAACGAGATCGCGCCCCGCGTCCACAATTCCGGCCATTGGACCGAAGCCGCCTGCATCGTTTCGCAGTTCGAGCAACATATCCGCGCCATTGCCGGCCTGCCATTGGGAAGCTCGAACCGTCATTCCGATTGCGTGATGGAGAACCTGATCGGCGACGACGTGCTGCGCGTTCCCGCCTTGCTCGCCGAACCCGACCTGATGCTGCACCTCTACGGCAAGGCCGAGGCCCGGCCCGGTCGCAAGATGGGTCATTTCACCCGCATCAGCCGCCGCGGCTGATACCAGACACGCCTATTGCACCTCGTCGCTGTCCGCGTCGGGGCTGGCGCAACTTGCGTCGCCTTCCTCGCAATTGGCGGAGGCGGCGAGCTGCTTGATGCGATCATTGGTCAGCCTGGTCAGGCATTGCGAGACCTCCATCGCATGGATGGACCCGCCCTGGCTGGCGGCGGTGTTATGCGCGCATTCGGCATCCCGGAAGCTGATCCAGGCGCGTTGTGCCACCTGAAGCAATCTCTTGCCGTCGGCATCATCGGAGCCAATCAGCGCCTGATAGGCCGCATTGAGCCTGGCGTCGGCCGCCTGATAGTCCTCGCCGGCACAGATATTCATCATCTGCTGGCTGTCGTCGGAGCGGTCGCATTCTTGCCCTCGGGCAGCCGAGCTCGCCGCCAGGATGACGAGGCAGGAGGAGAGGAATATTCGGCGCATGGTCGTTCCCAAATCGCTTGCGATGGACGACATCATCCCAGCCGGCTCATGGCCGCGCAATGCCACGGGGCCGACATGGCGGATATTTGATGATATCGGGACGCGGAGCGCGCTTGCGGTTGACTTACGGTTGACATGGGCAAGTCTCCTCGTTTATGAGCCACCCACCGTTCAAAAGGCGCGTCTTCTGGCGCGCCTTAAAAATTCGACCCCGAACCGGGTCCAGACCGACAGGCAAGACCATGAAGATCAAGAATTCGCTCAAGGCGTTGAAGGCGCGTCACCGCGACAACCAGCTGGTTCGCCGCAAGGGCCGCGTTTACATCATCAACAAGACCGCCCCGCGCTACAAGGCGCGCCAGGGTTGAGTTTTCGGCCGGAGGCTTCTCGTCTCCGCCCACTGATGCTTGTCGGCCAGCCGACCTTCCCACGCTAAAATCACTTTGATGTTCCGCCGCCCGGGATTAAACTCGGGCGATGCGGATTCTTTTTGTATTCTTGACGACTTTGCTGGTTTCCGGCGTCATCTCCCTGCCGGCCCAAGCCGGTGATCGGCCGATCGCGGTGGCGGCCGCGGATGGTCAGCCGGCGCCCGCCGATGCCCAGCCAGCGGCTCCGGACACTCCGGCCGCGCCGATGACGAAACAGGCCCGGCTCGACAAGTTGTTCTCCGACCTGAAGCGCGAGCGCAACGAAAAGGCCGCCGAGCGCATTGCCGGCAGCATCTGGAACGAATGGTTCCAGTCCGGCAGCGCCTCGATCGACCTGATGATGCAGTGGTCGCAAAAGGCGATGAATGATCAGAAGTTCGACGTCGCGCTCGATTTCCTGGACCAGGTGGTGACCTTGCAGCCTAGCTACGCCGAAGGCTGGAACCGTCGCGCCACCGTGCATTTCATGATGAAGAACTACGGCAAGTCGATGGCCGACATCGACCGCACGCTGCAGCTCGAGCCACGCCATTTTGGCGCGCTGTCGGGCCTGGCCCAGATCATGGCCGAGACCGGCCACAAGCAATCGGCGCTCGAGGCCTGGCAGAAGGTGCTGGCCATCTACCCGATGATGCGCAGCGCCCAGAACCAGGTCGCGACCCTGTCGGAAGAGCTTGCCGGCGAAGGCATTTGATAGATCAGGAATAGCCATTAGGCGCTGGCGCTGGAGCCAGCCCTACTGCCCCACAACTTATCCCCCTCCATTCCCGTATATCCCCGCATGAACCTGATCTATGCCGCGCTCGCCTTCCTGATGGCGCTTGTCCTTGCCCTTGTCGGCGTCACCCGCGCCGGCTCGTGGCTGATCGAGCGCCGCGGTCCATCGGTCGGCGCTTTCGCCGACATCGACGGTGCTCGCATCCACTACGTCCACCTCCCCGCCCCAGCCAGTGCGGATCTGCCGCCGATCGTCTTCATCCATGGCGCCAGCGCCAATTTGAAAGACCAGATGCTGCCCCTCAGGCCGCTGCTTGAAGGCCGTGCCGAAATGCTGTTCTTCGACCGGCCTGGTTTTGGCTGGTCCGGCCGCGGTCCAGGCAACAATGAGGACCCATCGGCGCAAGCCGCAACCATCGCCGCCCTGATGGACCGTCTCGGCATCAAGAAGGCAATCATCGTCGGCCATTCTTTCGGCGGCGTGGTGACGGCGGCTTTCGGCCGCGAGCATGCGGACAAGACGCTCGGGCTGGTCTTCCTGGCGCCGGCGACCCATCCCTGGCCGGGCGGCGCGACGTCCTGGTACTACGACCTGACCACCATTCCGGTGATCGGCCGGCTGTTTTCCGAGACGCTGACCTATCCTGCCGGGACGCTGTGGATGGCGGACGCCACGACCTGCGTCTTCTCACCCAACAAGGTGCCCGACAACTATCTCGCCGCAACCTCGATCCCGCTGGTGCTGAGGCCGTCGGCCTTTCGCGCCAACGCCACCGACGTTGCCGGCCTCTATCGCTATGCGCTCGCCGCCGCACCGCACTACAAAGAGATCACGGCCCCGACCGTGGTCATCTCCGGCGACCGCGACAAGGTCGTCTATGCCCGGATCCACTCCGTCGGCCTGGTGCGCGACATCCCGGGTGCCGAGCTCGTCTGGGTGCATAATCTCGGTCATAAGCCGGACTGGATCGCTTCCGACCTCGTCGTCGGCGCCATCGAGAAAGTCGGCGGCAAGGATATCGATCTGGAAGCAATCGCCAGGACGGTGGAGGCACGGATTGCCAGCGACACATATGGCACGGGCAAATGCGCCGACATCAAGGAACCTGAAGCGGAGCTCGCGCCGACCTGATGCGTGCCATCCGAAAACGGCTATCGCAGCCCGCCATTGGGATCAGAGCGGCATGTACGTCCTGAAACACGGCATAAAGAAAAATCCGGAAAAGCGATGGGCGCTGCCGGATCGCATCTTCTTCGGTCACGGCGCATGCGCCATTCTCGCCGGCACCTTCCTCAAGCATCCGCCTCTGGAGGGATTTTACGGCGAACGGATCATTTCTGACGAAGGTTTTTCAGGAAACCATATCTATGTGACGAACGGCCTGATCGCTTTCGACTACCACGGCTATTGCGCCCGAGAGCGGTTGCTCGAACACCATGAAAGAAGCTGGGCTTCGCGCAACACCGGATGGCATTGCGCGATTGCGAAGGTCGATTTCGATCTGCTCGATAAGACCGAGCTCAACCGGCGAAAGATGCTCGGCCCGGATCAGTATCTGCATGACCCCATTCCTCGCGCTCGACGGTTTCTCCAGCGAAGAAACCACGCGGAAGCCGCGGCAAGAGCGCTGGGGACTGCAACGACGCTGGCGGCCGACTACCGGCCGGCTGTTTCCGATCCGACATAGGCGATGCGCAGCATGTTGGTCGATCCCGGAGTCCGCAGCGGCACGCCTGCGGTGATGATGACCCGGTCGCCCGGCTTGCCGAAGTCTTCTTCCAGCGCGATGCGGCAGGCGCGGTTGACCATGTCGTCGAGATCGGTGGCATCGGGCGAGACGACGCAATGCGTGCCCCACAAAAGCGACAGCCGTCGCGCCGTGTTGAGGATCGGCGACAGCGCGATGATCGGCACCTGCGGACGCTCGCGCGCGGCGCGCAGGCCGGTGGTGCCCGATGCCGTGTAGGTGATGATCGCCGACAGTTTCAGCGTCTCGGCGATCTCGCGGGCGGCCAGCGAAATGGCATCGGCGCCGGTCGCTTCCGGCTCCGAACGCTGTGCGTTGATGATGCCGGCATAGGTCGGATCGGTTTCGACCTTGGCGGCGATGCGGTTCATCATCGCCACCGCCTCGACCGGATAGGCGCCCGCTGCCGATTCCGCCGACAGCATGATCGCGTCGGCGCCTTCGAAGACGGCAATCGAAACGTCGGACACTTCGGCGCGGGTCGGCACAGGGGCGGTGATCATCGATTCCAGCATCTGCGTGGCGACCACCACCGGCTTGCCGGCGCGGCGCGCGGCGCGCGTGATCTGCTTCTGGATGCCGGGCACCGCTTCCAACGGCATTTCGACGCCGAGATCGCCGCGGGCGACCATCAGCGCGTCGGACAGTTCGATGATCTCGGCCAGCCGGGCCACGGCCTGCGGCTTTTCGATCTTGGCCATGATCAGCGCTCGGCCACGGGCGATCTTGCGCGCCTCGGCCAGATCTTCCGGCCGCTGCACGAAGGATAGCGCGACCCAGTCCACGCCCGTGGCGAGCACCGCGTCGAGATCCTTGCGGTCCTTCTCGGTCAGCGCGCCGACCGGCAGGTCGGTATCGGGCAGGCTGACGCCCTTCTTGTCGGAAATGGTGGTGCCGGCAATAACGGTGCAGACGATCGACTTGCCGTCGCTCTTTACCGCCTTCAGTTCGAGCTTGCCGTCGTCGATCAGGAGGCGATGGCCAGCCTCGACCGAGCTCAGGATTTCAGGATGCGGCAGGTAGACCCTTGTCGAGGTGCCGGGCTCGGGATTGTCGTCGAGCGTGAATATCTGGCCCAGCGTCAGGACTTCCTTGCCATTGGCGAACTTGCCGACGCGCAGCTTCGGGCCTTGCAGGTCGGCGAGGATGCCGATCGGCCTGCCAACTCTTTCCTCGACCGCGCGGATGCGGGCGACCAGCGTGCGCATCAGCTCATGATCGGTATGGCTCATATTGATGCGGAACACATCGGCGCCGGCTTCGAACAGCTTCTTCAGCATCTCCTCGGAGGAAGATGCCGGACCGATTGTGGCTAGGATCTTGACCTTGCGGCTACGTCTCATTGACTATTCGTTCCCGGGGCGGCTGGAGCGCCTCCCGTTGCGGGCTCGTCGGTGAGCTGGACCATCCAGCTTGCCTGCTCGCCCGTGTCATATTCCTGGAATCCAGCGCGCTGGAAGCCCCTGGCGACGCAGTCGCTTACGCCGGCAATCTTGAACTCTTTTTCAGCCACGCACATGTTGATCGGGCCGTCCCAGCGTCCACCGCGCTCGGCGTCTTCTGCATAAAGATAGTAAAACCTTGATGACAGCGGTCCTTCGATCAACGTCTTGCAACTCGATCCTTCGATGTGCCACCAGCCCTCGGTGATCCAGCCGGCCTTGGCCCGATAGCCGATTCCGACGCCGACCAGGTTCTGCGTGGCGTTGCAGACGCGGAAGTCGGCGCGCGCCGGTGAAGCTGTGACCATCGCTGACAGTCCCACGGCGAGCGTCAGGAGCGGCATGGCTAAGGCAAAGCGCGCGCGCTGCCCGCCGTGGGAACCCATCCTAAAACCCCTCAAGAACCACATCAGCATCTCTCTGCGCCCCTTTTCGGAAAAGTCCGGGCGCATGTCAACGCGCCGTTTTGACCAATTCCAATCGATTTAGGAAGGCTCCCGGCGCACGACCGTCGCCCCGTGCCAGATTTCCCGGGAAACCTTGGCTAAACAACGGCATTGCGTACACGTCGTCTTCGTGGAATGACGATAGCATCCTCCCCGAAGGCCAGCGAACGACCATTTTCCGCCAATGACCCGATCCACAGTTTTCGCGCCCTTCGACATCGTCGAGGGCGACCGCAAGCGAGGCATCGTGCTTCTGGCCGATCACGCCCGCCGCGACCTGCCGGAAGAATATGGCAGCCTGGGGCTGCCGGCGGCCGAATTCGACCGCCATATCGCCTATGACATTGGCGTCGAAGCGGTGACGCGCGAACTGGCGGCCCTGCTCGATGCGTCGGCGGTGCTCGCCAATTTCTCGCGGCTGCTGATCGACCCCAACCGAGGCGAGGACGATCCAACACTCATTCGCCAGCTTTACGACGGCACCATCATTCCCGGAAATTATCCCCTGGCGCAGGAGGAACGCGAAAGGCGGCTCGATCGCTTCTACCGCCCTTATCACGACGCGGTCGGCGCCATGATTGCGTCAGTCGCGCAGGCTTCAGGGCAAGCGCCTTTCATCTTCTCGGTGCATTCCTTCACCCCTGCCATGCAGGGCAAGCAACGTCCGTGGCATGTCGGTATCCTGTGGGACAAGGACGACCGGGTGGCGCGACCGCTGATCGATATGCTGGCTGAGGACAAACAACTCGTGGTTGGCGACAACGAACCGTATGATGGCGCGTTGCGCGGCGACACCATGTTCAGGCACGCCATCGTCAATGGCTATGCCCACGCGCTGATCGAAATCCGCCAGGATCTGATAGCGGACCAGAAGGGCATTGTCGCCTGGGCCGGGCGGCTCGCACCGATCGTTGACGCGATCGACCGCCGTCCCGATATACATGCGGTAAAGATGTTCGGCTCGCGCACCGGGCCGCTATGACGGAGGTTTCGATGACCGAACTCAGCAACGAACAGAAGCGCGACTTCGAGGCCGCCGCCTTTCGGCGACTGGTCGAGCATTTGCGTGAACGGGGCGACGTGCAGAACATCGATCTGATGAACCTCGCCGGCTTCTGCCGCAACTGCCTGTCGAACTGGTACCGCGAAGCAGCCAATGCGGAAGGCGTCGAGCTCGGCAAAGAGCAATCGCGCGAGATCGTCTACGGCATGCCCTATGCGCAATGGCAGGCGCTCAACCAGATAGAGGCGTCGGACGCCAAGAAGGCGGAATTCGAAGCACGGCGCCCCAAGGATCACTGAGCCCGTTTGGCCCAAATGCTTTCCCACAACAGCGCTTGACTGGAAATTGAATCGATCTAATTTGCCGCGCAAAGCCATTTTCTGACCGGATTCGTGCCATGAACGCTTCGAACGCCATGCAGACTGCCATTCGCGGGCGATGGGCCGTGGCGGCCATTTTCCTCGCCAATGGTTTCCTGACCGGCAGCTGGGCGCCGCAGATTCCTGTCTTCCTGACCCGGCTGGACATCTCGAAATTCACGCTCGGCCTGCTGATCCTTTTGTTCGGCGCCGGCGCGGTCACCGCCATGACATGGTGCGGCCACCTGATCTCCAAACACGGCTCGCGCACCGTGCTGCGCTGGTTCGGCCTGTGCGGCAGCCTCGGCCTGCTGGTCGTGGCGCTGGCACCCGACGTGCCGCTGGCGGCCATCGCCATGTTCATATTCGGCGGCTCCATCGGCGGCATGGATGTCGCCATGAATGCGAATGCGGTGGTGGTGGAACGGCGGCTGGGGCGCGCCATCATGTCCTCGTCGCACGGCTTCTGGAGCCTCGGCGGGTTCGCCGGCGGCGCCCTCGGCGGCTTCGCCATCCAGACCTATGGCCACCTCGCCCATGCCGCGGTGGTGACCGTGCTTGCCTTCGCGGCAATCGCGGCGGCGGTGCCCCACATCGTGGCCGAAAACAAACCGCAGGCGGTCGAGCATCATAAATTCGCTCTGCCGGCAAACCCATTGGTCTACCTCATCGGCCTGATGGCCCTGTTGACGATGATTTCAGAGGGCGCGGTGCTCGATTGGGCGGCGCTGTATCTGCGGCAGGAACTCGGCGCCGACCTCGCCGTCGCCGGTCTTGCCTATGCCGCCTTCTCCGGCGTCATGGCGATCATGCGCTTTTTCGGCGATGGCGTCCGCAACCGCTTCGGCGCAGTGATGACACTGCGCGGTTCGGCCATCGTCGCGGCCGCCGGCATGCTGATCGCCGGCCTGTCGCCTTCGCCTTGGCTCGCCATATCAGCCTTTGCGCTTTGCGGCTTCGGCATCGCCAACATGGTGCCGATCATCTTTTCGGCCGGCGGCAACCAGGAGGGCATGTCCTCGGGCACCGGCATGAGCGTCGTCACCACCATGGGCTATTCCGGCATTCTGGTGGCGCCGTCTGCGATCGGCTTCGTCGCCGAGCATTCCAGTTTCGGCCCGATCTTCATCGCCATGTCGGCTCTGCTGATCGTCGTCTTGCTGATGGCCGGTTTGGCTCACCGCGCCGAATTCGCTCCGGATGCCGCGCCCGCCGAATAGTGCTTCAATTCCTCGTGGAGAAAATCAGCCACGCGGCGGATGCGCACGCTGGTGCGCACGTCGCGATGCATGGCCAGCCATACCGGCAGGGCAGGCAAGGGCAGGCCGGGCAACACCTTCTCCACCAGCGGATCGAGGTCTGCCAGCGGCTCCTGGCCAAGACCAATGCCGTTTCCCGCCCGCACCGCTTCCCAGAGCACGATCTGATTGTCGGCCCTGAAACGAAAGCTGTTTCGGGTGACCGGGATGCCATACCGGGAAAAGGCCCGGATCATCTCGTCGCTGCGATCGAAGCCGATCAGGGCGTGATTGACGAGGTCGGCCGGCCCCAGCGGGCGCCCGCACCTGTCGAGATAGGATATGGCCGCGCAGGCGCAGAGTTCGATATCGCAGACCTTGCGCGCCACCAGTTCGTTCTGCGCCGGCTTGACCATGCGGATGGCAATGTCGGCATCCCTGCGCAGCAGGTTTTCGACCTGGTTCGAGGCAACGATCTCGACCTCGATGCCGGGCTCGTCGATGCCGAGCCGCGCCATCATGTCGGGCAGCACATAGGCCGCTACCACCTCACTGGCCGCGATGCGCACAGTGCCTTCGATCGCCTCGACCGAACCCAGCGCGAGCCGTGAAAAGGCGCTTGCCTGCTCGCTCACCGTCTTGCCGCGCTCGAACAGCGTGGCTCCCGCTTCGGTCAGCGCATAGCCGCTTCGCCCGCGCCGGAAAAGCGTGACGCCGAGCGCCTGTTCCAACTCCCCGATGTGACGGCCAAGCGTCGGCTGGCTTGCCGACAGCTTTCGCGCCGCGGCCGACAGGCTGCCGGTTTCCGCCACGGTGACAAAGCTCTTGATCAGGTTCCAGTCAATGTTGTCCATTCAATAATGAATATCGAAACTGCATTCATAGTCAATTTTAATTCATTGATGAAGCAATCATATTCACCCTGCAAACACGGACTGCAACAACCAACCAGGAGCAATCCAAATGACCAAGATCGCACTCGCAACCGCCGCCCTCTTCATCGCCGCCAACACGGCTTTCGCCGGCAGCGACAAGTTTGGCTCGGACAATGCCAGCCAGACCGTCGCCACCACCGACAATGTGACCACCTCGTCGATCAGCAAATCCGAGGCGACCAATCAGAAGCCTGTCGTCCAGGGCAGCAACCGCGACCTCTTCGGCAGCCGCTGAACGGTGGTCCTCGAAAATCCAGAAGCGGCGGGCTCGTCCCGTCGCTTCTAGGCAAATCCCGCACTTGAAAACGAATAAGGAGACGAAGAATGACCAAGATCGCAATTCTCGGCGCCAATGGCCGGCTCGGTCGCGTGGTTGCCAAGGCCTTCATCGACGCCGGCTTCGACGTCCGCGCCGTCACCCGTACCGGCATGGTGCCGGCCGAGCTCGAGGGCGCCACGGCGGTTGCCGGCGATGCGCTGGACCGTCAATCGCTGATCCAGGCCACCGAGGGCGTCGACATCATCTTCAACGGCCTCAACCCGATCTACACCGACTGGGGCAAATGCCTGCCAATGGCCGAAAATGTCATGGCCGCCTGCCATGCCAACGATGCGCAGCATCTCTTCCCCGGCACGGTCTACAATTACGGCTCGCCCATGCCGGCGGTGATCACGGAAGACACGCCGTTCCATCCGACGACCGAGAAGGGCCGCATCCGCTGTGCCATGGAGGATCTGTTCCGCCGTGAGGCCGAGGCCAGACGGGTGCGCACCATTGTTCTGCGGGCCGGCGATTTCTTCGGCGGCACCGGCAGTGGCTCCTGGTTTGACCTGATCGTCGCCGCCAAGATCAACAAGGGCATCTACACCGCGCCCGGTCCGGCCGACCTCGTGCATGAATGGGCCTATTTGCCGGATTTCGCCGTCGGTTTCGTCGCGCTGGCCCGCAATCTCGACAAGCTCGGCTTCTATGAGGCGCTGAACTTTCCGGGCCATGCCGTCACCGATCTCGAGATCAAGGTGGCCGCCGAGAACGCCGTCGGCCATCAACTCAAGATGACTTCCATGCCTTGGTGGGTGCTGCGCGCCGGCAGCCCGTTCGTGGCGATGTGGCGCGAGATCGTCTCGATGTCATACCTGCGCTTCGAGCCGCACCGGCTGATCTCGACGCGGCTGGCAGGCATCATCGGCGAAATCCCGCATACGCCGCTCGATCAGGCGGTGAACAAAGCCTTGCAGGATATCGGCATCGCCGTCGCGCCCGCCCGTCGCCAGGCCGCCTGATCGAGCTTGCTGGCAGGTGAGAACAGCTGCGCCCAGTAAGGGTCCGGCGGCGGATCGTTGCCGGTCAGATCCTGCCCAGCACAAGCAGGATCAGCACCACGACCAGTATGACGCCGACAATGCCCGATGGTCCGTAGCCCCAGGAGCGCGAATGCGGCCATGCCGGCACAGCGCCGATCAGGATCAGGATCAGGATGATAACGAGAAGTGTGCTGATCGTCATTTTGAGCCCTCGCCGTCTGGTTGCATTCGAGGGAACAATGCAAAAGGCCGCCCGGTTGTTCCCGGACGGCCTTTGTTGCTTGGCCTGCGAAATGCTCTATTCCGCCGCCTTCGGAAAGCTGACTGCCGGCTCGGCGCCGACATCTGCCAGAGGCCCTTGGGACGATATCTCGCCCTGGCCGCGCCGGAAGAGACGGCTGATTAAGCCGCGTCGCGCGCCGGGCTTGACCTTGGCGCGGGTGAACACCATCAGCATCGACGGCGTCACAACCAGCGTGAGAATGGTGGCGAAGGACAGGCCGAAGACGATCGCGGAGGACAGCGAAATCCACCATTGCGTCGACGGCGCATTGATCGTCGTCTCGTGATGGAAGATTTCGAGCCCAAGGCCGAAGGCGATCGGCAGCACGCCGAGAATCGCCGACACCGCCGTCAGCACAACCGGTCGCGCACGCTCGCGGCAGGTCTGCAGCACCGCGTCCATCTTGTCCCAGCCCTCCTCACGCAACCGGTCGTAGGTGTCGATCAACACGATGTTGTTGTTCACCACCACGCCGGCCAGCGCGATGACGCCAATGCCCGACATGACGATGCCGAACGTCTCGCCCGTGATCAGCAGTCCAAGGAACACGCCGATTGTCGCCATGACCACGCAGGACAGCACCAGCCATACGCTGGTGAACTTGTTGAACTGCGCCAGCAGCACCAAGAAGATCAGGAAGATCGCCGCGCCGAAGGCCTTGCTGAGGAAGGCGCTGGCTTCCGCGCTGTCCTCGTTCGATCCGGCGAGCTTCCAGCGTATTCCGCTGCCCAGATTCATATCGGTGACGGCCTGAGTGACCTGCTGCTGGACTGCCGCGACCTGTTGGCCGGCGGCAACATTGGCCTGCACCACCACGGTTCGGGCACCGTCGATGCGGTTGAGGATGCCGACCGTCGGCTCGGGTTTGCGCACGACGAAGTTTGAGATCGGCACCGACCCTTGCGAGGTCTGCACCCTGAGCTCGTCCAGCGTCGACAGCGTGCGCCGGTCTTCCGGAAGACGCAGGCGGATGTCGACGGCGTCATCGGCACCAGCAGGCCGGTATTCGGAGAGCTTCAGTCCGTTCGTCACCAGCTGCACCACGGTGCCGACCGAAGTCGGGCTGATGCCGTATTGCGCGGCCTTGGCGCGGTCGACCTCGAGAGCCCAGTCGACGCCGGGCGGCGGCAGGCCATCGGAAATATCGATGACGCCCGGCACCTTGGCGATACGCGCCGCGACGGCGCGCGCCTTGTCGTCGAGGCCGGCTGGATCGACGGCCGATAGCCTGATCTGGATCGGTTTGCCGGTCGGCGGACCGGCTTCCGGCACGCGCACCTCCACGTCGACCCCGGGAATGCCGGCCATCACGCCGCGCAGATCGCTTAGGATCTGGTTGGCGGACTTGCGTTCGCGCCAGTCGATGAATTCGTACTGGATGACGCCGACGACGTCCTCGGGCACGTCCTGGCCGCCGCCCTGCGTCTTGCCGACGCGGGTGTAGACCGACTTCACGCCAGGCCACCCGAGCAACCGGCTCTCGGCGATCTTGGTCGCCGTATCCATTTCGGCCAGCGAAAGGTTGCCGCGGGCATGCACGTAAAGCAGGCCGTAGTCAGGTTCGACGCTCGGGAAAAACTCGACGCCGGCACCGTACTTTGAATAGCCAACGAAAATACCGGTCAGCAAGACGACGGTGAGCACCATCACGGTGATGGGAAAGCGCACCGCCTGCTTGACGACAGCCATGTACCAGCCGTCGCGATTGCCATCCTCGTGATGCTGCGGCGCCTTGGCGAATATAGCGCCCAGCGTCGGCGCGAAGACCAGCGCATAGAGCATCGAGGCCGACAGCGTGACGATCAGCGTGATCGGCATGTACTTCATGAAATCGCCGATGATGCCGGGCCAGAACAACAGCGGCGAGAAGGCGGCGATACGCGTCATCGTCGCGGCGATGACCGGGCCGGCCATGCGCTTGGCGGCAAGCGCGAAGGCTTCCTGCTTCGGCATGCCTTCGCTCATCCTTCGTTCGGCGAACTCGGTGACGATGATGGCGTCGTCGACCAGCATGCCGACCGCCAGGATGAGGCTGAACAGCACGATCATGTTGATCGTGTAGCCCATCATGGCAAGCAGCAGGATACCGATTAGGAAGGACGACGGAATGGCCAGGCCAATCAGCAGCGAGGCACGGCCGGACAGCGCGTAGAGGATGACGATGAACACCAGGATGACGGCGATCATCACATGGTTCTGCAAGTCCCCCAGCAGCTGGTTGACGAAGACCGACTTGTCCTGCGTGTAGGTGACGTGCATGCCCTCGGGCATGGTCTTGACGAAGGCATCCGACACCTCCCTGACCTTGGTCAGCGTATCGATCAGATTGGCGCCGATGCGCTTTTTGACTTCGATGGCGATGGCCGGCTTGCCGTTGAGGCGCGTGATTGTCGTCGCGTCGGCGAAGGTCGAGCGTATCGTCGCGATGTCCTTGGCCTGCACCACGGCATTGGGCCCGGCGACCACGGGAAGTGCCGCCACATCCTCGGGTGTCTCGATCAGCGACGGCACCTTGACGGCATATTTGCCTTCCGAGCCCTCGATGTTGCCGGCGGCGACCAGGCTGTTGGAAGCACCGACCGCGCCGATTAGCTGGTCGAGCTGCAGGCCATAGGACGACAGCTTCATCGGATCGATGACGACCTCGACCAGATCGTCGCGCGAGCCCTGCAACGAGCCTTCGAGCACGCCGGGCACTTCCTCGATGCGATCACGCAGTTCGCGCGCCGCGGCAGCCAGCACGCGTTCGGGCAATTCGCCGGACAGCGTGACGACGAGCACCGGGAATTCGGAAATGTTGACCTCCGTGACGACAGGCTCCTCGGCCGCCTGCGGCAGGTCGGCCTTGCCGTCCTGCACCTTGGAGCGTGTGTCCTGCAGTGCCGTCGCCAGGTTCGTCTGCGGCTGGAACTCGACCAGAACGTAGCCGCCGCCCTGGAAGGCGGCCGAGCGCATCTCCTTGAGGCCCTTCAGGCTTTTCAACTTGCTTTCCATCGGCCGCAGCAGAAGACGCTCGGAATCCTCCGGCGAAATGCCTTGATAGATCAGGCTGACATACATCATCGGAATCGGAACATCGGGTTCCGCTTCCTTCGGTGTCGACTGATAGGCGACCCAGCCTGCAATCAGCAGGAAGACCAGGACCGAGATGGTCAGGCGGGCATTGTTGATTGCGAGTCTGACGATATCCATGACTTATGCCTGCTGTTGCTTTCGGGAGTGGCGAACGGACATGCTGTCGCCGGACAAGGCCCGGCGCCGGCGCCCATGCGCTACTGCGTCCCGGCGGTGGCTTCGCCGATCAGTTTTTTGATGGTCGCCTGATCGGCCTCGACCGGATGGACCTCGTCGCCTTCCTTCACCAGTTCCTGGCCGGCAACGATGATGCGTGCATCGGCCGGGATGCCGCCAAGCACGAGACCGGTCGGCGTATCGTCGACCAGATCGATCGGGAAGAACGCCACCTTGTTGTCCTTTCCGACGGCGCGGATGCCGAGGTCGCCCTTGTCGCCGAGCGTCACCACCGAGCGCGGCAAAAGCACCGCGTCGGTCGGCAGCGCGCTGAGCCGGATTTCGGCCGTCATGCCGGCCGGCACCGAGCCATCGGCATTGGGGATGGCAATCTCGACACGGAAGGTGCGGGTCGCCGACGAGGCGTCGCGGCTGATATAGCGCACGGTGCCTTCGACGGTCTGGCCGCTGACCAGCCGAACGCTGGCCTTGTCGCCGATCTTGAGATAGCCGAGGTCGCGCTCGCTGATTTCGCCGCGCGCGATCACCGGGTCGAGCTTGAGGATCGTCGCCACCTCGCCGCCCTGCATGACGGAGCTGCCGAGTTCCACCGGCACCCGGTCGATGACGCCGTCGAACGGTGCCTTCACTTCGTTGCGGTCGAGCTCGGCCTGTGCGGTGTCCAGCTGGGATTGCGCCTGGGTCAGGTTGGAGCGGGCGGTGTCGAGCTGCAGCTTCGGCAAATTGCCTGTCTTGGCCAGACGCTCGGCGGCGTCGAGTTCGGCCTTGCGCTGCGCCACAAGCTGCTTGGCGTTGTCGACCATCGAGATCTTTTCCTCGGCGGCGAGCATCAGCACCAGGTCGCCGGTCTTGACGTGGTCGCCCTGCTTGACCGGCAGCTTGTCGATGACGCCGGCGACGCGGGTTGCCAGCACCGCGCGCTTGTCGGCTTCGGTCAGCCCGGAAATGCGGATGGCGCGCGCATAGGTCTTTCGCGGCGGCGTCACCACAGCGACGGTACGCAGCGGGGCTTTCGGTTCGGCTTCCGCCGTCTTCGGCTTGCTCGCGTCCGGCGTCTTGCCCTGCTCGGCTTCGGCTGCCTTGGCCTTGTTCGCCGCTACGCTGCCGACCGACGAGAAGCTGCCGACCGACGAGAACTCGCCTGTCGCCATCCACGCCGCGAAACCGATGAGCACAACAATGGCTGCAAGCTTGTGAAACCTGATTTTAGGCATCGTCATTTTTCCACTGCGGGTTCGGCCAGCACCGCGTCTGATGACGCGTGCGCGTCGCCGATATGGGTGCGCGCTCGACCGTGTTCAAATTGCCGTGATCGGCGAGCGCGCTTCTACATCAAAGTTGCATCGCAATATAGCCCCAAAGTTGCAGCAGCATTGCGTAGCCGAACAAGGCGTGGCCGCCATGAAACGGTTCTTCGTGACTTGCCAGGCTACTTGGTGAAGCCGGCCGCCGGCTCACGATCCGGCTCTGAAACATCGTCCACCGGAGACCAGCGCGGCTCGCCACAGGCCCGTCCGGCCGTCTCCGAATACAGCCGCGATCCGCATCGCGTCGCGGATCGAAGTGCAGGCACAAACCGACGATCCCGCGTCAGTGCGGTCTACGATGGGCAATGACAAAGACACCACAACACTCGGCCAAGCCGCTGGAATCCCTCGAAAAAGAGGCACGGAAAGCTTTCAGGTCAGGCTTGCCGCCGCCAATGCCCCGAGGTCGAACCTGATGCTGAAAAACTCGACGCGCCCGCATTCTTACGCCCTGGACAATCGCGTCGCGATACGCGCGACATAGGGCTCGGCACGAGACAGGGCGGGAACACCGGGTGTGTTTCGTCCCATTCGCAATTCGGGATCGAGCATTGCGCCCGATCCCTTCGGACGTCTTCCGCCCGGCGTCATCTGACCGTTGGTGGCAACAGGCGTCAGCATGATGACGGCTCTTCCGCACGCCAAGGTTGCTGTCACGCCAGCAGCGCTGGACTACGCGCTGCTGCGGAGACCCCGCCGTGCCGCCGGCGGGCTCAGGCCCGACGGCGCTCTGCCTCCGGATTCTTGCGAACGGCGAGAAACTCCTTCACGCGACGGCCCGGTGCCGGACCGCGGACCGGCTTGAAACCGTCGTCGAGTTCGCCCGAGAGGTCGAGCGTGGCATGCTTGCCGACGGCATCGTAATTCTCTTCAAGCCAGTCGCTGGCGGCGGTGCGGCCGAGGTCGCGCAGATAGGTCAGGAAGGCCCATTCGGCATTGACCTTCGAGGATGCCGACAGATCCTTGAACGCCTCGTCGGCATCGATGCGGTGCATGCGGATGTCCCGGTATTCGCCATGCGGCAGACGCCCGGCGGCGATCAGCTCCTTGACGAAGGCGATCGAGCGGAATTCGCGCAGCAGCCCGGCATTGAAGGTGATCTCGTCGATGCGGTTCTGGATCTCGTTGGCGCTTCTTGGTGTTCCCTCGCGCACCACCGGGTTGATCTGCACCAGAAGCACGTCCTCGGTCGCCGCCGTCTTGAAGAACGGATAGAGCGCCGGGTTGCCGCCATAGCCGCCATCCCAATAGGGCACGCCCTTGATCTCGACAGCACGGAACAGTTGCGGCAGGCAGGCCGAGGCCATCACTGTGTCGAGATCGATCTCGCCATCGGAAAACACTCGCAACTGCCCTGTCTCGACATTGGTGGCGGAGATGAACAGTTCCATCGGCTTGCAGGCATGGACATTCCCGAAATCGATCTCCTGCGCGACGACGTCGCGCAGCGGATTGAGGCCGAGCGGGTTGGCGACATAGGGCGAGAATACCCGCGACATGGTGTCGAAGAAGACATAGCCCGGCGTGTTCTCGATCGACCAATTGCCCCAGGCGACATCCCACGGCATGCGTTGCACCGGGCTGAACCGTCCCTTCGCCGCCACCGCGCGCCAGAAATCGTCCAGCTTCTTGCGCGCGCCCTCGACCCCGCCTCTGACAAAACCGTCAGCCAGCGCCACCGCGTTCATCGCGCCGGCACTGGTACCGGACACCGCCGATATCTCCAGCCTGCCATCCTCCAGCAGCCGGTCGAGCACGCCCCAGGAAAAGGCGCCATGCGAGCCGCCACCCTGGAGAGCGATGTTGATCTTCTTCTTTTCCTCCGCCTTGCCGTTCTTCGTCATGGCGTTCCTGTCATCCTGATACGCCAGCCCGCCCCCCAACGTCATTCGAAGGAAGCAGCTATCGCCAGCTTATGTTGCAGTGCAGCATATAAGGATGGGCCAAGGCAAGAACACGAACACGCTCGCGTGATCACATGAAATTTCGGTCGTGCGAAAGCCAATCGCTGCATGCGGAGAGACCGCGGCTTTCGAAACAGACATGAAGCCAGGCATGGGAGCTAGGCGACGAGGTCCGGCACAGGCCCGATATAGCGTGACTGCGGACGGATCAGCCGTCCGGTGGTCTGCTGCTCGCGCGCGTGCGCGACCCACCCGGCGACGCGTCCGGCTGCGAAGACATTGCTGAACGCCTCGGGCGGAAACCCTGCCGCCTCCAGCACCAGTGCGGTGTAGAATTCGACATTGGTCTGCAGCGAACGCTGCGGCTTGGCGACCCGGAGCACGTCGAGCGCGGTTTGCTCGACCGTCTCGGCGAAAGCCAGCCGCCTGCCGGTGTCGCCCTCACCGCCAAGCTTGCGCACCAACGCTTTCAGGACATCGGCACGCGGATCGCGCACGCGGTAGATGCGGTGACCGAAGCCCATGATGCGTTCGCCATGCGCGATCTCGTCGCGCAGCCAGGTGGCCGCATCGCCATGCGCGGCGATGGCGTCGAGCATCTCGATGACCGGGCCGGGCGCGCCGCCATGCAGCGGCCCCTTGAGCGCGCCAAGCCCGGCTAGCACCGACGATGTCAGGCCCGCCAGGGTCGAAGCGACGACGCGGGTGGCGAAGGTCGAGGCATTGAGGCCATGATCGCAAACGGTCACCAGATAGGTGTCGAGCGCGTTTGCCAATGCCGGCGACGGGGCCGATCCCCTGAGCATCCTCAACATGTCGGTGGCATGATCCGCCTTACCGTCGGGTGCGATCGGCTGCTCTCCGCGCCGCAGGCGCAGCAGGGCCGGCGTCAGCACCGCGGGCGCAGCGATCAGCCGCAGGGCGTCCGCCAGCGTTTCGCCATCCGGCAGCAAGGCCATGCCGGCGCGCATGGTGCTGTAGATTTCGAGCGGCGCCAGCAGGGGCAGCGAAGGCGCGAGCCGGTCGAAGACCTCGACGCGTGCCTAGCCCAACTTTGCCGCCAGTTCGGCGTCACCGGGCAGATCGTCGAAGAAGCCGTCCAGCAGCAGGCGGACGACCCGGGCGTAACTCCATCGTCCAGCCAAGTCCCCAAGCGAATGACCTCGGATCGTCAGGCGGCCGCCCAGGCCATCCACGTCGGACAGCACGGTTTCGGCCGCCACCACATCATCGAGCCCATTCGCCATGGCCTTATCTCCTTGGAGCTTTTCCGGGTGGGAGATAAGGATGGGCGCCACAAGCATCAATCTTGATCAATAGAATCAATATCCGAGCTCGATATGTCCGAATGGTTGTCGCGGGAAGAGGCGCTGGAAAGGCTCCGGGTGAGGCCGCAGACGCTCTATGCCTATGTCAGCCGCGGCCGCATCGGCATGCGCCCGGATCGGGCCGATCCGCGCCGCAGCCAGTACCGCGCCGACGACATCGCGGCGCTGGCAACGCGAAGGGCGCGCGGGCGCAGCCCCTCGGCCATCGCCGAAAGCGCGATCGCCTGGGGCGAGCCGTCGCTCGTCACCGCGATTTCGACCGTCTGGCACGGCAACCTCATCTATCGGGGCCGGAATGCCGTTGCGCTGTCCGACCATGCCACGCTGGAAGAAACCGCTGGACTGCTCTGGGCTCTGCCCGGCCCGGTCCATTTCGAAGCATCGCCTCCAGATGCGCCGCGTCCGACCGGCCGCGCCCAGGCGTTCGTGCAACTCGCTTTGCTTGCCGGCCAGGCGCGGCCCTCGCTTGGACGAAATGGTGCCTCGCTGTGCACTGATGCCGCACACGCGATCGGCGTGCTGGCCAGCGCCCTCGGTGCCGAGGCGGGGCCGGAACCGGTGCACCAGCGATTGGCGCGGGGCTGGTCGGTGGACGATGAAGGCGCGGATGCGATCCGGCGTGCGCTTGTGCTGCTTGCCGATCACGAACTCAACGCGTCGACCTTCGCGGCCCGCGTCGCCGCCTCGACCGGAGCCTCGCCCGCCGCTTGTCTGCTGGCCGGCCTGACGACACTGTCAGGTCCCCGCCACGGCGGCGCCGGCGAAGCCGTGATGCAACTCGCCGAAGACGCGGGACGGCATGGTGCCGATGCCGCGATCCGGCACTGGCTTGGCCACGACCGGCCACTGCCGGGATTCGGCCACCAGCTCTATCCCGAGGGCGATCCCCGGGCCACGGCGCTTCTGGCGGCCTTCGACAACACCGATGAAACATTGCGGTCGCTGGAAACCGCCGCCATGGCGGCGACCGGCGCCCAACCGAATATCGATTTTGCCCTGGCCGTGCTGGCGCGCAGCCTTGGCTTGCCGCGCGATGCACCGTTCCACCTCTTCGCGCTTGGACGCAGCGTCGGCTGGGCGGCACATCTGGTCGAACAGATCGTGACCGGCAGCATCATCCGGCCGCGCGGCCGCTATGAGGGATTGCTGCCGTAAATCGCGTGAGCGCTATGCGCTCACGACATCGTATCGAGCTTGCGCTGCATGGCCGCGATCTGGTCCTTCAACTGCTGCAGATCGTCGGACTTCTCCGGCGCTTCCTTCCTGGCCGGCTCGGCGGGGGCCGCTGCCGGTGCCGAGCCGGCGGGCGGAAAAGGCGTGAACAGCCGCATCGCGTTCTGGAACATTTCCATGTTTCGGCGCGTCTGTTCTTCCAGCGCCTTGATCGGCGTCGCCATCTTCATCACGTCCAGTGGCGACTTGCCGATGGCGCCCTTCATCTGCTCGCGGAACCGCTCTTGTTCCTTGGAGAAGGCGATCATCGATTGCTCGAGGAAACTCGGCACGATCATCTGCATCTGGTCGCCGTAGAAGGCGATCAGCTGGCGCAGGAACGGGATCGGCAGCATGTTCTGCCCGTCCTTGTTCTCCAGCTCGAAGATGATCTGGGTCAGCACCGGATGCGTGATGTCGTCGCCGGTCTTGGCGTCCTGGACGGTGAACTCCTCGCCCTTCTTGACCATCTCGGCCAGATCCTCGAGCGTCACATACGTACTCGTCCCCGTATTATAGAGGCGGCGATTGGCGTATTTCTTGATAATGATAGGGTCGTCTTTTGCGGCCATCTGCATCCTCCCCGGATCCCGGCACGCCTGAGTAAGCAGCCGGTAACGATTGCGCCCTTTTTGAGGATATGCGCAAAAGCCCTACAATTCCAAGCAGTTTGTGCACTGCGGGATCATATAATGCTGCATAGCAGGCAAAATATGCTGCGCGGCAGCGACCGGACCGCCGACACCACGATGCGCGGCCCGCTTGCGGCGCATCGGCGCCATGCCGATTTCCGGTTTGACTTGGGGGTGGGAAAGGGCAAAAAAGTCCTCAACGGCACAACAACACCCTTGAAGTCTGGAGAAGAAAATGTCCGCTTCCATTGTCATTGCCAGCGCCGCGCGCACGGCTGTAGGCTCCTTCAACGGCGCCTTCGCCGCCACGCCCGCGCATGAGCTCGGCGCCGTCGTCGTGCAGGAACTTTTGGCGCGTGCCGGGGTCGAACCGGCCGAGATCGACGAGGTCATCCTCGGCCAGGTGCTGACCGCGGCGCAAGGCCAGAACCCGGCCCGCCAGGCCTCGATCCTTGCCGGACTGCCCAAGGAGACCACCGCCTGGGGCCTCAACCAGGTTTGCGGTTCGGGCCTGCGCGCCATCGCGCTCGGCATGCAGCAGATCGCCACCGGCGACGCCAAGGTAATCATTGCCGGCGGCCAGGAATCGATGTCGCTGTCGCCGCACGCCGAGCACCTGCGCGCCGGCGTCAAGATGGGCGACTACAAGATGATCGACACCATGATCAAGGACGGGCTGTGGGACGCCTTCAATGGCTACCACATGGGCAACACCGCCGAGAACGTCGCCCGCCAGTTCCAGATCACCCGCGACGACCAGGACCAGTTCGCACTGGCTTCCCAGAACAAGGCCGAGGCCGCGCAGAAGGCGGGCAAGTTCAAGGACGAGATCGTCGCCTTCACCATCAAGGGCAAGAAGGGCGATACGGTTGTCGATCAGGACGAATACATCCGCCACGGCGCCACGATCGATGCCATGACCAAGCTGAAGCCGGCCTTCGACAAGGATGGCACGGTGACCGCCGCCAATGCCTCCGGCATCAATGATGGTGCCGCCGGCGCGCTGCTGATGAGCGAAGCGGAAGCCGCAAGGCGTGGCATCACCCCGCTGGCGCGCATCGCCTCCTGGGCGACCGCCGGCGTCGATCCGGCGATCATGGGCACCGGACCCATTCCCGCTTCACGCAAGGCCTTGGAACGGGCCGGTTGGTCGGCAGGGGATCTCGACCTTGTCGAGGCCAATGAGGCGTTCGCCGCACAGGCCTGCGCCGTCAACAAGGACATGGGCTGGGATCCCTCGATCGTCAATGTCAATGGCGGCGCCATCGCCATCGGCCACCCGATCGGCGCCTCGGGCGCCCGCATCTTCAACACGCTGGTCTTCGAAATGCGCCGGCGCGGCGCCAAGAAGGGACTGGCCACCCTATGCATCGGCGGCGGCATGGGCGTCGCCATGTGCGTGGAGGCTTTCTGATAGACTTTGGACGGGCGGCGCAAGCCGCCCGTTTCACATGTGGTGCCTGTAGCAAATCCAGTGCCTGCCAAGCCCGACAACAGGGCAATTTCAAAAAGGGGAAATGCATGACCAAGGTTGCAATCGTCACGGGTGGATCGCGTGGCATCGGCGCGGCGATCTCGATCGCTTTGAAGAACGCCGGCTATTCGGTTGCCGCGAACTACGCCGGCAACGACGAGGCGGCGGCGAAGTTCAAGGCGCAGACCGGCATTCCGGTCTACAAATGGTCGGTCGCCGACTATGACGCTTGCGCGGCCGGTATCAAACAAGTCGAGGCCGACCTCGGCCCTGTCTCGGTGCTGGTCAACAATGCCGGCATCACCCGCGACGCCATGTTCCACAAGATCACCCGCGAGCAGTGGAAAGAGGTGATCGATACCAATCTGTCCGGTGTCTTCAATATGACCCATCCGTTGTGGGGCGGCATGCGCGACCGCAAGTTCGGCCGCGTCATCACCATCTCCTCGATCAACGGCCAGAAGGGCCAGGCCGGTCAGGTCAATTACTCCGCCGCCAAGGCCGGCGACATCGGCTTCTCGAAGGCGCTCGCCCAGGAAGGTGCCCGCGCGGGCATCACCGTCAACGTCATCTGCCCTGGCTACATCGCCACCGAGATGGTCAAGGCAATCGACGAAAAGGTGCTCAACGAGCGCATCATCCCGCAAATTCCGGTCGGCCGCCTTGGCGAACCGGAAGAGATCGCGCGCTGCGTGGTCTTCCTCGCTTCGCAAGATGCCGGCTTCATCACCGGCTCGACCCTCACCGCCAATGGCGGCCAATACTTCGTCTGAGACGTCTGCTCGCGCAGTCCAACGCTGCGGATCCATGCGTGCCCTGCGATAAGCGGACCGGAAAATCGGTCCGCTTCCAAATGGCGCCTGACTCTTGGAAGACGCCGCTGTGACGCAATGCCCCAATCCGGCACGCAAAGGTTAATGCCGGTAGGCGCGTCTGCGCGAACCCTGTGATTAAGCCTGTGGATTCTCGGTGGATAAGCTGTTCACAAGACAAGATATTGAGGGAACAAAAAGAGAAAATACGGCCGGCGCTGCTTTGTCGCCGATTCGTTCCGGCTTTGAGCCCAATGTTAAGATTAATGGCTGGGATAAGCTGCTATTCTTTAACGTCGAGTTTAGAAAGATTAACAGTTTCATAAGTTTAACGGGCGCGCACCGAATCGCCCTCATCGTTCCCGGCGAAAGTTAACGGCAGGACCCGCCCAGCATAAAACGGGCCAGTTCGGTGATTCAGCATGTGGTGAGACTCGTGGTCACGAAATCCATATCTAGCCGTGAACAAAAGCTGAATCTTACGGAGTCGCCGATTCGTCGCTGATTCGTTCCAGACTCGTTCCAACTGTTAAGCAGGGGCTGATTTGCGGAGTGAGGCGGGCGTCTCCGGAACCCTGCCGGAACATTCTGCTTTCGCTTCGCGCCCGAAATCCCTATGTGTCGGCTGTCATACGCGCCGTCCTGGCACGCTCCCGACCACGAGAGGCCAGAAAGCCTTATTTCCGAGCCGATGAACATCCAGCCGAAACACACCGAGCCGCTGATCCTGTCGGGCCGCGACGTGACCGCCGTGCTTGGGCCGACCAATACCGGCAAGACCCATCTCGCCATCGAGCGCATGGTGGCGCACGAAACCGGTATCATCGGCCTGCCGCTGAGGCTGCTGGCCCGCGAGGTCTACACGCGCGTCTGCGAAAAGGTCGGTGCCAACAAAGTGGCGCTGATCACCGGCGAGGAGAAGATCCAGCCGCCGGGCGCCAGATATTCGGTCTGCACCGTCGAAGCCATGCCGCGTGAAACCGACGCCGCCTTTGTTGCCATCGACGAGGTGCAACTGGCCGGCGACCTCGAACGCGGCCATATCTTCACCGATCGCATCCTGCATCTGCGCGGCCGTCAGGAGACGCTGCTGCTTGGTGCCGCCACCATGCACGGTATCCTGCAGCGCTTGCTGAAAGGCGTCTCGGTAGTGACGCGGCCGCGGCTGTCGCATCTGGCCTATGCCGGCTCCAAGAAACTGACCCGCTTGCCCAGGCGCACCGCGATCGTTGCCTTCTCCGCCGACGAGGTCTATGCCATCGCCGAACTCATCCGCCGCCAGCAGGGTGGTGCGGCCGTCGTGCTCGGGGCGCTGTCGCCCCGCACCCGCAATGCTCAGGTGGCGCTGTTCCAATCGGGCGATGTCGACTATCTCATTGCCACCGATGCGATTGGCATGGGCCTCAACCTCGACCTCGACCATGTCGCCTTCGCCCAGAACCGCAAGTTCGACGGCTACCAGTACCGCAATCTGACGGCGGCCGAACTCGGCCAGATCGCCGGCCGCGCCGGCCGGCATCTGCGCGATGGCACGTTCGGCGTCACCGGCCAGGTCGATCCGCTGGACGAGGACCTGGTCCAGAAGATAGAGGGCCATGACTTCGACCCAGTGAAGGTGCTGCAGTGGCGCACCGCCCAATTCGATTTCGCCAGCCTCGATGCGCTGAAGCGCTCGATCGAAACCAACGCTCCGGTCGAGGGCCTGACACGCGCGCTGCCGGCCGTCGATGCGCAAGCGCTCGAACATCTCTCCCGCGACGAAGACATCCGCGCGCTCGCCACCAACGCCAAGCGCGTGGCGCTGCTGTGGGAAGCCTGCGCCCTGCCCGACTATCGCAAGATCGCGCCTGCCCAGCATGCCGACCTCATCGCCTCGATCTACATGGACCTCGCCCGGCAGGGCCATGTCGACGAGAACTACATGGCCGAACAGGTGCGCCGCGCCGACACCACCGAGGGCGACATCGACACGCTGTCGCACCGCATCGCCCAGATCCGCACCTGGACATTCGTGTCGAACCGGCCCGGCTGGCTGGCCGATCAGGCACACTGGCAGGAAAAGACGCGCGAAATCGAAGACAGATTGTCGGATGCGCTGCATGAGCGGTTGACGAAACGCTTCGTAGACCGCAGGACTTCCGTCCTCATGCGGCGCCTTAGAGAAAATACCATGCCTGAAGCCGAAATCAGTCCTACCGGAACCGTCCTTGTCGAAGGCCATCATGTCGGCGAGTTGCAAGGGTTCCGCTTCACCGCCGACCAGACCGCCGGCGGCGAAGACGCCAAGGCCGTGCGCACTGCCGCGCAAAAGGCGCTTGCCGCCGAGTTCGAGGCACGCGCGGAGCGCTTCGGCGCCTGCGCCAATGGCGATCTCGCGCTCGGTTCGGACGGCACGCTGCGCTGGATCGGCGCGCCGATAGGCACGCTGGTCTCGGGCGAAGACGCGCTGAAGCCGCGCCTGGTGTTGCTGACTGACGAACAGCTGACGGGCCCGGCGCGCGACAAGGTCGCGGCGCGCGCCGAACGCTTCGTCAATTTCCAGATCGAGTCGTTGTTGAAGCCGCTGGTCGATCTGAAGAACGCCGAGCAGATTTCCGGCATCGGCCGTGGCATCGCTTTCCAGCTGGTCGAGAATTTCGGCCTCATCAACCGTCGTGACATCGCCGAAGAGATGAAATCCTTGGACCAGGAAGGCCGCGCGGCGCTGCGCCGGCTTGGCGTCCGCTTCGGCGCCTACCACGTGTTCGTGCCCGCGCTGATCAAGCCGGCACCCGCCGGGCTGGTGACGCTGCTGTGGGCGTTGAAGAA
Organism: Mesorhizobium australicum WSM2073; assembly: GCF_000230995.2. NCBI lineage: Bacteria > Pseudomonadati > Pseudomonadota > Alphaproteobacteria > Hyphomicrobiales > Phyllobacteriaceae > Mesorhizobium > Mesorhizobium australicum. The sequence goes on along the minus strand of NC_019973.1, from coordinate 1,414,651 downwards.
CGACGGCAAGGACAAGCCAGGCTTCGGCGACGTCGTCCACGCGCTGGCCTCGGGCCGCACCTCTGTTGTCATCGACCCGGCCTTCGACAAGGCCTTCTACAAGCTCGCTGGCTACCGCAATCTCGGCCGCCGCGCCGTGCGCATCGACATTCTGGAGCGGCTGGCCGACCTGATCCGCCCGGCGACCAACTGGAAGCCCGGCCTTGGCCAGCGTCCGGACGGCGCCTATGACGGCCAGTCCTTCATGGTGACGCCGCCGATGATGTCGATCCTTGGCGCCACCGCCGACGACATGGAAGAGATCCTCAAGGGTCTTGGCTATCGCGCCGAGCCGAAGCCGGCCGCGGAAGTCAAGGCACGGCTGGAAGCGCAGGACAATGCCGCGCGGGAAGCCGCCGCGGCCAGGCAGGCAGCCGAAGAAGCAGCCCGCGCGGAACAAGCCAAGGCGGCGGAAGAGGCGGCCGCCGAGGGAGTTGAACTGGTGCCGGATGCGGCAACCGACGTGGAGACGGAGGTTCCAGCCGAAGTCGCCGCCGACGCGCCGGTGGAAGCTGTCGCGCAAGAGCAGGCGGAAGCCACCGCTGAAGTTGCGGAGGAACCTGTAGCCGAAGCCGCTGTTGAAGCCGCCGAGCCGGCGCCGGTTGAGCCGCGGGCCGAACCTGAAACTGCCGAGCCCACCGAGGAAACCGCAGCGGCGGAGCCCGCCGTCGAAGCCTCCGCGTCGACTGAAGCCGCCGAACCGGCTGCAGTGGCGGAAGCCGCCGGCGAACCCGTGCCGGAAGCCGAAGCGCCAAAGCCGATCCTGCTGTGGCGCCAAGGTCGCTTCGACCAGCGTCCGCGTCATCGCGACGGCCGCAACAACCGGCCGCAAAACGGACAGGCGCGCGGCCGAAGCAACGCGCCGGCCGGCGGTGAACAAGCAACAGCCGCGCCCGCGGACCGTCCCACACACGAAGGACGCCGCGACGGCGCCGGAAAGCCGCGCTTCGACCGCTCGAAGTTCAAGCCCAAGCCGCAAGCTGAGGGTGCTGAGCGCCGCGACGGCCGCCCGCAGGGCGAGCGTCCCGAGCGCCGCGAAGGCCGGCCAGACTGGAAGGGCGGCAGGCCGGAAGGCAAGGGTGCCGATCGCGGCGGAAAGCCCGCTTTCCAGCCCAAGCCGCGCGAGGAGCGCCCGGTGCGTTTCGATCCGGACTCACCCTTCGCCAAGCTCGCCGCCTTGCGCGACCAATTGAAGAAGTAAACTCGCTTCGATGGTTGCTGAAGGCCGTCAGCGCATCGACAAATGGCTGTTCTTCTCGCGCGCGGTGAAATCGCGCTCGCTGGCGGCCAAATTGGTGGTCGCCGGCCGCGTGCGCATCAATCGCGACAAAGCGGCGCAGGCCTCCGATCTGGTCAAGCCAGGCGACGTGCTGACCATCACGCTCGACCGGCGTATCTTCGTCTGGAAGGTGCTCGGCGCTGGCGCGCGGCGCGGCCCGTCCGAGGAAGCCCGCACTCTTTATCAAGACATGTCGCCTCCGCCCGCACCAAAGGGCGACGCCCCGCCCGACGCTATCGCGGCGCTGCGCGAGGCAGGCAGCGGCCGCCCGACCAAAAAAGAGCGTCGCCAGACCGACCGATTGCGCGACGAAGATTGAGCCTGCCGATCGACGCAGATGTGCGCTCCCGCGGCAACGGCAACCAAAGCGAATTTTGCACCGGCAAACCAACGTCGGTGAGGGATGCGGGACCGTCGCGGCACCGCCGACCTGAAAATTCAATTCCCAAACTCTGGCGCCGCTGGGAATGGCTACCCTTGCAAGCAGCCCATAAAGGCGTTACCTCACGGAAAAAGCCAACAAAAACGGGACGTCCCGGAGCCGACCGATGACCTATGTCGTGACCGACAACTGCATCAAATGCAAATACATGGACTGCATCGAGGTCTGTCCGGTCGACTGTTTCTACGAAGGCGAGAACATGCTCGTCATCCATCCCGACGAGTGCATCGACTGCGGCGTCTGCGAGCCGGAATGCCCGGCCGACGCGATCAAGCCCGACACCGAGTCGGGCCTCGACAAATGGCTGCAGATCAACACCGAATATGCCGATAAATGGCCCAACATCACCGCCAAGAAGGAGCCGCCGGCCGACGCCAAGAGCTTCGACGGCGAGGCCGGCAAATTCGAGAAATACTTCTCCGCCGAGCCCGGCGAAGGCGATTGACAACACCGCTGCAAAGGCTTGTATGACGCAGCGTAACAGGCACGCCGGATTAACCGGCTTGACAGGCGGCGATTGGTTGTGGCCTTCGCTTACGCAGCAAAACCTTGATTCTTCCGACTTTTTGTGTTACATCAGCGAAACATGCCGGTGACACAACGTCGATTTATGGCGCAGACGCCCCAAATCACTGAAAGGTGAAAATCCCATTCCGGACCAGAGCGATCTGGGCCAGGCGGTCGCAATTCTTGCGGTTTGCCGGTCCCGGCTTTCCGGTGGGTTCATCTGTTGTGCGGCTAATGATCGGTGACCCCGATCACGTGAGTTCAGCCGGCACCGCCGCCGGCCCACAACAAGGAGTTCAGGGCGTAATGGCAACGATCACCCCGCAGAAGAAGTCCACAGCTGCACGTCACGGTTTCAAGACCGGCGAGTTCATCGTCTATCCGGCGCATGGCGTCGGCCAGATCGTCTCGATCGACGAGCAGGAAGTGGCCGGCCACAAGCTGGAACTGTTCGTCATCGACTTCCAGAAGGACAAGATGCGCCTGAAAGTGCCGGTCGCCAAGGCGACCTCTATCGGCATGCGCAAGCTGTCGGAAGAGGATTATGTCGAGCGCGCGCTGAAGGTCGTGCAGGGCCGCGCCCGCGTCAAGCGCACCATGTGGTCGCGCCGCGCCCAGGAATATGATGCCAAGATCAATTCGGGCGACCTGATCTCGATCTCGGAAGTCGTGCGCGACCTCTATCGCGCCGACAACCAGCCGGAGCAGTCCTATTCCGAACGCCAGCTCTACGAGGCGGCACTCGACCGCATGGCCCGCGAGATCGCGGCCGTCAACCGCATGTCGGAAACCGAAGCCGTGCGCCTGATCGAGGTCAACCTCAACAAAGGCCCCAAGCGTGGCGCCAAGGCCGACAATGAGGAAGCCGAGCAGGAAGAAGCTGCCTGAGCTTTTTCGCATTCAAGTTGACGAAAACCCGGCCTCGCGCCGGGTTTTTGTTTTTGGGGAAGGCCGCGATTGTCGCGCCTATGCGCCTCCCTCTTCCTCCGCCGCCTCCTGCTTCAGCGTGGCGATAAACCGCTTGGTGCGTTCGCGCTCCGGATTGCCGAACAGCTTGGCGGATGCCCCCTGCTCGACGATGACGCCGGCGTCGAGGAACACCGCCTCCTGGGCGATCTTGGAGGCCAGGCGCAAATCATGCGTCGCCATCACCATGGTCGTTCCCTCGCTGGCGAGCTGACCCAGCACATCGACCACCTCCTGAGCCAGCTCCGGGTCGAGCGCCGAAGTCGGTTCGTCGCACAGCAGCACCTTCGGCGACGGCGCCAGCGCACGGGCGATCGCCACGCGCTGCTGCTGGCCGCCCGACAGCGTCGCCGGCCAGGCATCGGCCTTATGCACCATGCCGACCTTCTCCAGCAGCGCGAGTGCCCGCTCATGTGCCTTCTGCGGCGACCATTTGAGCACCGTAACCAAGCCTTCCATGACATTTTCGATGGCTGTGCGATGCGGAAACAACTGGAAATTCTGGAACACCATGCCGGTCTGCAGGCGCAGACGCCTTATGTCCGCCGCCGGCACCTTCCCGCCCGGGCGGAACTCAAGCGTCTCGTCGCCGATCCGCACCGTGCCCGAAGTTGGGATCTCCAGCAGGTTGATGCAGCGCAGCAGCGTGCTTTTCCCCCCGCCGGAAGGGCCGACAAGCGCGGTGACGCTGCCTTCGGCGATGGCGACAGTCACCCCCTTCAGCACGAGATTGTCGCCGAAACGCTTTTCGATGTTGGTGAGGCTGATCATGAGCGTGCCTCCAGGAAGCCGCCATAGCGGTTGAGCCGCTCCTCCAGTCGCGTCTGCAAGGCCGACAGTACCGAACTCATCGCCAGATAGAGGATCGCCGCCTCGACATAGAGGATGAGCGGCTCATAGGTGGTGGCGACGATGCGTTGCGCCGCCTGGAACATTTCCGGCACGGTGATGGCGGCGGCCAGCGACGTGTCCTTGACCAGCGAGATGAAGGTGTTGGAGAGCGGCGGTACCGCCACCCGTCCGGCTTGCGGCAGAATGGTGCGCCGCATCGCCTGCCTCCAGGTCATCCCGATCGAATAGGCGGCCTCCCACTGGCCCTTGGGCACCGAGCCGATGGCCGCCCGGATGATTTCCGACGTGTAGGCCCCGATGTTGAGCGTGAAGCCGATCAGCGCCGCGGTGAAGGCGTCAAGCAGGATGCCGACCGACGGCAGGCCGTAGAAGATCAGGAAAAGCTGCACAAGGAGCGGCGTGCCGCGGAAGATCCAGACATAGAAGCGCACGAGCGCCACCAGCGGCTTCGGGCCGAACAGCCTGCCGAGCGCCGCGCCCAGCCCTACCGTCAGGCCGAGCACGAAGGACAGCAACGTCAGCGGCACGGTAAAGATCAACGCTGCCCACAGCAGCGAGGGCAGCGAGTCCAGCATCAGTTGCAGCCAGTGCGGCACGAAAGATCCTCCGGAATGGACGGGGAGCGTCATCCAAGCGCGAATGCGCCAGCCATATCACGACAAAAGCGGCGAGCCGTCAAAAACGACTCGCCGCTGGATACGTCACAGGGCGACAGCCGGCCCCGCTTGGTGAATTACTTCGAGACGTCCTGGCCGAAATAGGTGTTGGCGATCTTCTGGTAGGTGCCGTCCGCCTTGATGTCGGCCAGCGCCTTGTTGATGGCCGCGACCAGCTCCGGATCGCCCTTGCGCACGATGACGCCGGAGTAATCGGCATTCTCTTCCTGGGCGGCGATCTTCACATTGGCGTCGGGCTTGTGCTTCTTGAAGTCGAGGAACGACAGGCTGTCATTGATGGTAGCGTCCGCACGGCCGGTCAAAAGCAGCTGGATCGACTGGTCGAAGCCGTCGGTGCCGACCAGTTCGGCGCCATTGGACTCGGCCAGCTTGCCGAAATTGGATGTCAGCGACTGCGCCGACTTCTTGCCCTTGAGGTCGGCGAAGGCCTTGATGTCGGTGTTGTCGCCGCGCACGATCAGCACTGCCTTGGAGGCGATATAGGGATCGGAAAAGTCGTACTTGGCCTTGCGGGCGTCGGTGATGCCGACTTCGTTGATGACGGCATCATAACGGTTGACGTCGAGGCCGGCGATCAGCCCGTCCCACTTGCCTTCGAGGAACTCAGCCTTGACGCCGAGCTTATCGGCGATCGCCTTCGCGATCTCCACATCGAAGCCAACCAGCGCGCCGGAAGCGTCATGGTAGGTGAAGGGAGCGTAGGTGCCCTCCGTACCGACCTTGATGATTCCGGCCTGCTTGATCTGGTCGAGATTGGCGCCGGCGTGGCCCGATGCGACGGCCAGGGCCTGCAACGTTCCGGCGATGATGAGTGACTTGAGCCATTTCATTTTTCTGTGATCCCGTCCTTGGCCGGTAACCCGGCATGTTGTGAGGGCTGGAAAATGACAGATGCACGTCGAAAAAATAAGGAATGAAATTTCAAACAGAGCGTCTTCCGGAAATCAAATTCTCCGGAAGGAATTCACTCGCAGGCCCGGAAGTTCCAGACAGCTGCGCGGACGCTAGCGCTTGCCCTGCCCGCACCGGCGGAACCTTTCTCCCGCATGACAGTTTTGGCTGTTGTAGGGCACGCCGCCGTCATTTCAAGCCGGTGTCTGCCATTCGCCTCGCCGAGCCACGGAGCGCCTTATGATGGAAGACACGGCAGGACGGATCATGGTCCGCGCGGCAATGAAGGCACCCTATCTCGAGCGCGAGGAGGAGCATCGGCTGGCATTGCTCTGGAAGGAAGACAACGACCAGAACGCGCTGCACAGCATCACCGTCGCCCACATGCGGCTGGTTATTTCCATGGCCTCGAAATTCCGCCATTACGGGCTGCCGCTCGGCGATCTGGTTCAAGAGGGCCATGTCGGACTGCTCGAGGCCGCCGCCCGTTTCGAACCGGAGCGCGAGGTGCGGTTCTCGACCTACGCGACGTGGTGGATCCGCGCATCGATGCAGGACTACATCCTGCGCAACTGGTCGATCGTGCGCGGTGGCACCAGTTCGGCGCAAAAGGCCCTGTTCTTCAATCTCAGACGCTTGCGTGCGCGTCTCGCGAACGGCGCCGAGCCGCTCTCCAACACAAATCTCTACCGCGAGGTTTCGGTTGCGCTTGGTGTATCCGAGGCTGATGTCGCAATGATGGATTCACGACTGTCGGCTCCGGATTCTTCGCTGAACGTACCGCTGGCCGACGACGCGGGCGGCACCGAGCGGATGGATTTCCTGGTCTCGGACGATCCCTTGCCGGACGAAATTGTCGGCGACAAGATCGATGTCGCGCGCCGCTCGCTTTGGCTGAAGGAAGCGCTTCACGCGCTCAACGCGCGTGAACTCAGGATCATCGAGGAACGCCGGCTGAATGACGAGGGGGCCACGCTCGAGGCGCTCGGCGAGACGCTCGGCATCTCCAAGGAACGTGTCCGCCAGATCGAGGCGCGCGCCATGGAAAAGCTCAAGGTCGCGCTGGTGAAGCAGAATCCGGAATTCATGGCGACCGCCGCCTGATCTCCCGCTCGGGCTTTTATTTGTCGGTGACGATCTTGACCTTGTCGCCGGCCGAAACCGCGGCCCCCGGCGACAGCGCATTGAGCACGCGGAACAGGTCGAGCTTGCGGTCGACGCCAACCATCTGCGCGGCAAGCGACCCCATGGTCTGTCCCGGCTGCACGGTGAGCACACGAATATGCAGTGGCTTCAGTGCCGCCTTCTCGGCGGGGCTGAGGATGCGGAAGGAGCCGCTGACCGAGCGCGCTACCGTTTCAAGCGAGGTGCTGGCCGAGGGGGCCGCGGTCAGCAATCGGTAAACCTGGCCGCCGGCGCGGATCACAGCGATATCGAACTGCCAGCCTTCGGCGCCTGCATGGGCGGTCGCCGCCTCATTGCCGTTGATGGTTTCCTGCTTGACGGTGCTGTCGTCGAGGCCGGCCACCCAGCCGCTTCTGATATAGTCGGTCAGGGCGCGGTTCTTGTCGATCGAAACGCCGTCGAAGCGGATCGCTATGTCGCCGGGACCGGTCGCCGTCACCGCCGCCGCCGAATTGTCGATGATGAAACCGTCCGGCACCGTGAACGACACGCCCAAGCCTGGATGCAGGAAGGTTTCGCCGCGCACATAGCCTTCTTCCGGCGTGTCGCCGTAAAGCAGGCCGTCTATGCCGGCGAGGAAGGAATCGCGGTCGCGTGTACCGAAGCCGGGCGCACCGAACTGGCGGGCGTGCCGCTGTGCCAAATCGATGCGTTGCGGCGTGTTGGGGTGCGTCGCCAGGAAGTCGAGGCTGGCGTCGGTGGCGCCGCTGATCGAGCGGAAATCGGTATAGGCCGACATCGACTGCAGGAAGCGGCCGGCGGCATAGGGATCGTAGCCGGCTTCGCCGATCGACTTGATGCCGATGGCGTCAGCCTCAAGCTCCTGGTTGCGCGAGAACTGCGCCAGCCTGAGCTTGCCGCGGATGAGTGCAGCCTTGGCGGTCGGGCTGTCGCCAAGCACATCGGAAACGACCTTGGTCGCCAGACCTTCCTCGGCCTCCAGCTGCTGGCGCTGCAGCCCATGATTGGCGGTGACGTGGCCCATCTCATGCGCGATGACGGCGGCGAGCTCGGACGAATCATTGGCCAGCGCCAAGAGGCCGCGCGTTATGTAGAGATAGCCGCCCGGCAGCGCGAAGGCGTTGACGTTGGGCGAATTGAGGATGGTGATGCGATAGGTCTGGGTTGGGTTCGCCGACACCACGGTCAGATTGCCGACCACCTTGGCGACCATGCGTTCGAGCTTGGGATCGGAATATTCGCCGCCATAGGTCGCCAGGATGCGCGGATGCTGCGCCTTGGCGAGTTCCGCGAGCTTGTTGTTGGCGGCGACATTGTCGACCGTGATCGGCTTGTCGGATGGCTGAAAGCCTGATTCCTGGACTTCTGGAGGCGTGAACATCTGGCAGCTCGCCAGCGCCACGGCAAAGCCGGCCAGCGCCAGAAAGCGCGCCAGCGAGTTCATTCGTAGCCTGTCAACGCCGATCGCCAGAACGGCTTCCTTTCAGGTCCCTGCACATGACCACATGCGCAAAACAAACTGCTACAGTATCCGTCACGCGCCCCTCGGAGCATGCGGCGGAAGCTGTAGGCAAATCACGGCCTGTGCCGGACCGGTATCGAGCGGACCTAGCCACACTACTCCAGTCATGGCAAGCAAGCGCCACATCGCATCGGGCCGGTTTGAGCGTAAATTATGTCCGCTTCCGGGCAATATCTCGTGATAAGGAATCCCCGGCACCGGCTCCGATATAGCGCCGGAATGCCTCCGGACCAGCCCCGGCAAAGAAATCATCCGCCGTGCCGATAGCGGCGACGGCGCCGTTCTCGAGAAACACCAGCCTCTGACCGATGCGGCGGGCATCTTGCGGCTGATGCGTGACGAACAGCACCGTCATGCCACGCTCGGCATGCAGGCCGGCAACCAGGTCGAGCATATCGTCTCGCAAGGCGGGCCCAAGCGAAGCGAAGGGCTCATCGAGCAGCAGCACCGGGCGGTCACGCACCAGCACGCGAGCCAGGGCGACGCGCTGGCGCTCGCCGCCGGAAAGTTCGCGCGGCAGCCGCTTCTCCTTGCCGGCAAGACCGGTGCGCGCAAGCGCATCGGCGATCGCAGCGCGATCGGCTTCGGCCAGCCGCAACGATGGCGAACGGCCGAGCCCGACATTCTGCTCGACGGAAAGATGCGCGAAAAGGTTGTTTTCCTGAAAAACCACCGACACTGGCCGCGCCGCCGGTGGCGCGGTGCTGACATCGGCCCCGCCGATCAGCACGCGGCCGGATCGCGGCGGCTCGAACCCGGCCACCAGATTGAGCAGCGTCGACTTTCCGGAGCCGCTCGGTCCCATGATGGCGGTGATTTGCCCCGCCGTGAACTCGGCATCGAAGGCGAACGACGCCTCGCCATAGCTGAACGAAACCTTGTCCAGCCGCACCGAAACCCCTTTGCCGCCAGCCGCCCCGTCAGACATTGCGGGCCGTCTCCTTTCCCAGCCGGTCCGCTGCCAGCACCAGTGCCAGGCAGACAAGGCCGAGCAGCAGCGCCAAGCCGGCGGCGTCCTCGGTTCGGTAGCTGCCCATGCGCGCCAGGAGAAGGTAGGGCAAGGTCTGCACGGAATCACTGCCGAACAGGGCGATGACGCCGAGATCGCCGAGCGACAGTGCCATGGCGAAGGCAAAAGCGGTGGCCAGCGGCCGCCGCAACGTCGGCCAGTCGACCAGCCACAGTCTTGACCAGCCGGAAATTCCAAGCTGCGCGCAAAGCCGCTCGTGACGCTCGCTTGCCGCATCATAGGCGGGACGGATGGCGCGCAGCGCAAAAGGCATCGCCATGACAGCGTTGACGGTGACGACCATGAGCGGGGCGATGGCTAACACATCGCCGACATGGCGCAGCAACAGGAACCAGCCGGCGCCGACGACGATCGGCGGCACGACCAGGACAAACCCGGCGCCGGTATCGGTGGCATGTTCGAGCAGTGTCCTTGCCCCGAAGCGGCGGTTCGACGCCAGCGCCCTGCGCGCCATGGTCAATGCCAGCGAAAGCATCACCGAAAGCAATGCCGAAAGGAAAGCGAGCACGGCACTGGTCAGCGTCGCCTGACGGACAGTGGCCTCGCCTGCAAGCCGGCCGAGGTCGGCGCCAAGGCCGGCCGCCACGGTCGCCGCCATCGGCCCGGCAACGAAGAGCAAGGCCAACACGATGAGCGTCGCGTTCAGCCAGGCTTCGGTCCTGTTGACGGAGAGGTAGCGGCGCGGCGCGACCGGCAGGTTGACGTCGGCGACGACGTCGGCTCCGAGTCGGGTCAACGCCAGCACCACGATGAGGGTCAAGGCGATCTGCAGCGTTGTCAGCGCGACAGCCCTCGCGGGATCGAAATCGAAGCGCAATGCCTGATAGATGCCGACTTCGAGCGTCGTCGCGGCCGGCCCGCCGCCGAGCGTCAGCACGATGGTGAAGGATGTGACGCACAGCATGAAGACAAGTCCGGCGACCCCGGGCAGCGCGGCACGCAGCGTCGGCCACTCGATCAGCCGGAATGCCGGCCGCGCCCCCATGCCGAGCTGGCTCGCCAGCCGCCACTGGTCGGAGGGAATGGTCCGCAGCGCCTCGAGGAGCAGACGTGTGGCCAGCGGCAGGTTGAAGAAGACATGGGCGACGAGAATGCCGGACAGGCCATAGATGCCCGGCCAACCCTGGCCGCCGACGGCGCTGAGAAAGCCGGAGAAATAGCCGGCGCGGCCATAGAGCGCCAGGATACCGAGCGCCGCGACGATGCCCGGCAGCGCCAGCGGCACGGCGAAGAGCTGCAGGATGAAGGCACGGCCGAAAAACCGTGGATGCCGCGACAGCGCCCGCGCCACGAGCAGGGCCGGCCCGACCGAGAGCAGCGTCGACAGGGCCGCCTGCCAGAGCGTGAAGCGCACGACCCGGAACAGGTAGAGATCGAACGCAGCCCAAGCGCCGGAAAAATCGCGAGCACCTTCGACAAGCAGCCCCGCAAACGCTCCGCCGATCAAAATGGCGATGGCGGCGAGCCCTATCACGCCGGCTGTGATGCGGGGATCAGAGCGGGTTTGCACACCGCACATCAACGATTGGGTGAAGCTTAGGGAGCATCGCCGGAGAGCGTTCATCTCACGAGATTAGCCCACAAAACCTACTTGCTCATCACCGCCAGCCATTCATCGACCCAGGCTTTGCGGTTGGCCGCGACCTCCTCCGGGCTGAACAGCAAGGTCTTGGTCGGCTTGACCAGCTTGTCGAAGGCGGGGTTGAGCGGCTTGTCGGTCTTCCCGGCCGGGAACATCCAGTTGGTCTCGGGGATGGCGTCCTGGAATTTCGGCCCAGTCATGAAGGCCATGAACTTTTCCGCCAGCGGATTCTTGGCGCCGGTCGTGGTGATGCCCGCGACCTCGATCTGCAGATATTCGCCTTCCTCGAACGACGCCGCCTGATAGCGCTCGGTGTTCTCGGCGACCATGTGGTAGGCCGGCGAGGTGGTGTAGGACAGCACCATCGGCGCCTCGCCCTTGGTGAACAGGCCATAGGCCTCGCTCCAGCCCGGCGTCACGGTCAGCACCTTGGTCTTGAGCTTGGCCCAGGCCTCCGGCGCCTTGTCGCCGTAGACCGACTTCACCCACAACAGCAGGCCGAGACCGGGCGTCGATGTGCGCGGGTCCTGGATGACGATCTTGTCGTCGGCGCTACCCTCCACCAAATCCTTCAAGCTCTTGGGTGGGCTCTTCAGCTTTTCAGTGTCGTAGACGACGGCGAAGTAGCCGTAATCGAACGGGACAAAAGTGTCGTCGGTCCAGCCGCCCGGCACGTTGACGTCCGTTATTGCGCCATGTGGCGCGAACAGGCCCGAGGCCTTGGCATCGGCGGTGAGATTGGTGTCGAGGCCGAGCACGATGTCGGCCTTGGTCGAAGCGCCTTCCAGCTTGACGCGGTTGAGCAGCGCCACGCCATCGGCGACCGAGACGAACTCGAGATCGCAGCCGCATTCTGCCTCGAATTCCTTCTTCACCACGGGACCTGGACCCCAGTCGGCGGTGAAGCTCTCATAGGTGTAGACGGTCAGCTTGTCCTTGGCCAAGGCCGGCCCGGACAGGGTTACTGCCGTGGCGGCGACCAGAGAATATAAAAACGTGCGCATCGGCGCCTCCTTCGTTTGCGTTGAAAGGAATTGAGGCGTCGGAGTGTCCGAAACGTCTAATCCCTCCGCCGGTACAAACCGGATCAGGTTCAGCGGGTTGGCGAGACTGCCTCTCAGCCGGCCCGCGAAATTCGCGTCCGGCACCCCGTTAGAGCGTTTCGACACATAGGCCGGGCCGATGACCCGCGCAAGTGGGACTTTGCCGCCTTCCGTTTCCCGTGCCGGGCTGGTAAGGCGACGGGATATGAGCACATTCACCATCCTGCTTGGCGGCGACCTCATCCGCACGCCTCGGCTCGACCGCCAGGTCGAAGGCTCGCGCGTCATCGCTGCCGACGCCGGCATCGGCCATGCGCAGATGCTGGGCCTCGTGCCGGAACTGTGGGTGGGTGATTTCGACTCGGTCCCGGCTGATCTGCCCGCCGACCTCGCCGCCGTGCCGCGGCAAACCTTCCCGGCGGAAAAGGACAAGACCGACGGAGAACTGGCGATCGCGGCCGCACTGGAGCGCGGGGCGACCCGCCTTGTGCTGGCGGGCGCCTTCGGCGGCAAGCGCGCCGACCACGCCTTCCTGCATCTGGCGCTTGGCCTGCGGCTGGCCGAAGCCGGAATGGATGTGTTTCTGACCAGCGGCGCCCAGGAAGGTGTTCCCTTGCTGCCCGGCAGGGCCGGCTTCGATTATGCCGACGGCACGCTGTTCTCGATTCTCGGCTTCTCCGAACTCTCCGGCCTGACCGTCACCGGCGCCAAATGGCCGCTCGACAAGGTCGAGGTGGCGTTCGGTTCGTCGCTGACCATTTCCAACGAGGTCAAGTTCGGCAAGACCGGGGGCCGCCTCGACATCGCGCTCGGCCATGGCCGCGCGCTGCTGCTCGCCCATCCCTATCCATTGCCCGAAAGCTGACATGGCCCCGCCTCTTCTCAATCTCGACGGGATAAGACTGACCTTCGGCGGCGCGCCGCTGCTCGACGGCGCCGCCTTGACCGCTTCGGCCGGCGACAAGATCGCGCTGGTCGGCCGCAACGGGTCCGGCAAGTCGACGCTGCTCAAGATCGCCGCCGGCCTGATCGAACCACAGGACGGCGAGGTGTTCCGCCAGCCTTCGGCGACGGTGCGTTATCTGCCGCAAATGCCCGACATGGACGGCTTTGCAACCGTGCGCGCCTATGTGGAGGCCGGGCTCGGGCCCGCCGACGATCCCTACCGCGCCAGCTATCTGATGGAGCATCTCGGCCTGTCGGGCGAAGAACGGCCTGGCGACCTGTCCGGCGGAGAGGCCAGGCGCGCCGCGCTTGCCCGCGTCATGGCGCCGGAGCCCGACATCCTGCTTCTTGATGAGCCGACTAACCATCTTGATTTATCTGTCATCGAATGGCTGGAAGAAGAGCTCGTCCGGACCTCCTCGGCGCTCATCGTCATCTCGCATGACCGCCGCTTCCTCGAGCGCGTGTCGCGCGCCACAGTCTGGCTCGATCGCGGCCAGACGCGCAGGCTGGACAAGGGCTTTGGCCATTTCGAGGAATGGCGCGACCTGGTGCTGGAAGAGGAAGAGCGCGAACAGCACAAGCTCGGCCGCCAGATCGTGCGCGAGGAGCACTGGCTGCGCTACGGGGTGACGGCGCGGCGCAAGCGCAACATGCGGCGCCTAGGCGAGTTGCAGACCATGCGCCAGCGTTTTCGCGGCCATCGCGGCGCCGAAGGCACCGCGATAATGGTGGCAAGCGACGCCGCCGAATCCGGCAAGCTGGTGATCGAGGCCAAGAACATCGAGAAGAGCTTTGGCGACCTCACCGTCGTCAAGGGGTTCTCGACCCGCATCCAGCGCGGCGACCGCGTCGGCCTTGTCGGGCCGAACGGCGCCGGCAAGACGACACTTCTGAAGATGCTGACCGGCGAATTGGCGCCGGACGCGGGTTCGATACGGCTTGGCACCAATCTGGAGATCGCCACGCTCGACCAGAAGCGCGAGGCGGTCGACCCGCAAGAGACGCTGGCGCAATATCTGACCGACGGGCGCGGCGAGAACCTCGTCATCAATGGCGAGCAGCGCCATGTCGTGTCCTATATGAAGGATTTCCTGTTCAAGCCGGAACAGGCCCGCACGCCGGTGCGCGAGCTGTCCGGCGGCGAACGGGCGCGGCTGATCCTGGCGCGCGTGCTGGCACGGCCAGCAAACCTCCTGGTTCTCGATGAGCCGACCAATGATCTCGACATGGAGACGCTGGAACTGCTGCAGGAACTGGTCGCCGGTTTTGCCGGCACCGTCATCCTGGTCAGCCACGACCGCGATTTCCTCGACCGCACAGTCACCAGCATCATCGCGCCGGACGGCGGCGGCCGCTGGGTCGAATATGCCGGCGGCTATTCCGACATGCTGGCGCAGCGCGGCGGCACCAGGCTTGACGACCGCAAGGCGCGCGCCAAGGCGGAAGCCGGCGATGCGCCGGCACCGGGCAAGAGCGATCCGGCGGCGCCAAAAGGGCCGGCGAAGAAATTGTCGTTCAAGCAGAAGTTCGCGCTGGAGTCCCTGCCCAAGAAGATCGAGGCAGTGACCGCGTCGATCTCGCGGCTGGAGAACAACATCGCCGACCCGGCCTATTACGAACGCGACCCGGCCTCGTTCCAGAAGACGATCGCCGCCCTCGACAAGGAGCGTGCGACGCTGGCCGCGCTCGAGGAAGAATGGCTGGAACTGGAGATGCTGCGCGAGGAGATGGAAGGGTGAAGAGCGGTCGGCCGTAGGCCGATCGATTGACAACGATTTGTCGACTGAAGCGACGAGCGCCCGGAGCCATAGTGGGGCGCTCCTTGCTGCGCCTGAGCATTGCCTCCACATCGGAATGCGCATACATTATGCGCATGTTGCGGAGGCCATTATGCGTAAGATTGCCTTGAATGCGATCCGTCAGCCAGCAAATCTGTCGATCGACTCGAACCTCATGCGGGAAGCCAAGGGGCTTGACGTGAATGTCTCGCGCGCTGCGGAAGCCGGCATCGCGGAGGCGGTGGCAGCTGAAAAGGGGCGGCTGTGGAAGCTTGAGAACCGTACCACGATGGATGCGTGGAACGACTACATCGACAAGAACGGCATCCCGTTGGAAGAGTATCGGCAGTTCTGATGCCCCGCTATGATGTCTTCGCCGGTCGCGTTGAAGACAACTATTTGCTCGACGTCCAATCCGACCTGCTCGACAATTTCAAGACGCGGGTTGTCGTTCCGCTTCTGCCGGTCGCAACGGTGCCGCCGCCAATGCGAAAGCTTCATCCGATCTTCGAGATCAATGGACGGAAGCTGGTCATGGCGACACACCTGATCGCCACCGTTCCCGCAAGCGAATTGGTTGAAAGTCGGCTGAACCTGGCGAAGCATCACGATGACATCGTTGCCGCGCTCGACATGCTGTTCCAAGGATTCTGAACGGAGGCGACCGTCACGCCGCCCGTCTCAACCCGCCGTCTCAGCCCGCCGTCTTGGCCTGCCAGGCCTTGATCGCCTCGTCGAACACCTTCTCGCCGGGAATGCCCTTTTCCATGGTCAGCAGTGCCCGCCGTCCGGTCTTGTAGACGACCGGCACGTCGATCCAGTCCTGGCCGCGCAACAGGGTCATGTTGGCGTCTTCGTCGGCCTTGGTGTCGTTGAGCGCGACGAGGAAGAAGCCGTCGGCGATCTTGGCCGGGATGCCGATCAGCGGGCTGCCGGCGTCCTGTTCCGAACTCTTCATGGCAACGCGCAATATATTGTCGACGCCGCCGCCCTCGAACCCGTCTGGGGTCAGGAAGATCATCTCGATGATATGGCTGGCCGGCAGGGTCTGGTCGGTGTTGCGACGGATGGTCATGCGCAACTGGATGTCCTTGCCGGGAATGGTCGCCTCGGCACGGATCGCAGGCTCTGGCGGCAGGTCGCCGCCGGGCGATTCCTGCACCAGCGACCAGACGATGCTGCCGGGCTCGGCTGAACCCTGCGCGGTGCTGGTGCGCTCCTCATAGAAGATCGCCTTCTGGCCGACCGGAACCGAGGTTGGCGCCACGGCCGGAGCCGGTGCCGCCGGCGGCGTTGCGGCTGCCGGTGCGGGCGGCGGCGTGGCGGCGGCATCGGCCGGGGCCGCGGGCACGGTTCCGTTGGTGGGCGGTGTCGCGGGCGGGGTGCCCGCCGCGGGCGTGGTCGCGGCTGGCGCGCCTGCCGCGGGCGTACCGGCAGCAGGCGTATTGGCAGCCGGCGTATTGGCAGCCGGCGCGGGAACCGCCGGCGCTGCCGTGGCCGGCGCATTCGTTGCCGTTGGCGGTGTCGTCAGCGCGGCGACGGATTCGCCCTCGCCTACGCCGCTTTGCCCGCCGGCTGGGCCGGGGTCGGTCTCGCCGCCTTCAGGCGTCAGCCGCTGCGTGAACTTCGTGCCTTCCGCGCCGGTCGCGGGCGCCGGCGGCGTGGCCGCGGCATCGGTCGCCGGCTTGGCCGGCGTCGTTTTCACCGGCTCGGTTTTGGCAACAACCTTGCTGCTCTCCAGGCCCAGCATCTTGCCGAAGGCATCCTTGTTCAGCCAGATGCCGTAGCCGCCGCCGGCAACGACCAGCAGTGCGACGACGGCGGCGATCAGCCCGCCATAGCTGCGCTTGCGTTCGGCCGGCCGCAAACGCTCGAAAGTGTCGGTGGCGGCAGGCGCTTCGTCATCGGCAAAGACGTCGTCCTGGTCGTCGTCCCGATCCGCGTCCATCCCCGGCAAGGTCTTCTCGGAAAAGTCCGGAGCGGGCTGCACCGGCGCCGGCCTTTGCCAGCCAGGCTCGACCTTGGCGGCTGGAGCGGGCCGGTAGGGTTCGGGGTTCGCCGCCGGCTGTGCCGGCTTGTACGGCTCCGGCCTGACCGTGGCCGGGGCGGGCCGATACGGAGACGGAGCAGGAATTGCGGCAGCCTCCGCCTTGGCCGGCTGCTTGACGTGGTTCGACTGGTTCTTGTTGCGGTCGATGGAGGAAAAGATGTGTTCCAGTTCCGCGAGCGGATCCGGCTCGGGCACACTCTTGACATAGTCCCGCTCGACGCCGGCAATGGCGTCGTCCAGCGCGCGTTTCTGTTTGTCTATGGCCTCGGAAGCCAGCGGCGGCGAATATTCCGCCAGCTTCTTGGCCAGCATGGCGCGCACGCTGTTATAGATGCGCGTACGCTTCTCGGGCGTCTCGTCGCCGTGCTTCTCGAACGCGTTTTTCAGAACAGCAACGAAATCTGCCATGCTTCAGTCGACCTGTATTTTTTGCCTCCGCGCCGGCCCCCGCAAATCAGCCGCGATGCCCGGAAAGGCTTCAGAAACTAGTCTTGAAACGGATCGGTCACAAGTATCGTGTCGTCCCGTTCCGGGCTGGTGGAAAGGAGTGCGACCGGCGCGCCGATCAACTCCTCTATGTATCGGACATATTTGACGGCCTGGGCCGGAAGATCATTCCAGCTGCGTGCGCCGGCGGTGGTGCCCTTCCAACCCTCCAACGTCTCGTAAATGGGTTCCACGCGAGCCTGGGCGCCCTGGCTTGCCGGCAGATAGTCGATCGTCTCGCCGTCCAGCCTGTAGCCGGTGCAGACCTTGATCTCATCCAACCCGTCGAGCACGTCGAGCTTGGTCAGCGCGATGCCTTTGATGCCGTTGACGGCAACCGCCTGGCGCACCAGCACCGCGTCAAACCAGCCGCAGCGGCGCTTGCGCCCGGTGACGACACCGAATTCATGGCCGCGCGTGCCGAGGAATTCGCCGATCTCGTTCTTCTGCTCGGTCGGGAACGGACCTTCGCCGACACGCGTCGTGTAGGCCTTTGTGATGCCGAGAACATAGCCGATGGCGCCCGGGCCGACGCCGGAGCCGGCGGCGGCCTGGCCGGCGACCGTGTTGGACGAGGTGACGAAGGGATAGGTGCCGTGGTCGATGTCGAGCAGCGTGCCTTGCGCGCCCTCGAACAGGATGCGCTCGCCGGCGCGGCGCTTGTCGTCGAGCACCTTCCAGACGCGGTCCATGTAGGGCAGGATGTCGTTCGCGACCGAGGTCAATTCCTGCATGATCGCATCATGCGTGACTTCGTCATGGCCGAGCCCGCGACGCAGCGCATTGTGGTGCGTCAGCAGCCTGTCGACCTTCAAGGGCAAAGTTTCCAAATCCGCCAGATCCATCACCCGCACCGCGCGCCGCCCCACCTTGTCCTCGTAGGCGGGGCCGATCCCGCGTCGGGTCGTGCCAATCTTTGTTCCGGAATTCGAAGCGGCATCCTCGCGAAACCCGTCCAGCTCCCGGTGTACGGACAGGATAAGCGCCGTGTTTTCGGCTATTTTCAGGCGATCCGGCGTCACGTCCACGCCCTGGCCTTTCAGTTTCTGCACCTCGGCGACGAAAGCATGCGGATCGAAGACCACGCCATTGCCGATGATGGACAGCTTGCCTTCCCGCACGACGCCCGAAGGCAGCAGCGACAGCTTGTAGACCTTGCCGTCGACGACCAGCGTGTGGCCGGCATTGTGGCCGCCCTGGAAACGCACCACGACATCGGCGC
Source organism: Mesorhizobium australicum WSM2073 (assembly GCF_000230995.2). NCBI lineage: Bacteria > Pseudomonadati > Pseudomonadota > Alphaproteobacteria > Hyphomicrobiales > Phyllobacteriaceae > Mesorhizobium > Mesorhizobium australicum. Next base: position 1,396,191 of record NC_019973.1, on the reverse strand, counting down.
GCTCCGACAGCCAGTCGACGATCTTGCCCTTGCCTTCGTCGCCCCACTGCGAGCCGACGACCACCACATTGGCCATGTTTCTTTTCCCTTGAGACGCCGCCGCGCGGCTTGGATATGGTTCGAAACGACAGGCCTCTATAGCGTCAAGACCTCGCGAGTGCGACCTTTCTTTGCCGCCGAAAATGCCCTGAGGCACAACAATTTTCGGCTTTGACATCATTTACTTGGGCTGACCGGGGCAATAGGCCGGCAAACACCGCGGCCCATCCCGCGGCCGGAAGCCAGCGATGCATCGAAACGCCTACATGTTCCTGCTGCTCACCACCTTGCTGTGGGGCGGCAATTCGGTGGCCGGCAAGCTGGCGGTCGGCCACGTCTCGCCGATGACGCTGGTCTTCCTGCGCTGGATGCTGGCCGTGGCGATCCTGCTGCCGATCGGCTGGCGCACGATCCAGGAGGATTGGCCCGTCGTGCGCCGGCACTGGCTCGTGCTGGCGGCGCTTGGCGCCAGCGGCTTCACCCTGTTCAACACCATCTTCTACACCGCCCTCAACTACACCACGGCGATCAATGTCTCGATCGAACAGGCGGCGATGCCGATCCTGATCATGACAGCCAATTTCGTTTTCTTCCGCCTGCGCGTGAACTGGGCGCAGATCGCCGGCGTGGTGCTGACCGTCTTCGGCGTCATCCTGACCGCCTGCCATGGCGATCCGCGCCGGCTGCTGACGCTGGAGCTCAATTTCGGCGACGCCATCATGCTGGTCGCGGTCGTTCTCTACAGCAGCTATTCGGTCGGGTTACGGCTGAAGCCGGCGATGCGCTGGCAAAGCCTGATGCTGGCCATGTCGTTCGCCGCGCTCATCACCTCACTGCCCTTCTTCCTGTGGGAAGCCGCCGCCAGCAAGGTGATCGTGCCCGACGCCCGCGGCTGGGCGGTCATCGTCTACACGGCGATCGGCGCTTCGGTCATCTCGCAGATAACCTATATCAGGGGCAACGAACTGATCGGCGCCAATCGCGCCGGCCTGTTCATCAATCTGGTGCCGATCTTCGGCACGCTGCTTTCGGTGCTGATCGTCGGCGAGACCTTCCAGCTCTATCAGGCGCTGGCGCTGGTTCTCGTTCTGGGCGGCATCGGGCTCGCGGAATACAGCGGGCGCAAGATGGCATCCGGCGTTTAACGCGCGCCTAAATTACTGCACCAATTCCTTGCGCACCGCCGCGATATCGTCCGACGAGACCGCCGGAGCGGAATTGCCCCAGCTGCCGCGCACATAGGTCAGCACGTCGGCGATTTCCTGGTCCTTCAGCCGCCATGCCAGCGAGGGCATCGAAGGCGTCGTCGGCGCACCGGCCGTGTGCACCGCCTGGCTTCCGGCGAGAACGACGCGGGCCAGGGTCTCGGGATTGCCCTGCGCGACGATCGAGTTGCCGACAAGCGCTGGGAAAAGCGCTCCGGCCCCGGCGCCATCGCCGCCATGGCAGGCCGAGCAATTGTCACGATAGATCGCCGCGCCCGCCACCATCCGCGCCTCGTCGGGCTTGGGCGCCTGCGCATTGCCGGTGTCCGGCCCCAGGCTCTTGAGATAGACGGCCACGGCCTTGAGGTCGGGATCCGTCATTTTGGAGGTCGAGTTCTCGATCGCCTCGGCCATCGGACCGGATGCGATCGAATGCGCGTTGACGCCGGTCCTGAGGTAGGCGACCACATCGTCTTGCGACCATTTGCCCAGGCCGGATTGGGCATTGTTGGTGATGTCGGGGGCAAACCAGCCTTGCAGCGAGGCGCCTTGCAGGAAGCCGCTGTCTTGGTCCGCTCCAAGGAACGATTTGGGCGTGTGGCAGGTGCCGCAGTGCCCGGCGCCCTGGACGATATAGGCGCCGCGGTTCCATTCCGCCGATTTGGAGGGGTCGGCCTGGAAGCTTGCCTCGCTGAAGTTGAGGAGGTTCCACCCCCACATCGCCAGCCGGATGTTCAGCGGGAACGGCAGCTGGTTGGCTTCGACCTTGTTCGAGACCGGGTCGACCGTGGTCATGTAGGCCCACAGGTCGGAAATGTCCTGCTCGTTCATCCTGGTATAGGCGGGGTAAGGCATGGCGGGATAGAGCCGCACGCCATTGTGGCCGACGCCGGTCTTCATCATGTTGCGGAAATCGGCCTCCGACCAATTGCCGATGCCCGTCTCGTGGTCGGGTGTGATGTTGGGCGGCACCAGTGCGCCGAAAGGCGTTTCGAGCGGCAGGCCGCCGGCCAGCGGCTTGCCGCCCGGCCTGGTATGACAGCCGGCGCAATCGCCGAGCACGGCCTGATATTGGCCACGGATGATCTGGTCGGCCTGGTCGGCGGCGAGCGCCGGCGTGATCGCCAGCATAGCGGCGCCAGCGGCGGCGGCGAGCGTCCTCATGCCTGCACCAAGGGGGCGCCGGGATTGCGCAAATAGTGATTGCGGATGCCGTCAGCGGCGCGGTAGGCGAGCGCGCCGACCGTTCCCGTCGGATTCTTGCCGGCATTCTGCGGAAAGGCCGAGGCGCCGATGACGAAGACGTTGGGCACATCCCAGCTTTGCAGGAAGCTGTTGACCGCACTCTTCCTAGGGTCCGTTCCCATGATGGCGCCGCCCGTATTATGGGTGCTTTGATAAGGGACGCTGTCCCAGCCCTTCTTGCGGCGGCCGACATTGTACTGCTTGCCCCCAAGCGTCTTCGCGATCTCCTCCATCCGGTCGCAGAGATAATTCGACATTCGGATATCATTGTCGGGAAAATCGAAGGTCATGCGCATGAGCGGCCGGCCGAAGCGATCCTTGTAGGTCGGATCGAGGTCGAGGTAGTTGGTGCGCGTCGCGTAGCTGCTGCCCTGCGAGGAGAAGCCGAGCGTGCTTTTGTAGCCCGCGACGGTCGCCTTCTTCCAGGCGCTACCCCACTTCGGCGTGCCGGGCAGCGTCGGCCTCGTCCCGATCGGACGTCCATTGGTGGGAATGCAGTTGATGCCCGCGCCGCCGACGAAATCGAGGCCGCCATGGTCGAAAGCGTCGCCATTATAGTCATCGATCGTCTGTCCGAGCGCGCCCGCGGCAATGAATGGGTTGAAGTTCTTGTCGTCGAAGAACACCTGCACGCCGGCATTGGTCTGGTAGCAATAATTGCGCCCGACGGTGCCCTCGCCGGTAGCGGGATCGTAGATCTTGCCGATGCCCGACAGCATCATCAGCCGGGCATTGTGGAGGCCGTAGGCGCACAGAAGCACGAGATCGGCCGGCTGGAAGAATTCCTGCCCCGACGTATCGACGTAAGTGACACCTCGCGCGGACTTGCCGCCGGCGGCGAGATCGACATGCAGCACCTCGCTGTCGGTCCGCACCTCGAAATTGGCCTTCTTCATCAGCACGGGAAGGATGGTGGTCTGGGCGCTGGATTTGGAGTAGTTGGCGCAGCCGAACCGCTCGCAGAATCCGCAGTAGGTGCACTGCCCCATGGTGATGCCGAGCGGATTGACATAGGTCCGCGACATGTTGGCGGACGGTGTCGGGAACGGGTGCAGTCCCATGGACCGGCCGGCATTGGCGAACAGGGTCGGCGCGTAGGTCATCTCCATTGGCGGATTTGGGTAATCCCGGGACCTCGGATCCTCGAACGGGTTGCCACCTTCCTGTATCTGCCCCTTGATATTGCCGGCCTTGCCCGAGATTCCCGCCAGATATTCGAACTGGTCGTAATACGGCTCCATCTCGGCGCCGGTCACGCCCCAGTCCTCGACCTGGAGATCGGCGATCCGCGCCGCGCCATACTTCTTGGTCAGGTTGGTCTTGATCTGGAAGTCGGAGTCCCAGAACCGCCAGGTGTGGCCGTTCCAATGGACGCCTGCGCCGCCGACGCCGTTGCCGGGCAGGAACGAGCCGAAATCGCGCATCGGCAGCGCCGTCTGCGAAGGGTCGTTGCGCATCGTCATGGTTTCGACGGCTGGCTGCAGGAACAGGTCGCGCCGCACGCTGTAGCGCAACTCGTCCTGCGCATAGCCGATGTTGAAATCGGTCGCCGTGTCGCGCCAGGGACCACGCTCGATGGCCAGCACGTCCAGGCCTTGATCGGTCAGTTCATGTGCAAGGATGGACCCCGTCCAGCCGAGGCCGACGATCACGACGTCCTTGCGGGGCAGTATCGTCGTCATGGTCAGCTCCTTTTCACGAGCCATTCCGGGCTGCCCTCGATCGAGACGGGCGGCCGCGGATAGGGCTGATTGTGCTTGCTGACGTGATCCCGGTAGTCATAGCGCGCGCCGGGGAAACCAAGCATGCGCCACGACACCATGTCCTTGTTGCCGCCATAGACCGGATCGGCAAAGAACCCTTCCATCGTGTTCTGCAGCAGAAGTCCGAAGAAGCCGGCAGCCTCGACTCCATTGGGCAAGTCGACCTTTCCAGCCTCCATCGCCGCCAGGAACGTATCCTGATCGGCCGGCTGGAGTTCGGTGAATGCCTTGCCATCGCGCTGCTTCAGGAAAGCGTCGATGGCGGCGAGGCCGGAGCGGTAGCGCTGGGCGGGGCTTGCCTCGCCCTGGTAGCCCTGCGTGGGCAATCCCGGCAGAAACGGTCCTTTTGTGTAGAGCCGGCTCGACGTTCCGAACGCGCCCGTCAACTGACGGTCTATATAGACGGCGCAGCCGGCCTCCTTGCCGCCCATCGACAGATCGTCGGCGGGGATGATGCGGTCGACGATAGCCTCGACCAGCGCGGCCTCCTGCGGCGTGAAGAACTGCCAGCCGCCGGACACCACCTGCATCGGAGGATCGGAAGACAGCGGCGCCCAGGGCAGCGAGCCGGACAAGGATCGGGCAAAACCTGCCGATGTTGCCGTCACTGTAAACATCGCAGCCGAAGACAGAAAAAGACGCCGGCTCAGTCGGACAGTATTGCGATGATCCATCGAAGGCACCCCGACAGCAACAGAAGCGCGCCGGATGTTGCGCGCAAAATCATGACCAACTCAGTTAAGTTTAGATCGCATCCATCAATTGACCGCAGCGTGCGGAAAGAAACCGGGATCGTCAAGCAGATCACAAAATCGTTAGATTGGGCCAGACCTTATGCTTATCTAAATCCGCTAATGTACTGGCGGCAAAAAAGGATATCTTGCAGCAGCTTGACGCAAGGACGCCGTTGGCGCGACGCCTGCGGCGGCGCCCGCAACGACGCAAACCGTCGGGCGGCGCCAGCGGTCATGGAAACGCCCCGCATGCATGCCGGCAAACGGGGCGTCTGATGTATGGCTTGTCACCTCAGAGGGTGTGGGGGCTAGATCCCGCCCACGTCGAACCGCAGCCGCTTTGCCGAATCGATCGACTTGTGGCCGCGCACCTGCTCCAGCACCTTCTCGGGGAACGGGGCGTCGAGATAGAGCAGTGCGATAGCGTCACCGCCCGGCCGGTTGCGGCCAAGCTGGAAGTTGGCGATGTTGACGTCGTTCTCGCCGCAGACAGTGCCGAGCAGGCCAATAATGCCGGGCGCATCGGCATTGGTCGTATACAGCATGTGCTGGCCGACCTCGGCGTCGAGATTGATGCCCTTGATCTGAATGAAGCGCGGCTTGCCGTCCGAAAAGCAGGTACCGGCGATCGAGCGCGTCATGTGCTCGGTCTTGACGGTCAGCTTGATGTAACCGTCGAAGACGCCCGATTTGTCGCGCTTGACTTCGGCGACGATGATGCCGCGCTCCTTCACCATGATCGGCGCCGACACCATGTTGACGTCGGCGACCTGCGGCCGGATCAGTCCGGCCAGGGCGGCACTGATCAGCGCCCGCGTGTTCATCGTCGCGGTCGAGCCGTCGAACAGGATCTCGACCTCGCTGATCGGATCCTCGGTGACCTGGCCGACAAAGGCGCCCAACACTTCGGCGAGCTTGACGAACGGCTTCAGCCGCGGCGCCTCTTCCGCCGTGATCGAGGGCATGTTGATGGCGTTGGAGACCGCGCCCTTGATCAGGTAGTCGGCCATCTGCTCGGCGACCTGCAGCGCGACATTCTCCTGCGCTTCCGCCGTCGAGGCGCCAAGGTGTGGTGTCGCCACCACGTTCTCCATGCCGAACAGCGCATTCTGCTCCGCCGGTTCGACCTCGAACACATCGATGCCGGCGCCTGCCACCTTGCCGCTCTTCAGCGCCGCAACCAGGTCGGCCTCGACCACCAGCCCGCCACGCGCGCAGTTGATGATACGCACGCCATTCTTCATCTTGGCGATCGCCGCCGCATCGATGATGTTGCGGGTCTTGTCGGTCAACGGCGTGTGCAGCGTGATGAAGTCGGCGCGGGCGAAGAGTTCGTCCAGTTCCACCTTGTCGACGCCGAGCTCCTCGGCGCGCTTGTCCGACAGGAACGGATCAAAGGCGACGACGTGCATCTTCAGCCCGACGCCGCGTGTGGCGACGATCGAACCGATATTGCCGCAGCCGATGACGCCCAGCGTCTTGCCGGTGATCTCGACGCCCATGAAGCGGTTTTTCTCCCATTTGCCGGCATGGGTCGAAGCGTTGGCTTCCGGGATCTGGCGGGCGAGCGCGAAGATCATCGCCACGGCGTGTTCGGCCGTCGTGATCGAATTGCCGAAGGGCGTGTTCATCACGATGATACCCTTGCGGCTTGCCGCCGGGATATCGACATTGTCGACGCCGATGCCGGCGCGACCGACGACCTTGAGATTGGTGGCCGCGTTGATCAGCTTCTCGGTGACCTTGGTCGCCGAACGGATGGCGAGACCGTCATACTTGCCGATCACTTCGAGCAGCTTTTCCTTGTCCTTGCCGAGGTCGGGCAGATAGTCGACCTCGACGCCGCGATCCTTGAAGATCTGCACGGCGGTGGGAGAGAGTTTGTCAGAGACGAGAACGCGGGGCGCCATGGCGGCCTCCTTGAAAATGAAATTGATCCGGGAACGGACGGCCCTCGGGGCCGCCACGGAAACTCTCAGGCGGCCGCTTTGAGCGACGCCTTCTGGCTGGCAAAGGCCCAGTCGAGCCAAGGCAGCAGCGCTTCGAGATCGGAGGTCTCGACGGTTGCGCCGCACCAGATGCGCAATCCCGGCGGGGCATCGCGATAAGAACCGATGTCGTAGGCGACGCCTTCCTTGTCGAGCGTCGAGACCAGACCCTTGGCAAACGCCGCCTGTCCATCAGCGTCGAGCGCCGCGATATCGGGGTCGGTGAAGGACAGACAGACCGACGTGTTCGAGCGTGTCGCCGGGGCCACCGCAAGATGGCCGAGCCAGGATGATCTTTCCACGAACCGGTCGAGCACGGCGGCATTGGCATCCGCCCTGGCAATCAGCGCATCGAGGCCGCCGACCGACTTAGCCCAGTTCAACGCGTCGAGATAATCCTCGACGCAAAGCATCGACGGCGTGTTGATGGTTTCGCCCTTGAAAATGCCCTCGATCAGCTTGCCGCCCGAGGTCAGGCGGAAGATTTTCGGCAGCGGCCATGAAGGCTTGTAGCTCTCCAGCCGCGCTACGGCACGCGGCGACAGGATCAGCATGCCATGCGCACCCTCACCGCCCAGCACCTTCTGCCAGGAGAAGGTCACGACATCGAGCTTCTCGAAGTCGAGCCTTTGCGCGAAGGCCGCTGAAGTAGCGTCGCAAATGGTCAGGCCCTTGCGATCGGCGGGAATGAAGTCACCGTCCGGCACGCGCACGCCCGAGGTCGTGCCGTTCCAAGTGAAGACCACGTCGCGATCGAAATCGATCTTGGTCAGATCAGGCAGCGCGCCATAACCGGCCTCGATCTTTCTGATATCGGCGAGTTTCAGCTGCTTGACCACGTCGGTGACCCAGCCGGAGCCGAAGCTTTCCCAGGCGACCATGTCGACGCCGCGTTCGCCGAGAAGAGACCACAGCGCCATCTCGACGGCACCTGTGTCGGAAGCCGGCACGATGCCGATCCGGTAGTCGGCCGGGACCTTGAGTATCTCGCGCGTCAACGCGATCGCCTGCTCGAGCTTGGTCTTGCCGATCTTGGCGCGGTGGGAACGGCCGAGCGCGGCAGCTTTCAGCGCCTCGACCGACCAGCCGGGACGTTTTGCGCAGGGACCAGAGGAAAAATTGGGATTTGCCGGACGGAGTCCGGGCTTCGTAAGCGTCGTCATCGTGGTCTATCCTTCCAGATAGTGGCCCCTCGTTGGGGAGGGGTGGCCCACGGACGGCGATATGCGTTCAGGCATCGGGCGTCAAGAGGAAAGTTTTTGTCGCTGCCGGGATACCGGATGCATGTCGCCAAAAGGTGCGCGGCGGTTTTGGGGCTACGACATGCGTCAAACAGGAAAGCGCCGCGATCAGGATCGCGTGACTTCAAATGCAAACGGCGGACCCGAGAGATCCGCCGTCAAGAGCTGGTGTGCCCAGTCTACCAGAGATCGTAGCGCAGCCCGAGCTTGATCTGGTGATTGCTGATCCCTTTCTCGACCGGAAAGGAAGTCAGGCTCGCGGCGGTCGCGTATTCGACGCTAGGCGCGGAAAAATACTGATAGCCGAGATCTACGGAAACATTCTTGGACACTTGATACGCAAGACCGGCATTCAACGTATAGGCGAGGGAATACTGCGTCTTGCTGTCATCAAGCGTGAAATCGTTGGCGGGGGTGGCCTCGTCGGCATAGCTGGCGGAGAGGCTGCGTTTGCTCAGGACGACGCCGACACCCGCACCGACATACGGTGTGATTCCAACATAGGTGCCAAGGTCAACATAGCCATTGAGTATGCCTGAGAACGCATAGTTCTTCAGGTTTCCCGATCCCACGATCGACGTTCCAGCCGGTGCGGTAGCAGTATCGTCATAGCCGAAGCTTGCCTTGTTACCCGGCAAATAGCCGAAGTTGAGATCGGCGCGGAGGTAATCGTTGAAATGATATCCGAAGCCGACGCTCGCAAAAATTGCATCTTCGCTCTCGCTAAAGTTTTCGTTGTTGATCGCCGACGGGAAGGTGAAATCCCCATTCTCGAAACTCTTCTGCGCCAGGTATGAAACATCGCCGCGCAGGTACCAGCCGGAGCCGACCTCGACCGGCACATAATCCGGCGCCTGGTCGACATAGATCGGCGGATCGTAGTCGGCGGCGATTGCAGGCGCCAGCGGCAACAGCAGTGCGGCAAGCGCCAGCGCCATACGCGATATTGGTATCATGGTCCCCGGCTCCCGAATTCGGCGCCGTCAAACAAGCAACGGCGGCCAACGTTTCATGAGCCATTGTTAACCATAGTGGTTAAGTGCCGGTTAAGGCTAACAGAGGGTTAGCGAATTGATTTCGAACGGGCTGACCTCGGCTCATCTCAAACGAAAACCGCCCGGCTGATGCCGGGCGGTCGACGAATTCCTGGAAACTTCGAAGCGATTACTTGGTGTAGATCGGCTCGGGCTCCGGCTGATAGGCCACCACCGGCGCGGCGCAACCGTTGTTGCCGCCGAACTGGTAACGCAGACCGCCGCGCACCTCGTGGGTGTTGAAGCCGTGATCGAAGCCCGGCCCGGCGCCCGGCGTGGCGCCGGCTGGACCATACTCGAACATGCGACCGCCTTGAATATGGGAGAAACGGTAACCAGCATCGAGGATGACTTTGTCGGTCAAGCAGTAGGAGGCGCCGGCCATTACCGCGTACGCGAAGCGCCAGCTGGATGTTCCGGGGTTGGACTCGGTTGCGCCCGGGGTCGGGTCGTAGACAGTATCCCATTTGACGCGCGCTCCGCCGATACCGGCGCCGACATAGGGCGTGATGCCGTGCCAGGTGCCGATATCGACATAGGCATTTGCCAGAAGCAGCAAGGCGCTCATCTTCGACGACTCGACCGAGACCGTGGTGAGATCCGAGGTGCCGCCGTTGAAGTTCGACTTGAACCAGTAGTCGGCGGTCAGGTCGGTGCGGAAGTGTTCATTGATCTTGTAGCCGACGCCGCCGCCAAGCGAGAAGCCGCCCTTGAGCTTGCCATAGTCGAAGGACTTGCTCCCGGCGACCCCGACAGGAGGCCCGCACGGGCAAGGCGCGGCGCCGTAGGTGATGTAGTCGATGTCACCGACCTTCGACTTGTGATAGTCGAGGTCGCCACGGATATACCAGCCGCCGACATCGACCGGTTGCTCATAGACCGGCGGCGGCGCTTCTTCGACTTGCGGCTCGGGCAGGTCAGCTGCGAACACCGGCCAGGCCAAGCCCGCGAACAGCAGCGCGAACAGGGCCTTTCTTGCTGTATTGAACATGCTTGTTACCCCTAGAAACCTCGGAACGGCGATCGTGTCCGAATAAGATTGGCTTTCAGGCGTGGATAATGAATTGCAAAAGTTAAAAGGCGTTTAACCCTATCGATTAACCACGAATCTCCAGAATCCCGGAGATCTGGCAAGGATTTCGACAGAAAGAGCCGATCCTTTGCCAACAAAAAAGCCCGCCGGAGGGGCGGGCTTCGATGCAATAAAGGCGGCGTGACGCCTTCGGGGCTGGCGGGGATCAGGCGGCGCTGCTGCGGGTTTCCGAGATGACCCCGACGATGTCGTTGACGACGGCCTCGACCAGTTGCGGATCGTCGCCCTCGGCCATCACACGGATCAGCGGCTCGGTGCCGGATGGACGGATGACCAGCCGCCCAGCCTTGCCGAGACGATGGCGGGCGTCCTCGATCGCGGCCTTGACCGGGGCTTCCTCCAACGGTTTGCCGCCGGCGATGCGAACGTTCTTCAGCAATTGCGGCACCGGCTCGAACTTCTTCGACAGTTCGCTGACCGGGCGGCCTTGCCGCTTGATGCAGGCCAGCACCTGCAGTGCCGAGACCAGCCCGTCACCTGTGGTCGAGAAGTCGGACAGCACGATGTGGCCCGACTGCTCACCGCCGACATTGAGCCCATGCGCGCGCATATGCTCCACGACATAGCGGTCGCCGACCTTGGTGCGGTGCAACTGCAGCTTCATGTCGCCGAGAAAGCGCTCGAGGCCGAGATTGGACATTACCGTCGAAACGACGCCACCGCCAGCCAGCCGCCCGCTCTGGTGCCAGGACTCGGCAATCAGCGCCATGATCTGGTCGCCGTCGACGATGGCGCCGTTCTCGTCGACGATGACGACCCGGTCCGCATCGCCATCAAGCGCGATGCCGATGTCGGCGCGCACTTCGTGCACCTTTTTCTGCAGATCGGCGGGATGGGTCGAGCCGCATTCCTTGTTGATGTTGAAGCCATTGGGTTCGACATTGATGGCCACGACTTCGGCGCCCAGTTCCCACAGCGCCTCGGGCGCCACCTTGTAGGCCGCGCCATTGGCACAGTCGACGACGATCCGCAGACCCGAAAGCGACATCGAGCGCGGCAAGGTGCGCTTGGCGAATTCGATGTAACGGTCATGCACGCCGTCGACGCGCTTGGCGCGGCCAAGCCCGTCGGAATCGGCGAGCGCCAGTTCGATATCCTTGTCGAGCATGCTCTCGATGCGCTCTTCGATCTCGTCGGACAGCTTGTAGCCGTCTGGGCCGAACAGCTTGATGCCGTTGTCGTAGTAGGGATTGTGAGAGGCCGAGATCATGACGCCAATGTCGGCGCGCAGCGAGCGCACCAGCATGGCAACCGCCGGGGTCGGGATCGGGCCGAGCAGAAACACGTCCATGCCGGCGGCGCAAAGGCCGGCCACCATCGCGTTTTCGATCATATAGCCGGACAGCCTGGTGTCCTTGCCGAGCACGACACGATGGCGATGGCTGCCGCGCTGGAACGAAAGGCCGGCGGCCATGCCGACCCGCATGGCGATTTCCGCGGTCATCGGAAACTTGTTGGCGCGCCCGCGAATGCCGTCCGTGCCGAAGTAATTCCCTGCCATGCCAGTCAGTTTCCTTGGTTGTCCTTAGCCGGCACGTCATGCCACAATTGGCCGTCGTGCCTCGATCACATTGTGTGATTATATGTTACCAATCCTTAGAAAATCATTGTTGTGCGTTGCACACAACATGGCCGCAGCCTAGCACGGAGACGCTGTGGCGTCACATATACCAGTTTTGCCAGCCATTCGGCGCGGATACATCCCGAGAATTCTTGCCTCGGCGGCAGTCAGGCCGAATGATTTCATCACCTTGTCGTTAGAAAGCGATTTCGGCGATATATAAGCCGCCTGGCATCTGGCGCAACCGACCGTTGAGCGTTATTGATTCGCTGGGACGTATAATGGGCTGCAGCCACGGAGAAACGCTATGCTCATCCACCGAATTGCTACTCTGACCGGCCTTGCGGTCGCGACGTTGTTCCTGGCCGCGCCAGCCAACGCGCTGACGATGGCCGAGTGCAGCACGAAGTACAACGCCGCCAAGGACGCTGGGACACTTGCCGGGGCGACCTGGAACCAGTTCCGCAAGGCACAGTGCGGCACTGACGCTGCCGCCACCACCGACACCAAGGCGGCCACGACCAAGGCTGCTGAAACCAAGCCGGCCGAAGCCAAGCCGGCCAAGACCACCAAGGCCGCCGCAGCGGCCAGCGACAGCACGGCCAAGGGCCTGACCGCCAAGGAATGCAGCACCAAGTACCAGGCGGCCAAGGCCGCCGGCACATTGAACGGCATGAAGTGGAACGACTTCCGCAAGGCCGAATGCGCCGCTGGCGCATCCGCCGCCGCCGACACCGTCAAGCCGGCGACCACCAAGGCTGCGACCACGACGGCCGCAGCTTCTGGCAAGGGCCTGAGCATGGCCGAATGCAGCACCAAGTACCAGGCTGCCAAGACGGCGAACACGCTGAAGGGCATGAAGTGGAACGACTTCCGCAAGGCCGAATGCGGCGCCAGTGCCTCGGATGACGACAGCGTGCCCGCTCCAAGCGAGGCGAGCTACACCAAGGAACCCGCAAAGCCGACGACGGTTGCCCCCAAGGGCGTCACCTTCCCGTCCGCGATCTCGGCGAAATATGCCAGCGAGACCCCCGGAAAAGGCCGCATGCATACCTGCCTTGACCAGTACTATGTCCTCAAGGACGCCAACGCACTCGGCGGTCTGAAGTGGATCCAGAAGGGCGGCGGCTTCTACAGCCTCTGCAATGCCAAGCTGAAGGGCTGAGCCGCGCATAGCATCCCCCCGGGATCGATGGGGCATGACGGTGAATTGAATTAGATGAAATCTGGCAAGGCCAGGCAAAGGCCCGCGATGCATCTGCTTCGCGGGCCTTTTGTTGCGCACGAAGACGCCAGGGTCTTGCTCGCGTCTGCATATCGCGGAAGCTGCCTGCATCATCAATTCGCTTACACTCTCGCCGCGAGGCTGATTGGTAACTCATGAAAATTCTGATTGAACATATCAGGAACAAAAAGTATACAAAAGACGTCTGAACTTGTCATCAACCAGGAGGATCTTATGCCCAGTTTAAAATTGGCGGTATTGGCTGTGACGGCATTGGTTGCTTGCGGCGTCGCCCCTGCAAGCGCATTGACGATGAAGGAATGTGGCGAGACCTATCGGACAGCCAAGGAGAGCGGCACTCTGAATGGCATGGACTGGGCCGCTTTCCGCAAGGAGAAATGCGCGACGTCGGCTGCGGAGAGTGTCAGCGCGGATAAGGTCGAAACCGCACCGCAGCCGAAAAAGGAAACCAGCGCGGCACTTGCCCCCACCGTAGCGCCAGCGGGCGTAACATTCCCGACCACCCTCGCCGCCGAGTTCGAGACCGAAAAGCCCGCGAAGGCACGGATGAAGACCTGCCTGCAGGGTTACCATGGCAACAAGGAGGCAGGTACGTTGAACGGCCTTCGCTGGATCCAGAAGGGCGGTGGTTATTACAGCCTGTGCAATGCGCGGCTGAAAGCTGAATCATAAAAAGCGATAACGGCGGAAAGCGGTTCACCGTTTTTCCCGCAGACGTGGCCGTTATCCTCAGGCTGTCCCGAGGATCTGCTGTCGGGCGACATCTGGACCTCGGGCTAGCCTGAGGTTGACGTTCCAAATGTACGTCCGGCCAGCCTCCTGATGCGATGTCGCCCAAAGGTGGTTTGGGGGCGACGACATACTTAGAAGCAAAGACTTAAAGCGCGTCGGGGATAGCGTCAAAGAACAGAGCGGTTCTGCGTTCCGTGAAACGGTGAACCGCTCTGGTCTAGCTTGACGGCTGTGGCTCCATGCCGCCTTCGGGCTCGGGACCCTTCTTGCGGCGGCCGCCGGACTTCGGCACGGCCGAGCCACGGCTCGGCGGCGTGTCGTCGCCGAGGTCGCGCGAGGGCTTGTTGCCCGCGATCAGCTGCTTGATCTCCTCGCCCGACAGCGTCTCGTATTCGAGCAGGCCCTGCGCCAGCGCGATCCATTCCTTCTTCTTCTTGGTCAGCACCGACTTCGCCGTCGAATAGGCCTCGTCGATCAGGCGGCGCACCTCGCCGTCGATGATCTGCGCGGTCTCTTCCGAAATGTTCTGCGTGCGCGCCACCGAATGGCCGAGGAACACTTCCTCCTGGTTGTCGCCATAGGCGACATGGCCGAGCTTGTCGGAGAAGCCCCAGCGCGTGACCATGGCGCGCGCCAGCTTGGTCGCCTGCTCGATGTCGGAGGAAGCACCGGACGTGATGTTCTCCTTGCCGAACTTGAACTCCTCGGCAACGCGGCCGCCCATCATGATGGCGAGGCGCGAGACCATGTATTTGTAGCTCATGGAATAGCGGTCGCCTTCCGGCAACTGCATGACCATGCCGAGCGCGCGGCCGCGCGGGATGATGGTCGCCTTGTGCAGCGGATCGGCCGACGGCACGTTGAGCGCCAGGATGGCGTGTCCGGCCTCGTGATAGGCGGTCAGTTCCTTCTCGGCCTGGGTCATGGCCGACGAGCGGCGCTCGGCGCCCATCATGATCTTGTCCTTGGCGTCCTCGAACTCGGCCATGGTGACGAGGCGCTTGTTGCGCCGCGCCGCCATCAGCGCGGATTCGTTGACCAGGTTCATCAGGTCGGCGCCGGAGAAGCCGGGCGTGCCACGGGCGACGACCTTGAGGTCGACATTGGGCGCCAGCGGCACGTTGCGCACATGCACCTTGAGGATCTTCTCGCGGCCGACGATGTCTGGGTTCGGCACCACCACCTGGCGGTCGAAACGGCCTGGACGCAGCAACGCCGGATCGAGCACGTCGGGCCGGTTGGTGGCGGCGATCAGGATGATGCTTTCGTTGGACTCGAAGCCGTCCATCTCGACGAGCAGCTGGTTCAGCGTCTGCTCGCGCTCGTCATTGCCACCGCCGAGGCCGGCACCGCGATGGCGGCCGACGGCGTCGATTTCGTCGATGAAGATGATGCAGGGCGCATTCTTCTTGGCCTGGTCGAACATGTCGCGGACACGGGACGCGCCGACGCCGACGAACATCTCAACGAAATCCGAACCCGAAATGGTAAAGAACGGCACGTTGGCTTCACCGGCGACCGAACGGGCAAGCAGCGTCTTGCCGGTGCCGGGAGGGCCGACCAGCAGCACGCCGCGCGGAATCTTGCCGCCGAGGCGCTGGAACTTCTGCGGATCGCGCAGGAATTCGACGATCTCTTCGAGGTCTTCCTTGGCCTCGTCGACGCCGGCGACGTCCTGGAAGGTGACGCGGCCATGCGCCTCGGTAAGCAGCTTGGCCTTCGACTTGCCGAAGCCCATGGCGCGCCCGGAGCCGGACTGCATCTGGCGCATGAAGAATATCCACACGCCGAGGATGAGGATCATCGGCAGCCACGAGATCAGATAGCCGAACAGCGAATTGGAGCCGTCGGTCTCGGGCCGCGCATTGATGGTGACGTTCTTGTCCTGCAGCCGCGAGACCAGCTGGGGATCGCCGGGCGAATAGGTCTGGAAGCCGCTGGAATTGTCGGTGTAGTTGCCGGTGATGCGGGCGCCCGCGATGGTCACCGTCTTGACCCGGCCGGCCGCGACGTCCTGCAGGAACTGCGAATAAGGCACATCGCTCGAAGCCCCGCGCGTCTGCGGCGTCTGGAACAGATTGAAGAGGGCGATGAGCAGGACCGCTATGATCGCCCAGAGCGCGAGGTTGCGATAGTTCGGATTCATCAATTGTCCCGTTGGCGTCCGCGAGCGGACAGCATCATGAGAGGAAACTTGGGCCTAACATAGGGAGAGCGTACCCCCTTGCCAAGCAGAACAGCATGTCTGGGTTAAGCTTTCGCCCAGCATCAACCGGCACTAGGGCCACGCAATGGCAGGGCGGGAAGCGGCGCCGCGCCGATCAACCCGGCGACGGCGCGCGCCGGGGCCAGGTCGAAGGACGGCAGGAAGCGGGCAAAGGGAGCAACGACCGGCGAGGCCGCGAACCCTTGCGATGTCGGCCAATCAGGCTCCGGACCCACCTTCTCGACGGCTTGCAGCCATCCTGGTTCCGCCGCCAATGCGGCACGCAGCAGGCTTGGCGGGGTTTCGTCCCGGCCTACAGCCAGCCGCTTCGCCGCCATTGCCCCGAATGGCGCGATCAACAATGCGCCGCCGGCGTCGTTCAATGTGATTTGGCGGCGCCCATCCCAGATGGCGCCGTCGATCGTTGCCGCCGCCGCCGGCAAACCGCGCATCTCCCGACGCAGGAAGATGCCGGCGCGCCGGAAGTCGACCACTGTCCGCGACAATGTGGCGCAAAGAAATCCGGCTTTCAGCCGGGCGAACAACGCCTCGCCGCGGGCCTGGTCCGGCAGGAAGGCAATCCCGCCTGACGTCGCCAGGAGCACGCGCAGTGCGTATACGGCCGCCCGATCGGCGCCGGCGCCGAGCAGGGCCGGATCGAGCCGGATGAGGCCCGCCGCCGGCTGGCTGGCAAAGCGCTCGATCAGACGGGCGGCCTCACCGCCAAGCCGCGTCCGGTCGCCGGCCTGCCGCGCGGCCAACGCCAGCGCGTCGTTCATGCGCTGCGCGCCGGCCTCCCCGGCAAGGGCTGCGCGCATGCGCGTGCGCTCGAAAGCTTCATCGGCATTGGTCGGGTCCTCGGCCCAGCCGACCTGTTGGCGCCGCAGGAAATCGCGCAGCGCATCGCGCCGCACGCCAAGAAGCGGTCGCACGATCCAGTCGCGCCAGTCATGCAGGGTGGCGGGCGCCATGCCGGCGAGGCCCCGTCCCTCGTCGCGGGTCGCATCGTTGCGATCGCGCCGCATCAGCACCGTCTCGGCCTGGTCGTCCGCTGTATGTCCGGTCACGATCAGGCCGATGCCTTCCGCCCGGGCGGCGCTGGCCAGCAGCTGGTAGCGCGCCTCGCGCGCCGCCGCCGGCAGGCCGGTCGACGGCTTGGCGCCGGACCAGGCCAGCATGCGGTGGGCGATGTCGCGATCCGCGCAAAGCTTCGCCACGGTCCGCGCCTCATCAGCCGAACCTTGCCGCAAGCCGTGGTCGATTGTGACCGCGAGCAGCTTCGCGGACGGTGCGGTTTTGTCGAGATGCTGTTTGAGAAGGAGAAGGAGCGCAGTCGAGTCGCTGCCCCCGGATACGGCCGCTACGGCGCCGTTGGAAAAATCGATATGCGAAAAGAGTCCGGTCGAAAGATCAGGCCCCGTATCGAGCATCAATCCATGTCGCCAAAAAGCGGTCCCGGTTTTGGGACTACGAGACCCCCAGAAAAAATCAGCACGCAGCCAGGGCCTTCTCCTGCTTGACGCGTTCCTTGAGTGTGCTGGAAATATCGGGATAGCGCTTGCCGACCTCGCTGAAGGTGGCGCAGGCAACATCGTGCTGCTTGAGACCGACCAGCGACACGCCCAGCTTCAACAGCATGTCGGGCGCCTTCTTGGCTTTGGGATAATCCTTGCTGGCGGCGAGGAACACTTCCGCCGCATCGCGGTATTTCTGCTGGCCAAGCAGCGATTCCCCCAGCCAGTAATGCGCGTCCGCCGCCTTCGCGTCCTTGGGGAAGCGCGAGATATGATCGCGGAAACCCTGTTCGGCGGTGCCGTAGTCACCCGACAGGATGAACTGGTAGGAGTTGCGATAAAGCTCTTCGGGATTGTTGGTCGCGGGCAGCGCCGCGACCACCGTGCCGCCGGCCTTGCCGGCCTTGGCCGGCGCGCTGGCGGCTGGTGCCGTGTCCTGTGCCGGCGCGGTTGCCTGCGTGCTGCCGCCAGCATCGATCACATTGCCATTCTTGTCGACAGTGATGGACCCAAAGGTCTTTTCGGGCGCTCCCTTGCCGGGGATCACCTTGCCGGGGTCACCGTCGGGTGATTCGACGATGACGTCCTCGACCGTCTTGCCGCCTGTGGATTGATCGCCGCCCGGCGCGGCCCCGGCATCGGCCGGCGCCTGGGTTGCCGGGGCCGAGGCCACGTCGGTGTTGGTTCCGGTGGTGGCATCTGATTTCTTCTGCGCCGGCGGTTGTCCACCTTGCGAGCCGCCTTCAAGCTGCTGGAAGCGGAACTCGTTGTCTTCCTGCTGTTTGCGGATCTGCTCCTGCATCTGCAGGATCTGGAAATTGAGTTCCTCGACCTTGCCGGTCAGCTGCCGCATTTTGTCCTCGAGCCCGGTCACGCCGGCGCCGCTCGACTGGGCGAGCTGGACCTGATCTTGCTTTTTCTTCTCGCCGAAAAGGCTGGGCAACTCGAGTGTCGGCAGATGGAAGGAAAAGCCGGTCTCGGCTGTTTGCCCTGTACCGCTCGCCGAAGCGGTTACGCCTGATAGGAGCAGCAGCGCCAGCGTGCCGCTTAGAACCGATCTCAAATGCATGTGTCTCTCGCCGTCCAATCGTTAGCTTGTTCGCGCCTTCCAATCGATGTGAGACCAGCCAAGCGCCCTCGGCTCATAGCAGGGCGCGAGACTTCGGCCAAATTTTGTTTCGGGTGTCAGGACATGAAAAAGGCGGCCCGAGGACCGCCTTTCGCAAAGAGGTGTTGTATTTTTGCCATCTGTGCCGTGCGCGCCTTTCGGCGCGCGACGCCTCAGGAACCAGCGCCGCTGAGCGTGGTGACGGCGCGGCGATTCTGCGACCAGCAGGAGATGTCGTCGCATACGGCGACCGGACGTTCCTTGCCGTAGGAAATCGTCTTGAGACGGCTCGCCGAAACGCCCTTGGAAACCAGGAAGTCGCGCGTGGCGGCGGCACGGCGGGCACCGAGCGCCAGATTGTATTCGCGCGTGCCGCGTTCGTCGGCATGGCCTTCGACGACGATGGCATACTGCTTGTACTGGTTCAGCCACTGTGCCTGGCGCGACAGCGTCGTCTGTGCGTCGGCACGGATCGAGGTCGAGTCCGTATCGAAGAAGATACGGTCGCCGATGTTGACGGTGAAGTCCTGTGCCGAGCCGGGTGTTGCGGCACCCGCGCCATTGAGGCCAAGGTCAGCGGCGCTGTTCGGGGTCTTCTTCGAAGCGCAACCGGTGATGGCGAGCATCGCCACCAGCGCGATCATGGCCGGGTTTCTGGTCAGTGCTGCGATACGGCCCATGCCGCCTCTCCTTCGTATTCGAGTGATCATGTTTCGAGTGATTTCGTTGATCACCCAGTAACCACGTTTGGGTTAACCGGCATTCAAGAAACACGGTTAAAATTTGGTTTAGGCTGCCCGTCCGCAGCTGTTTTGTCATAGGCCACAGTTGGCGCGGACCCTAGGCGGAAATGCGGCCAAAACGCGACGAAGGCATGGAAAAGGGGAATGTAAGAGGGGAATTGAAGAGTTGGAGAACTGAAGAATTGAAGAAGGATGGTCACCCTAGCTTCACTCTGAGGTTCACCAGCATTCCGTACACCTGGCCATACGATTGTAGCCACTCGTCCCGTTGCGCCTGCGAGATGTATTCGAGATCGAACGCGTATGAAATCCACGTCTCCACTTCACTGCACGATCCTATGGCCATCGAAATGAACCGGCCAAATTCGGCTTTGGAGTGGCTCTGTTTGGCAAATCCCTCAGCCAGATTGGCGCAAATCCCTTTGCTGGAACGCCGCAACTGATCGGCCAGCGCGTATTGCTCTATCTTGGGAAAAGCGAGGGTGGCCTTGTGAACCGCCAGAGAGACCACGTAAGCGCGCTTGTAGACCTCTAGATCCTTTGCTCGCTTAACGTAGCCCTCTGCTTTCACCATCTCTTCAATTCTTCAGTTCGCCAATTCCCGTTCTATTCCAGCAGCGGCGACCAGGCCGGATCCGAAGCAAAGTTCGTCGTCGGGATCGGCTGCTCGTTGCGGCCGGTGAGATCGACGGAAACCAGTTTCGGGCCGCCATTGGCGTCGCGGAAGAACATCAGCACGCGGCCGTTCGGCGCCCAGGTCGGGCCTTCCTGCTGGAAGCCGGACGACAGTATGCGCTCGCCCGAGCCGTCGGTCTTCATGACGCCGATCTGGAATTCGCCGCCGCTCTGCTTGGTGAAGGCGATGAGGTCGCCGCGCGGCGACCACACCGGCGTCGAATAGACGCCGTCGCCGAACGAGATGCGGGTCTGGCCCGATCCGTCGGCGCCCATGACGTAGATCTGCGCGCGACCGCCACGGTCGGAGGTGAACACCACCTTGCTGCCGTCGGGCGAGTAGGAAGGCGAGGTGTCGATGGCGGTCGAGTTGGTCAGCCGCGTCGTCGAACGGCTGCGCAGGTCCATGGCGAAGATGTTGGAATTGCCGTCGTCGCGCAGCAGGCTCATGATCACCTTCTGGCCGTCGGGCGAGAAGCGCGGTGCAAAGGTCATGCCTGGAAAATTGCCTACCAGTTCACGCTGCCCGGTCTCGATCTGCAGGAGATAGACCCTGGGCTGGCCGCTCTCGTAGGACATGTAGGTGATTTCCTGCCGGTTCGGCGAGAAGCGCGGCGTCAGCACGATCGACCTGCCGTCCGAAAGGTAGCGGACGTTGGCGCCGTCCTGGTCCATGATGGCGAGGCGCTTCTTGCGCGCGTTCTTGGCGCCGGACTCGTCGATGAACACGACACGCGTGTCGAAATAGCCCTTCTCGCCGGTCAGCCGCTCATAGATGGCGTCGGCGATGATATGGGCGACGCGGCGCTGATTGGCGTCGTTGGCGAAGAACTGCTCACCGGCCATCTGCTGCCCCGCGAATGTGTCCCACAGCCGGTACTGGGCGCGGATGCGGCCGTCTGCTTCCTTGCTGACGCTGCCGGTGACCAGAGCCTGCGCATTGATCACCTTCCAGTCGTCGAAGCGGGGGGTTGCGTCCGGATTGGCGATCTTCTCGATGAAGGCGCTCTTGTCGATCGGCGCGAACAGGCCGGAGCGCTTCAAGTCGGCGGTGACGATCTGGGAAATCTGCGCGCCAAGTGCGTCGCCGCCCTGGAAATCGGTGATGGCGATCGGCAACGGCTCGACATTGCCCTTGTTGACGTTGAGTTCGACCAGCGCCCAGGCAGGCATCGGAACGATGGCCGTCATGCCCAGCGCCATGGCTGCAATCGTCAGGAGCGGCTTGAGGATTGATTTCATGTCTTCTCGCTTCTCATACTGATCTTCGGATATCAGGGCCTAGAGGCCGAGCATCTCCCTTGGGTCGAATGTGACCCGGATGTCGTTCCAGATGTCCTGCTTGCCGGCGGGAACCTGCAGGCCGGCCATGTCGCATTTCTGAACCGCGCGCACCGCGCTCTCGTCGAACTGCCTGTTGCCGCTCGACGTTTCAACGGAAGGACGGCCGTCGAGCTTGCCGGAGTTGTTCAGGTTGAAACGGACGACGACGACGAAATTCTCCGAACCTTCAAGCCCGGCCGGCAAGGTCCAGCAACCGCCGAGCTGGCTTTCCAGGGCGCCCTGCTCCGACTTCGACAGCTTCTGGCCCTGATCCTTGTCGCCGCCGAGCGACGCTTGCTGCGTCGAGCGCTTGGCGCCGCCGCCGGACGGCTTCTGCTTGTCGAGCAGCGCCGATATCTCGTTGGCGTTGAACTGCTTGTCGTCCGACTTTGGTTTGGACGAGGCTTCCTTGACTGGCTTGTCGGCATCCTTGCGTTCCGGCGCCTTGGCGCTTTCGGCCTGTGCCGGCTGCGGCTTCGGCCGGGCCTCCGGCGCGGGCGCCGAATTCGGCAACTGCGTCTCCTCGGTGGGCGGGTCCTTGGCTATGGCCTCGGCGACGGCGTCGGGCTTGACCTCGGGCGTCGGATCGATGGCGGCGGTCTTGTCCTGCGGCGGCGGTGTCGGCGCGGGCTTTGCCGGAGTGGGCTTTGGCTCGGTCTGCTTGACCGGCTCAGGCTTGACCTCTTCCTTGGGCGTCGGCGCTGGCGCCACTTCCGTCGCCGGAATGGGCTTGGGCTTTTCCTGCGGCTTCGGCACGTCCTCGGTCTTCGGGATTTCCTTCGGGGTCGGTGCTGGCGCCGGAGCCGAGGTCGTGTCGACGGGTTTCGGCTTGGCTTCAGGCGTTATCGGCTTGTCGGTGTCGACGCTGTTTTCGCCGACCTTCTGTGCATTCGGCACGATATCGGGACGCTGCGTCGGCAACGGCGCCGGCTTTTCATGCATCACGGCCTTCTTGTCGCCCTGCAGGGTCTGCGCAATGGCTTCCATCGGCACGATATCGACCGCGACGGACTCGACATCGGCGGACGGAAGCGCGGCCGGCGCCGACAGCGTGAACAGGCCGAAGGCCAGCACCGCCGTATGCAAGATCACCGATGTGGTGAGGCCGGTCCTCATCGTGTGTCTATTGATCCTGTTCCTGCAGTGAAACCAGGCCGATGTTCTTGTAGCCAGCGGCCGAAATGCGGGCCATCACCTTCATCGCCGTGCCGTAGTCCGTCGACCTGTCGCCGCGGATGAAGATGCGCTCTTCATAGCCGGTCTTCGAAATCGCCTGCAGCTTGGCCACCAGCTCCTCGATCGGAATCTCGGTTTCCTGCAGGAAGATCTTGCCGGTCGCATCGATCGAGACGGTGATCGGCTGGGTGTCGGCATTCATCGCCTTGGCCTGCGTGTCGGGCAGGTCGATCGGCACGCCGACCGTCAGCATCGGTGCGGCGACCATGAAGATGATCAGCAGCACCAGCATCACGTCGACCATCGGCGTAACATTGATCTCCGACATCAATGCATGGTGACGGCCGCGCCGTCGATGACCCCTGCCGCCACGTCCACCACCTGCGCCTACAGACATTCCCATGATCGTCCCTCAGGCCTTCGGCGCGACTTTTTCATCGATTTGGCGCGAGAGTATGGCGGAGAACTCGTCGGAGAACCCCTCCATCCGCACGGCGATCTTGCTCGCATCCGATGACAGCTTGTTATAGGCGATGACCGCCGGAATGGCGGCGAGCAGGCCGATGGCCGTCGCCAGCAGCGCCTCGGCGATGCCGGGCGCGACCACCGCGAGACTGGTGTTCTTTGAGCCGGCGATGGCCTGGAACGAGGTCATGATGCCGATGACGGTGCCGAACAGGCCGATGAAAGGTGCCGCCGAGCCGGTGGTGGCGAGAAAGCCGAGGCGGCCCTCCAGCTTTTCCATCTCACGGGTCAGCGCCAGGTCCATGGCCTTGTCGATGCGGGTCTGCAGGCCGAGCGGCGACTTGGCGCCTTTCTCGAAACTCTTCTTCCATTCGCGCATGGCGGCGACGAAGATGGCGCCCATGCCTGTCGTCTTGCGGTCGGCAAGGGTGCGATAGAGCTCCTCCAGCGACTGCCCGGACCAGAAAACCTGCTCGAAGCGGTTCAGCGCCAGGCGCATGCGGCCATAGGCAACCAGCTTGTCGACGATGATCGCCCAGGTCCACACCGAGGCGCAGAGCAGCCCGATCATGACCAGCTTGACCACCCAGCTGGCCTGCATGAACAAGGCCCAAATCGACAATTGCGCGCCCGGTTCGGCGAGTGCGATATTTTCCATCGTTACGTCCTTAAGATTTTCCGGGCGAAGCTGGCGGCTGGCCCATGGCATCCCTTGTGGTCGGTTCGCACGAAGCTACCGGACACCCCAAACCGTGCCGTTAGCGGCCTTTTCGGGGCAAATATTGGTGAAAGGAAGGCGCTCGATAACGCCAATCTTCACCAATCTCTTCATGAACCGTTATGGTTAAGGATGGGTTAGTCCATAAGGCGCGGCGCATTGCCGCGCCCCGGCACCGCCGCCGGCGAAGTCAGCACGCGATCCGTCCAATCAGTCCTGGGGAACGACCTTGGGCATGAACGCCGCCACCCATTCCCTGGGAAAACGCCTCGGCCGGCCGTTTTCGCCGATGATCGCCGCCTCGACCTTGGCCTCGACCAGCACCTCTTCGCCGCGCTTGAGCTGCTGCGCCATGAAGATACGCGCGCCGGAAATGGTCTCGGTGCGGGTGTCGACGGTCAGGATGTCATCGATACGGGCGGGGATGCGGAAGTCGATCTCCATGCGGCGCACCACCCACACGATCTTCTCGCCGTGCTTGCCGTCGGCGAGTTCGGTGTGATGCACGCCGGTGAGCCTGAGATAGTCGGATCGGCCGCGCTCGAGGAATTCCAGATAGCGCGCGTGATAGACGACACCCGAGAAATCGGTATCGGCATAATAGACCCGCGCCATCAGCCGGTGGCCGAACGCGGTCAGCGCACCGGAAAGCCCTGCCAGCAATGCCGCGGATTCACCATGATCGCCCATTGCGCTTCCCTTTTGGATGCCGACGCGGCAGGTATTTTTGGCGCATGAACCCGATGGCACTGTTAACGACGATGATCAAGACCTTGATGGCGGTCGTGCTGGCGCTGGCCGCTTCCACACTGTCGGGTGAGGCGGCGACCTTCACGATGAAGCGCGGTCTCAATCTCGACCAGTGGGTCACCTGGCCCGGCGAGGACCAGTGGGGTGATGCCAAGGCCATCCTGCCCTACCCGGAATGGCGCAAATTCCTCAACGAGGACGACCTCAAGGCGCTGAAGGATGCCGGCTTCGATTTCCTGCGCATGCCGGTCGATCCGTCGCCTTTTCTCTCGGACAAGACAACGGACCTTCGTGACCAACTCAATGCCAGCGTGCTGGACTCGGCGCGCATGATCAATCGCGCCGGACTGAAGGTCATCGTCGACATGCACCTGATCCCGGCCGGCGGCGGCCGCAAGATCGGCATGGGCGAAGTGATGGACGACCCCGCGACCTTCGACCGCTATGTCGAGGTGGTTCGCGGCATGGCGCGCACGCTGGCCGCCGAAGATCCCGAGAAGGTCGCTTTCGAACCCATGAACGAGCCGATCGTCGATTGCGGCAGCGACGGCACCAGCCTGTGGCCTGACCGCCAGCGCAAGCTGTTCGCGGCGGCGCGCGCCTCGGCGACGAAACTGACGCTGGTCCTGACCGGAGCTTGCTATTCCGCTGCTTCGTCTCTGGAAAAGATCGACCCGAAGACGATCCCCGACGACAACGTCATCTGGACCTTCCACTCCTATGACCCGTTCCTGCTCACCCATCAGGGCGCGACCTGGGCCGGCGACTTCATTCCCTATGTGACCGGCCTGCCCTATCCTTTGACCGCGGTGCCGAAGGCGCAGCTTGATGTGACGCTGGACACCATCCGCGCCCGGATCAAGGCCGAGGCGCCGTGGACACGGCAGCATGGCCTGCTTGCCTACCTCGACGAGCAGGTCGCCAGCATGGACAGCGCCGACAAGCTGCTTGGCTTGATGGATGCGCCGTTCAAGGCTGTCGAGGCTTGGGCGAGGGCCAACGGCATCAAGCCGGAAGACATCACGCTGGGCGAGTTCGGCATGATCCGCCAGGAGTATGGCAATGCCTACGTGATGCCGGCCGAATATCGGGCCGCCTATGTCAGGGACATGATCGCTCGGGCCGAAGCGCATGGCTTCTCATGGTCGGTGTGGAGCTATGGCGGGGCTTTCGGCATCGTCGACGCATTCAATGGCGACAAGGCCGAGCCTGACGTGCTGGACGCAATCCGAAGCCTGCCATGACGCGCCAGTCAGCCGAGGTCGATCTGCAGGATTTCCGGACGCATTCCGAAACGGATCGGCAAATTGCTGAAGCCAAGCCCGCCCGAGACGATGAGGTTGCGGTCGTTCTCGACGACATGGCCATAGGCGTAGCGATTGCCGAACTGGGATGGCACGATCGGCGAATAGCCGAACAGCCGCACCTGCCCACCATGGGTGTGTCCCGATAGCGTCAGCGACACACGCCACGGCATTTTTGGAAAAATGTCCGGTTCGTGCGCCAGCAGGATGACGGGCGCGGCGTCGCTGATCTTGGCCAGCGTGCCGTCGAGATCGTCCAATCCCCTGGGAGGCTCGTGCTTCTTTTTCGGCAACAGCGCCAACTGATCGGCGAGGCCCGCGATCCAGACGCCATGTCCGTCCTTTTCCAGACGCACGGCGTCGTTCTCCAGCACCGGGATGCCGGCTTTCTCCAGAGCCTTGCGCGCGATCGTCGGGCCGACTTCGGCACGCTGCGCAAAGCCGTCGGCCCACCAGTCGTGATTGCCGAGGATCGACACCACGCCGAGCGGCGCCTTGAGGCCCGACAGGGCGCCAGCCCATTCCGGCGGCGTCACCCTTTGCGACACCAGGCGCATGCCGGCTATGTAGTCGCCGAGCAGCACGATCAGGTCCGGCTGCAAGGCATTCGCCTCTTCGGCAAGCGAAGCGATCCGCTCCGGCGTCATCCACGGCCGGCAAGCATGGATGTCGGCGAGCGCGACGACGCGCAGCTTCAATCCGGCCGGCCAATGCGGTGGCGTCAGCGCATAGCGCTTCACATGCGTCAGCAGCATCGGCTCGATACCGACGGCGTAGGCGCTGAAGGAGGCGACCGACAGGAACGACCCGCCGATAAAGCGCAGGAACCCGCGTCTGGTTATCATCAAGTGGCTCCGGCACCTCATTTCGGCATGCGCTGCTACATGTCGCCCAAAAGCGATCTCGGTCGGGAGGAGGACATGCATGGATGCAGCGAACCCGACAAAATCCAGCAATACGCCGGTAAGCCGGCGAAGATGAGGAGAATTTGCGCAGGCCCGTTCACTGATGCTTGATCGCTAGTCCGCGAAACCCGCGCCTGATCGCTTGCGTGGCTATTCTTCCTGGAACAGATTGATCTGCTGCTGCGCCAAATCCTTCGGCGCATCGAGGCCGAGATGGCGCCAGGCATTGGCGGTCAGCATGCGTCCGCGTGGTGTGCGCTGGATGAACCCCTGCTGGATCAGATAGGGCTCGATGATGTCCTCGATGGCATCGCGCGGCTCGGACAGGCCGGCGGCGATGGTCTCGATGCCGACCGGACCGCCGCCGAAATTACGGGCGATCATGCTGAGATAGCGGCGGTCGAGGGCGTCGAGGCCAAGCGCGTCGACTTCGAGCCGGGTCAAGGCCTCGTCGGCGATCAGGCGGTCGACATGGCCGTCGCCGGCCACCGAGGCGAAATCGCGCACGCGCCGCAGCAGCCGTCCGGCAATGCGTGGCGTGCCGCGCGCGCGCCGCGCGATTTCCAGCGCACCGTCGTCGCCGAGTGGCATCTGCAGGATGCGCGCGCCGCGCCGCACGATCTGCTCCAACTCCTCGACGGTGTAGAAGTTGAGCCGCACCGGGATGCCGAAGCGGTCGCGCAGCGGATTGGTGAGCAGGCCGAGCCGCGTGGTGGCGGCGACCAGCGTGAAGTGCGCTAGGTCGATCTTCACCGAACGCGCCGCCGGACCCTCGCCGATGATCAGGTCGAGCTGGAAATCCTCCATCGCCGGATAAAGGATTTCCTCCACCGCCGGGTTGAGCCTGTGGATCTCGTCGATGAACAGCACGTCGCCTTCTTCGAGATTGGTAAGCAATGCCGCGAGATCGCCGGCCTTGGCGATGACCGGCCCGGAGGTCGAGCGGAAATTGACACCGAGTTCGCGCGCCATGATCTGCGCCAGCGTCGTCTTGCCCAGCCCCGGCGGTCCGACGAACAGCACATGGTCGAGCGCTTCCTTGCGGCCCTTGGCGGCCTCTATGAAGACCTTGAGATTGGCCCGCACCGCCGCTTGGCCGACGAAATCGTCAAGCGTTTGCGGCCGCAGGGTCTGCTCGGCATCCTCGCCGCGCTTTTCCGGTGCAATGAGGCGGGGGGAAAGGCTCATGGGACCTTCCTTGCACAGGGCAGCGCCCCGGACAAGCGATGGCTCACCGTGCCAGTTCCTTCAACCCAAAACGGATCAGTTTGGACGCATCGGCGCCCTCGCCCGCCGTCTTCAGCGCTGCTGACACCGCATTGGCGGCGGTGTCGCGGGAATAGCCGAGATTGACCAGCGCCGAGACGGCGTCGGTGATCGGCGCCGGCGCTACGCCTTCGCCGAGTTCCTGCTTGAGCCCAATGGTGCCGGTGGCGGTGCCCGCATAGGCCGGCGCCTTGGCCTTCAATTCGGTGACGATGCGCTCGGCCACCTTCTTGCCGACGCCGGGCGCGCGGGAAACCATGGCGATGTCGCGCAGTGCAATGGCATTGGCAAGGTCAGCCGGCGCCAGCGTCGACAGGATGGCCAGCGCCACCTTGGCGCCGACACCCGGCACATTGTTCATCAGCAGCCGAAACCATTCGCGCTCGAGCTGCGACTGGAAACCATAGAGCCGGATCATGTCCTCTCGCACATAGGTCTCGATGAACAGCACCACCGCTTCGCCAGGCGAAGGCAGCGCGGCAAGCGTGCGGGTCGAGCAGTACGCGACGTAGCCGACGCCGTGGATATCGACGAGACAATGGTCTTCGTCGACCTCGTCGAGCGTACCCTTGAGCTTGCCGATCATGCCAGATCTTTCATGGGAGATAAGCCCCTCATGGGTGCGTTTCGGGAGAGATGATATCGAGATCGGGGAAATAACTGCGATAGCGCGCGGCGTCGCGGGTCAAAAGACGATGTCCGGCAACAGCCGCATGAGCACCAATAAAGAAATCAGGCAAGATGCGTTCCCGAACGCCGCCGGCCCGGCGATAGCGGGAATGCGTGACGCCCGCAAGGAATGCCGCCTCCCAAGGTACAAGTTCGCGATCCATTTCGAGCATGTCGACGGCTCTTCGAAGCGCCGTCTCCGTCGGGATCAGCGGCGCGAGCTCAGACCAGACGATTGTATTGACGACCAATGCGCCGTCGCTACGGCATGAAACGATTGCAGACGCTGACCATTCCGTCAGGGGCCCGGTTGGCCCCCAAACGTCGATGAGGACATTGGTGTCAATCAACGTCGAGATCTTCACGCGGGCCTCTCAACCACTCCATGTAAGCGTCGGCGGTCATGCCTCCCAGATCCAGTGTGCCCGCCATGCCGTGGAGAATATTCCTGAACCTGCGCGCGACTTCTTCATCGGACAGGTTTTCATTGACGGCAACGAGCCGAGCCCCTTCCTCGGTGGCCACGAACTCAACCTCGGAGCCCGGTCCGATGCCCAGATGGTCCCTTATCGGCTTGGGGATTGTGACTTGGCCCTTGGTGGTCACGCGCATGGTAATACCTCTAGGGTATTACTACGCGCGCAGCGTGAACAAGTCAAGAACATTGCTATTCGGCAAGCGCCATCCGGTAAGCGGCACTTTGCCGGTGATGCACGTGACAAATCGCGATGGCCAGAGCGTCGGCGGCATGTTCGGTGTCGAAGATCGCTTTCGGCAACAGCACCTTCACCATCATGTGGATCTGCTTCTTGTCGCCGTGACCGACGCCGATCACCGCTTTCTTC
The DNA here is from genome assembly GCF_000230995.2 of Mesorhizobium australicum WSM2073. NCBI lineage: Bacteria > Pseudomonadati > Pseudomonadota > Alphaproteobacteria > Hyphomicrobiales > Phyllobacteriaceae > Mesorhizobium > Mesorhizobium australicum. The sequence goes on along the minus strand of NC_019973.1, from coordinate 1,366,643 downwards.
ACCGCGTTCGGCGCATATTCGGCGACGACGAGGCCGGCGCGCGCCGGCACCAGCATGGCGATGCCGCGCGCCTGGCCGAGCTTCAGCGTCGCCACGGCATCCTTGTTGACGAAGGTCTGTTCGACCGCGGCTTCATGCGGCATGGCCCGATGCAGGATCTCGGCAAGCCCGTCATGCAGCTGGCAAAGCCGCGTCGCCAGCGCCGCCTTGTCCTCCGAGCGCACGGTGCCCGCAGCAACAAAGCGCAAGGAATTGCCGAGGCTCTCGACGATGCCCCAGCCGGTGCGCCTGAGCCCCGGATCGATCCCGATGATGCGAATCGCGTCCCCCATGCCGTGAGTGTACCTCCGGCGGACAGCGATGCCAGCGAAAAGTGAACAAACCGGAAACGTTTGCCCGACCAACCGGGAAGGCCTCGACGTTCTCAGTTTCGGGCGAACGCCGTGTTGAGCAAGCTGATCTGGTCCGACACCGGATTGGGCCGGCGAGCCACGGGCTGCATGTCGACCACGGCGCCTGCGCCATAGATCTCTTCGTCCATGCGGCGCACCAATGCCTGCAGGCGCAACGACCGGTTGACGAGATCGAGGAAATCGGTCGGCAGTTCGGCCCAGCCGGCCGCCTCGTCATGGGCGGAAGCGGTGTCGAGACGCACCTTGGATTTTTCCGAAGCGACCTGATCGCGCGTCATCTCGCCGGAATTCGCCGCACGCTGCAAAAGCAGCCACGAGGCAACCTGCATCAGCCTGGTGGTCAGCCGCATCGATTCGGCCGCGTAGAGCGTGGCCGCCAGCCGCGACAGTTTCTTGGCCTCTGCCCGGCCTTTGCCGTCGAGATATTCCGCCGCCTGTTCGACTAGGCCCATGCCTTCCTGGTAAAGCGGTTTGAAGGAGTGCGAAAACACCCGGCGTTCCGCCAGCTTGACGGTTTTCGCAATGCCCTTCGAAGGCTCGTTCATTGATACGCCCCTGCACTTGCGACCGGCCGATTCGGCTCTCTGCCGATACACCCGTGACCCTATAAAACTGAAGCTTGAAAATGCGCTTCGTCCGGGGTGAAGGCAAGCACATGTTTAACAGAAGGTTAACGGCGTTCGGCCGTGCGGAATGCCGCCTGGGTGCGGACAAAAAAAGAGCCGCGGATAAGGCGGCTCTCAGGAGTTTAACAGGGAGGCGTCAAACAAAGTGGCTCCAACCACTCGGTAAGAATCCAGATCACTGGATGGACATAGTAAACGCCTGTAAAGCTTAATGAACCCTTAACGGCTCTGATGTTTTTTTACCCAACACCGTGCTCCTGTGCCGTAACAACACAGCCGCACCGGCTGGGTTTCAGCCTTCACTCAGGCTTTTTTTCCACACCACCGGCAAGGCGATGAAGGCAAACAGCAGCATGCCTGCGTAGAAGCCGATCGAAGATATCCCCAGCAACGGCTCGATCCCCGGATTTCCGGCAAGCAGTATATAAAGGCCGATCATCAGCCCGATGCCGCTGATTGCCGTCAGCCAGAAATGGACAAGGGCCAGCGTCTTTTGCCCGGCAGCCGGAAACAGGTGGTAAAAGAACGCGAAAACCGCCGACATCAACCAACCGGCCACCATCGTGTGGGCGTGGGTCGGCATCTGGCCGTGGTCTTCGCTGATCGCCATGTGGATGCCGAGCGCCATGCCGCACAACGCGTAGATGATCGCCAGCGTGAAGAAATTCCGTGCTACCCCTTGCATATTAGTCCCCCGAATTGCCTTTTTCCCAAGCTGGGAATGGGTTGATCGTCAGGCGAGCGCTGTCGCCGCCGGACTTCCGGCGTCGGCACTAGCATCGGCAGTGTTTCCGGACGATGTCGCTCCCCGACGCTGCCGACGATAGCAGAAAACCGGGCGGTGGGTTCATCATATTAGTCTCTCCTTTCGTTAGCCGACAGCCTGAAACACAGCCGGTTTTTCCACGACATCGTCCTGAAACAGCCGCGGCGCTAAACGCTGCGGCATCGAAGCGGCGGGCGGGCAATGGCGCGGCCTCGCCAGCAACCATTGGACATCGGGGAAAAGCCATGGATTGGTATTCCATCATCAAATTGCTGCACATCCTTTCGGCGATGCTTTGGGTCGGCGGCGGCTTCACTCTGATGGTGCTGGCGACGCTGGCGGATCGCGCCGGCAACATCCAGGGAACGCTGCAGGCGATGCGCGCCACTGGCGAACTGGGCAACCGCTTCTTCGCTCCGATGTCGATGCTGACATTGGTCTTCGGATTGATCATGTGCTCGTTCTGGGTCGGCTTCTCCGATCTCTGGGTCCTGATCGGGCTTGCCGGCTACGCCACGACCTTTTGCATTGGCATGTTCGTCTTCAAGCCGACCGCCGACCGCATGGGCGCGATGATCGCCAGGGATGGCGTGACGCCTGCGGCACTTGGCTATGGACAGCGCATCCTGCGGGCGGCGCGCTTCGACTATGCGGTCATGCTCATCATCATCACCGACATGGTTCTGAAGCCTACCCAGCACGACGTCGGGATTCTCGCCGGCATGGTGGTGGTCCTTGCCGCCGGTGCCACAATGGCGCTCAGCCGGCCAAGACGCATGGTGCCCAGCGCCGCCTGACGCGGCTGGAGCGCTACATGATGCCGGCGATCCCGTCCCACAGAAGCTTCACTGCCACGACCGCCACGGTCGCATAGGTGAAGGGATAAAAAATTTCTGGCCGCATCCGCCGCACCAGCCAGGCACCGGCGATGGTCGACAGTGGCGCCAGCGGCATCAGCACGGCGGACGCCGTCAGATTGGCGGTGTCGAACTGGCCGAGCGCGAAATAGGGGATGAGTTTCAGCGCGTTGGTGGCGGCGAAGAAGATCGCTGCCGTGCCCGACAACACCTTGGGGTCGAGCCGGATCGGCAAGGCATAGACCTGGAAGGGCGGGCCGCCGACATGGGCGACGAAGCTGGTGAAGCCTGCGACCGTGCCCCATATGGCCGCGGCCACGCGATTAGGTGCGGCCGCATGGTCGGAACCATGACGAAATTGCAGGTAAAGCCAGCGCAGCACGAAGATAATGGCAACGGCGCCGACGATGAGCCGCACCGCTTCCTCGGTGACCAGTGCCGCCGTCAGCCAGCCAAGCCCGATGCCCACGATGGCGCCCGGCATCATGTCGACCAGCATCTTGCGGTCGTACACGCCCCACCATGTCCACACCGAGACGATGTCCATCAGGCACAGGATGGGCAGCAGGATGGCGGCCGCTTGAACCGGCGGCATGGTCAGCGCCATCAGCGGCACGCCGACGAAACCAACCGCGCCGCCGAAGCCGCCCTTGGACAGGCCGACCAGGATGACCGCCGGAATGGCGGCCGCGTAGAACCACGGATCGAGAAGCAGGCCTGACATGAGGAGGAACTGATCTGGAGGGAAAGCGCGTCGACGCCTGAATAGCCCACAATCTTGAGTCGAGCGACAGCAAAAGCAACCCGCGCGCCTCGCCATGCCCCTATTCTATCGGCACGCCGAAACCAGCAGGAACATCGGTCGCTCGAGTTCTTCCGCCAGGTCCGGTCTGGCCGCGATCTGCGCGTCCGTCGGACTGAATTCCTCGACATGCTCGATCGTGAAACCCGCGCGGATCAGGGCGTTGAGCGTGGTGCCGATGGTGCGGTGATGTTTCACCACCCCCTTGGCCAGCCAGTTGGTCTTGCGCGGCCCTTCCACCAGATACTGGTCGACAGGCCAGGTCCTTTTCCCCTCCCCATCGATCGACCAGCCCGGATTGGTCGGCGCCATGTAGATCGGATGCTCGGTCGAGAAGACGAAATGCCCGCCGGGCGACAGGGCTTCGTGCACGGCCCCGAACAGGCGCTCAATGTCTTCGACGTAATGCAAGGCGAGCGAACTGTAGGCGAGGTCGAAGCCGCCTTGCGGCAGGCTGAGCTGGTCGAGGTCGGCTCTCTCGTAGGTGATGCCGGTGTCCGGGCCGGCCGCTCTCGCACGGGCCAGCATCTTCTCCGACAGGTCCAGCCCAAGGACTTCCCTCGCTCCATTTTCATGTGCCCAGCGGCAGAACCAGCCAAAGCCGCAGCCGAGGTCGACGACCCTCAGGCCACCGACATCGGGCAGCATCGCGCGCAACGCCGGCCACTCGGCGGCACCATCCAGGCCTTCGACGGAGCGGCCAAGCTGGCTGTAGCCCGCAAAGAAATCGGGTTGATCATAAATGTTCTGCGCCATCTTTTTTTGGCTCCTCGGACGGTCATCCGGCGGAAGACTGACAGATGGTGGACTGGCCGCGCCTTTCCACCACTGCCATGCCGTGTCAAGCCTACGAGGCCGCCGGCAACCCCAGTGGCGGCGGTCGCCGCCGGATCGGCTGTGCCTTGATAATGGCGGTGCTGGTCTCGGCCTTGTCGGCGATGCGATCGAGAATGCCGTCGAGGTCGCCGATCGAGCGCACGAACAGCCGGGCGACGAAGCAGTCGTCGCCGGTCACCTTGTCGCATTCGCCAAACGCCTCAATCTCCTCGATCAATTTCTGAACGATGTGCAGCTTGCCCGGCAGAGGCTTGATCCGCACGATCGCCTGCAGCGTATAGCCGAGCGCCAGCGGATCGATCTCGACGGTGAACGCCCGGATGACGCCGCGCTCCTCGAGGCGCCGCAGCCGCTCCGAAACGCTCGGCGACGATAGCCCGACCTGGGCCGCCAGATCCTTCAGCGAGGTTCGCGCATCCCTGACCAGGATTTCCAGCAGATTTCGGTCTAAATCATCCAGCATTTTCTATTTCTCGTTGATTTCGAGCGGATGCCTAATTTAATTAGGCACTATCATTATATTGCCTTTCCTAGGAGATGGATAGCCCAGACCTCACATGAGATTATGCCGCCTCAACGGGTTCAGAGGCTTATTATGAACGATACGGTACGAGGCACGGTCGAAATGTCGGCCGCAATGGCGATCCTGGGAACGATCGGCTGGTTCGTCATCATGTCCGGTCAGCCGATCATGGATGTCGTGTTCTGGCGCTGCGCGTTCGGCGCGCTGACGCTGCTCTTCATCTGCGCTTCGCTTGGATTGCTGCGCAACAGGCTGTCGTTGCGCGTCATCGGCCTTGCCGCGCTAGGGGGTGCGGCGATCGTCGTCAACTGGCTGCTCTTGTTCAGCGCCTTCTCCCGCGCGTCGATCTCGATCGCCACTGCCGTCTACAACACGCAGCCTTTCATGCTGGTCGGCTTCGGCGCGCTCTTGTTCGCCGAGCGGCTGACATTGACCAAGCTGACATGGCTGGCAATCGCCTTCGCCGGCATGCTGCTGATCGTCGCCGCTGCTCCCGATGCCGCTGATGTCGGCACGAACTATTTCGCCGGCATCCTGATGGCCCTGGCCGCCGCCTTTTTCTGGGCCGTCGCGGCAATCGTCACCAAGAAGCTCAAGGGCACGCCGCCGCATCTGATCGCGCTGATTCAGGTCTGCGTCGGCGTCGCCATGCTGGCGCCCTTCGCCAATCTCGCGCATCTCCCCGGCGATCCATGGAGCTGGGCCATGCTGGCAACGCTCGGCATCGTCCACACCGGCCTGATGTACATCCTCATGTACGGCGCCATCCAGAAGCTGCCGACGCATCTGCAGGGGTCGCTGTCCTTCATTTATCCGGTCGTTGCCATCCTGGTCGATGTCACCGCCTTCGGCCACCGGCTGCACCTCAGCCAGGTCGCCGGCGCCGCCGCCATCCTGATCGCGGCCGCCGGCATGAACCTCGGCTGGACATTGCGGAAACCGAGACCGGCCGCCGCGAGCCCCGAGCCGATCAGGTAAGGCGACGCGCCGGCTGCCCGGCGGATCAAAAATCGCGATCCCGGCTGCCCGCCTGTTCAAAGCGGGCAGTTTGCTCTATGCCGCAATCCAACCATCTTCGCCCGGCATAGGCGAAACCCGGGATCGAAGAACCATGAATGACGCAACGCCCCCCAACCGCTGCCGCATCGTGCTGATCGCGCCGTCCGGCGTGTCGGCGGATCGGATCACGGCCGCATTCGACGGCGGCGATGTCGCCTCGCTGATCCTGCCCGAGAACGGCATGGACGAGGCCTCCTTCCAGGCCTTCGCCGAGCGTATCGTGCCGGCCGCGCAGGCCGCCGGAGTGGCCGTCATTATCGCTGGCGACACCCGCATCGCGGGCCGCGTCCAGGCCGACGGCATCCATGTCGAGGTCTCCAAGGCCGAACTCGCCGAGACGATCGAACATTTCCAGGCGAAAATGACGGTCGGCGCCGGCGGCGCCAAGACGCGTGACGACGCGCTCGAACTCGGCGAAGCCCGGCCCGACTACATCTTCTTCGGCCGGTTCGGCTACGACAACAAGCCCGAGCCGCATCCGCGCAACCTGTCATTGGGGCAATGGTGGGCGCAGATGATCCAGATCCCCTGCATCGTCGAGGCCGGTTCCGATCTTGCCTCTGTCGAAACCGTGGCCGCCACCGGCGCCGAATTCGTCGCGCTGTCGAGCGCCGTGTTCGCCGACGGCATCGATCCGAAGGCGGCGATCGCCCGGGCCAATGCGCTGCTCGACGAAACAGCGCCGCGCCTCGAGGACTGACGTGTTCCTGGCAAGGCTTTCCCTTCAGGCCCTGCTTGCGGCGGTGATGATCCAGGCCGCCGCCGCCGAAACCATACCCTTGCCGCAGCCCAAGCCTGAAACCGGCGTGCACACCGACAAGCCGATCGAAAAGCAGCTGCCGCAGCCCGCCACCACATCCGAACCCGCGCCGTTGCCATCGGCCGACAGCGTCAATCCCGACCGCTTTGGCGCCAAGCCGGCGGACGCTGCCTATGGTGCCTTCCAGCGTGGTCTTTACAAGACCGCCTATAATCTGGCGCTGGTCCGTGCGCAGAATGGCGATCCGGCGGCGCAGACGCTGGTGGCCGAGATCCTGTCGCGTGGGTTGGGCGTGCCGTTGAACGCGGCCGAGGCCGCGAAATGGTACGCGCTTGCCGCCGAGCAGGGTGTGCCGGAATCGCAGTTCCAATATGCGTTGATGCTGCTCGACGGCCGCTACGTCAAGAAGGACGCGAAGGAAGCCTATGCCCTGATGCAGGCTGCCGCCGAGGCCGGCAACCAGCTGGCGCAGTTCAATTTCGCGCAGATGCTGGTCCAGCAGGATCCCGGCAACGCCGGCCTGGCCAAGGCGGTTTCCTACTATGAGCGTGCCGCCGCGACCGGTCTCGCCGACGCGCAGTACGCCATGTCGCAGATCTATGCCAACGGCGTCGGGGGCAAGCCGCGCGACGATGCACAGGCACGGCGGCTGCTGGCGCAGGCCGCCCGTCAGAACTACGACACCGCGCAGATCGATCTCGCCGCCTGGATGATCGAGGGCCGCGGCGGCGCGCGCGACCTGAAATCGGCCTTCGGCTGGACGAAGCAGGCCGCCGAAGGCGGCAATGTCGCGGCCCAGAACCGGCTGGCAAAACTCTATATGCAAGGCATCGGCACCGATCCCGACCTCGTGCTCGCCGGCGCCTGGTACATCGTCGCCCGCCGCGCCGGCCTCATCGATCAGCAGATGGACGATTTCCTGCAAGGGCTGAGCGACGACCAGACCAAGCAGGCCCTGCAGAAGGCCAACCGCCTGCCCTGATGGCGGTAGGCGGAACCGGCCCCCTTGCTCAGCCGCAACCCGCCCTCCCTTGCCTCTCCGGGCGATTTGTGGTCTTGGAGCCTTAAATCGCCTGTCACGGCGAACATCCCATACCAATGGCCCGGCCGTTGGCAGCATCCCGGATCCCATCATCATGGCCAAGATCAATGGCAACGAAATCCGCCCCGGCTACGTCATCGAACACGATGGCGGCCTCTGGGTGGCGGTCAGGACCAACACCGTCAAGCCCGGCAAGGGCGGCGCCTACAACCAGGTTGAGCTGAAGAACCTCATCAACGGCACCAAGCTCAACGAGCGCTTCCGCTCGGCCGAGACGGTCGAGCAGATCCGGCTGGACCTGAAGGACTTCTCCTTCCTCTATGAGCAGGACGACGCGCTGGTGTTCATGGACACCCAAAGCTACGAGCAGCTCGAACTGAACAAGGATTTCGTCGGCGACCGTGCCGCGTTCCTGCAGGACGGCATGATGGTGACGGTTCAGCTCTACGAGGAGCGGCCGATCGGCATTTCGCTGCCCGATTACGTGACGCTGACCATCACCGAGGCGGATCCCGTGGTGAGGGGCCAGACGGCGGCATCCTCCTACAAGCCGGCGGTGCTGGAAAATGGCATTCGCGTGCTGGTGCCACCCTTCATCGGTGCCGGCGAACGCATCATCGTCGACACCAACGAAATCACTTACGTGCGCCGCGCCGACTGATGCATGCATGTCGCCCGGAAGCGGCCCCGGTTTGGGTCGCCGGCATGCATCGAGACAGAATTTAAAGCGCCGCACCAGGAAGAAGCACTATGGCACGCTCAGCCCTCCTCAACGTCATGGTCCAGGCCGCAATGAAGGCCGGCCGCTCGCTGTCGCGCGACTTCGGCGAGGTCCAGAACCTGCAAGTCTCGATGAAGGGCCCCGGCGACTATGTCAGCCAGGCCGACCGCAAGGCCGAGGACATCGTTTTCGCCGAACTGTCGAAGGCACGTCCTGGCTACGGCTTCCTGATGGAAGAGCGCGGCGCCGTCGCCGGCGATGACAGCCAGCACCGCTGGATCGTCGACCCGCTCGACGGCACCACCAATTTCCTGCACGGCATCCCGCTTTTCGCCGTCTCGATCGCACTGGAGCGCCAGGGCCAGATCGTGGCGGGGGTCGTCTACAATCCCGCCATGGACGAGCTCTACACCACCGAGCGCGGCGGCGGCGCCTTCATGAATGATCGGCGCCTGCGCGTTGCCGGCCGCACCAAGCTTGTCGACACGGTGATCGGCTGCGGCGTGCCGCATCTCGGCCGCGGCCATCACGGCAATTTCCTGGTCGAACTGCGCAACGTCATGGCCGAGGTCTCCGGCGTCCGCCGCATGGGCTCCGCCTCGCTCGATCTTGCCTATGTCGCCGCCGGCCGCATGGACGGCTTCTGGGAAGTGGGCCTGTCGGCCTGGGACATGGCCGCCGGCCTGCTCTTGATCCGCGAAGCGGGCGGCTTCGCCTCCGACATGGATGGCGGACAGGACATGCTGGACACCGGCACGGTCGTCGCCGGCAACGAGATCATCCAGCGCGCATTGCTGAAGACGGTGAAAAAGCCGCTCCCGCCGCGCTGAAGCAATTCCGGAAAAAATGTTCGCGGTTTTGCATCTGGCATTGCGTCAAGGCAAAGCGCGCAGTCGTAAAACCGCAAACAAAGCTTGAAATACTGTCCGTCGGTTGCCCAGATATGGGGTGATGCAGGACGATAGATGACCAACACCCCGCCACAGATCGAGATTCCGTTCATCGGACGCTGGCACTATTCGCGCGCCGAGATGATCGCCGACGGGATCGTCCATGCTATCGGGATCGTGCTGGCGATCGCGGCCGGTTCGGCACTGCTGGCGCTCGCTGCCTTCCGGGTCGGGCCTGGCGAATATATCGCCGCCGCCTTCTATGTCGTGTCGCTGCTCACCGTGCTCTCGCTATCGCTGACCTACAATCTGTGGCCGGTGACCTCGCCCGCGAAATGGATCCTGCGGCGCTTCGATCATGCCGCTATCTATCTCTTGATCGCCGCCACCTACACACCCTTTCTCGCCCAGTTGGGAAACTCTGCGCTGGCGCGCTGGATGATCGTCCTGGTCTGGGCCGCGGCCGCAACGGGCATTGCCATCAAGGTGTTTTTCCCCGGCCGTTTCGACAGGCTGGCGATCGTCTTCTATCTTGCCATCGGCTGGAGCGGCATCGTTCTCGTCAAGCCGCTCGTCGAGACGCTGCCGACCACGTCGATCGTGCTCATCGTCGCCGGGGGCGTCGTCTATTCCTGCGGCGTGATTTTCTTCGCCTGGAAGGCGCTGCGCTTCCACAACGCACTGTGGCACGGCTTCGTCGTCACCGGCGCCGGCCTGCATTTGGCGGCCATGGTCGACTGCCTCGTCATCAACCGCCTCTGATGCGCCGGCTCCAAAGGCCGCCTGTGGCAATATTGCCAAGCACCATTCAATTTGGTCATAATTCCGTTTAGAGTTGCCAACTACGTGATCGGCGGCAGCGGCAGCGGCATCGGAAACGGGGCACGGATGGCTTTTCTCAGATCCTTCGGCATGGGCAGGCGCTCCGACGTGCTGATCTACGACCCGCATAAACTGTCCAGTCCGCAGGTCTTCCTGCTGACCATGGTCATCTTCCTGGCCATCGTCGCTTTCATCGCCGCCATCCTGACCCGCCAGGTCACCACCGCTTTCGTCACCAACCCCGGCCTTAACGGCCTGATCGTCGGCGTGCTCGTCGTCGGTATCCTGCTGGCCTTCACGCAGGTCGGGCGGCTGTTTCGCGAGGTCCGCTGGGTCAACTCTTTCCGAGCCGGCTCCGAAACCACCGAACCGGTGCTGCTGGCGCCGATGAAGGCGATGATCGGCCGTTCCTCGTCCATGGCCTTTTCGACCTCATCGATGCGCACAATGCTCGATTCCATCGCCACCCGCCTCGACGAAAGCCGCGACACCTCGCGCTACCTTGTGGGCCTTTTGGTGTTCCTCGGCCTGCTTGGCACTTTCTGGGGCCTGCTGAATACGATCGGCTCGATCCGCGAGACCATCGAATCGCTCGATCCCGGCACGGGTGACGCCGCCGCGGTGCTCGATTCGCTGAAACAGGGCTTGTCGGCGCCGCTGGCCGGCATGGGCACGGCCTTCTCGTCCTCGCTGTTCGGCCTCTCCGGCTCGCTCGTGCTCGGCTTCCTCGACTTGCAGGCCGGCCGCGCCCAGACACGTTTCTACACCGAGCTCGAGAACTGGCTGTCCTCGGTCACGGATCTGTCGTCCGACATCGTCGTTTCCGACCCGGCCAAGGCCGACTCTTCCGACGAGATCCGCGTCCTGTCGGAGCGGCTGCGCAGCATGCAGGAGAATGGCGGCGGCTCCAACCCGCGCGTCGCCACCGCCATGGCCAATCTCGCCGACGGCATTTCCGGCTTGGTCAAGAACATGCGCTCCGAACAGCAGATCATGCGCGACTGGGTCGAAGCCCAGTCGGACGAACAAAAGGCGATGCGCAACACGCTGGAAAAGATCGCCGACGCGCTGAAGAAGCCCGGGGTGCACTAGCATGGCGCTTGCCAGGGGCCGGCGTACCGATCGCCGCATCGACTATTGGCCGGGCTTCGTCGACGCGCTGTCGACGCTGTTGCTCGCCATCATGTTCCTGCTCACCGTCTTCGTGTTGGCGCAGTTCCTGCTCGGGCGCGAAATCTCCGGCAAGGATACAGCGCTGTCGCGCCTCAATTCGCAGATCAACGAACTGACCCAGCTTCTGGCGCTGGAGCGCTCGACGGCACAGGACAAGGACGATTCGCTGGCCAACCTGCAGGCGTCGCTGTCGGCGGCGGAGGCGGAGAAGAGCCGGCTCGAACAGTTGCTGGCGCAGGGTGCGGGTGCCGGCGACGCCGCCAACCAGCGAGCCGCGGCGCTGGGCGGCGAACTGGACAGCCAGCGCCAGATCAGCCAGCAGGCGCTGAGCCAGGTCGAGATCCTCAACCAGCAGATCGCGGCATTGCGCAAGCAGATCGGCGCGCTCGAGGATGCCCTCAACGTCTCCGAAACGCGCGACCGCGATTCCAACACCAAGATCGCCGATCTCGGCCGTCGCCTGAACGTGGCGCTGGCGCAGCGTGTGCAGGAACTGAACCGCTACCGCTCCGATTTCTTCGGACGTCTGCGCGAAATCCTGGCCGATCGCGAGAACATCCGCATCGTCGGCGACCGCTTCGTGTTCCAGTCGGAGGTTCTGTTCCCGACCGGATCCGAAGTGATCAACGATGCCGGCAAGGTCGAGATGAAGAAGCTCGCCGACGCCATCATCGAACTGCAGAAAGAGATCCCGCCGGAGATCAACTGGGTGCTGCGCGTGGACGGCCACACCGACAACAAGCCGCTGTCCGGCAACGGCCGTTATCGCGACAATTGGGAACTGTCGACGGCGCGCTCGACCTCGGTGGTCAAGTTCCTGATCGAGAATGGCGTGCCGGCTAACCGGCTCGTCGCCGCCGGCTTCGGGGAATTCCAGCCGCTCGATCCCGCCGACACCGAAGAGGCGCGCAACAAGAACCGCCGCATTGAACTGAAGCTCACCGAACGTTGATCCATCATCACGCGAACTCACGCGAAATTGTTCGCCGGCTCAACTCTAGGGCGCAGGCATCCGCCGGCAAGGCCTGAAAAGATTATCTTTTTTTAATTACACTTCGCGCCGAAGCGCTCCTAGCTTGCTGCGCAGGGCCGAGAACCGCCGGCGATGCCTCCCATCGCGACGCGACGGGACTGGACGACCCGAAATGGTCGGAAGGCGAGGCGGCGCGGCCGCTCTCCCTTCCCAGCAGGAGGAAGCACACCATGCGCTCATCAGCATCTCTCAAGACTGCAACGCTTGCCGCAATTCTCATTGCCGTCCCGCTCGCCGGCGCCTATGCCGCGGGCCACCACAAGGGTGCTCTCGACGCGACCGCCCCCACCGACATGGCAGGCCCCCGTGTCGAGGCGCTCGTTCAGCAGGTCCAGGGTGTTCATCAGGGCATCGTCGACGCCAGGCAAGCCAACCACATCACCCCGGCCGTCGCGGAGCGCCTGGAAATGCGCACCGCCCGCATCAGTCAGGTCGCCGAGAGGATAGCCGCGTCGGATCACGGCAGGATCCCGGCCGCGCAATACCATGACCTGCTGCGCCGGCTCGACAATGTGGATCAACGCCTGATGATCGACACCGGCAGCGGTTTCCTGATGGGTGATGGCGCCGACGGCGGAAACTATCCGAACGGCTGAGGCTATTCCGGCCTGGAAACCTCCTCGGGGAAGGGACCCATTGACGCCTTCGGGAACCCAATCCCGCTGGCGTCCTTTTTTTCCTTACCAGCCCATCCTGCCTACCAACCGAGCCAGGCCGCGACCAGGGCGACCACCGCCGGCACGGTTTGGATGTACAGGATCTTGCGGCCGACCGTCGCCGCGCCATAGAGACCGGCAATGGTCACGCACAACAGGAAGAAGACCTCGACCTGGAAACCGGCGGCGCCGAGGTAAAGCCCCCAGATTAGGCCGGCGGCGAGAAAGCCGTTATAGAGACCCTGATTGGCGGCGAGCACTTTGGAGGCGCCGGCGAATTCCGGCGTCAGGCGGAATGTCTTGTGCCCGCGCGGCGTGTCCCAAAGCACCATCTCGAGATAGACGATGTAGACATGGATCAAGGCCACCAGCCCGACCAGGATGTTGCCGATCATTCTGCTCCCCCTTCATCCATCGCCGGCAGCATTTCATGCCCAACCTCGCTTGCGCAAGCTGCATCTGCCGGATGGTATCCGAGGGTTGCCAATGCTTTTGCGTTGGTGTCTTTTCGCCCCGTCCCCAACCACGGAAGCCGCCATGTCCTTTCACAAACTCGACGATCTCGGCCGCAAGCTCGAAGCGCTTGAGCACGCGCTGGCCATCCTCGGCGCCGATGAGGCGACCCACATGGCCGTCGGCGGTGGCGAGAAGCGCGCCAAGGCGATGGCGGCCCTTGCCGGCATGTATCACACCAGGGCGACCGCGCCGGAAATACCGGACTGGATCGCCGCGGCCGAAGGCGAGGAATTGGACGATGAGCAGCGGGCGGCTCTCGCCGAGCTGCGGCGGCAATACACCAACCTGACCTGCCTGCCGGTCGAATTCGTCGAGCGCCAGACGACGGCGCGCATGCGCTGCGAGCAATTGTGGCGCGCCCTGCGCGCCAAGAACGATTGGGCGGGTTTTCAGCCGGCGCTTGAAGGCGTGGTGGCGCTGGTGCGCGACGAGGCCGCCCTGCGCTCCGACGTGCTCGGCCTTGCCCCCTATGACGCGCTGATGGAACAATACGATCCCGGCAATCGCACGGCCGACATCACGCCCGTCTTCGCCGACCTCAAGGCCTTCCTCAAGGGCTTCATGCCGGAGGCGCTGGCGATCCAGGAAGCGCGGCTGCGCAAGCATCCGCTGAAGCCGCTTTCGGGTACCTATGCCATCGACCGGCAGCGCGAACTCGGCCTTGCCATGATGGCGGCGGTCGGCTTCGACCTGACGCACGGCTCACTGTCGGTATCGCACCATCCGTTCTGCGGCGGCGTGCCCAGCGACGTGCGCATCACCACGCGCTACAAGACCTCGGATTTCCTGTCGGCGCTGATGGGCGTGCTGCACGAGACCGGTCATGCGCTCTACGAACAGAACCTGCCCAAGGCGTGGGCGCACTGGCCGCTCGGCAAGGCCCGCGGCATGGCCGTGCATGAGAGCCAGAGCCTGTTCGTCGAAAAGCAGATCGGGCGCAATCCTGCCTTCTGGCGCTGGGCGCTGCCGGTGGTGGAGAAGCATCTCGGCGAAGCCTGGTCGCTCGACGATATCCTGCCGCATGTGCATCGTGTCGAACGTGGCCTGATCCGCGTCGACGCCGACGAGGTGACCTATCCCTTGCACGTCATCCTTCGCTACGAACTGGAGCAGGAGCTTGTTTCGGGCAGCCTCGAAGTGGCTGATTTGCCCGAAGCCTGGGATGCCAGGATGCGCGACTATCTTGGTCTCTCGACCATCGACAACCCCGCCGACGGGCCGATGCAGGACGTCCATTGGCCGGGTGCCGCCTTCGGTTATTTCCCGTCCTATACGCTGGGCGCGATGATGGCGGCGCAGCAATGGGCCGCGCTGACGCGCGAGCGTCCTTCAGCCGACGAAGACCTTGCAAAGGGGAATTTCGAGGCGATCAACGGTTGGCGCCGCGAGAAAATCTGGTCGCAGGGGTCGCGCTGGTCGACGCCGGACCTGCTTGAGCGCGCCACCGGCGAAAAGCTCAACGCGAAGCATTTCGTCAACCATTTGAGGCAGCGCTACGGCGGCTGAGATGCCGCCTGGGACGACAATTTTCGTTACGCCGAGGCGAACTGAACCTGCTACTCCGCCGCGCCCCTGAAGGCGCTGGCGCCGGTCTCGAACTGCAGCTTGGCGAGCCTGGCATAGATGCCACCCTTGGCGACCAGGCTCTGATGCGTGCCTTCCTCGACGATGCGGCCGCCATCCATGACCAGGATCCTGTTGGCCTTCAGCACCGTCGCCAGCCGGTGGGCGATGACGATGGTGGTGCGCCCCCGCATCAGCCGCTCGAGCGCGGTCTGCACCAGCGTCTCGCTTTCGGCGTCGAGGGCCGAGGTGGCCTCGTCGAGCAGCAGGATCGGCGCGTCGCGCAGGATGGCACGTGCAATCGCCACACGCTGGCGCTGGCCGCCGGACAGCGTCACGCCACGCTCGCCGACCTGGCTGTCATAGCCGTTCTCGAGCCTGAGGATAAACTCGTCGGCCAGTGCGTCCTTGGCCGCGGCCTCGATCTCGGCCTCGCTGGCGCCTGGCCGGCCGAAGCCGATATTGTCGCGCGCGCTCGCCGCGAAGATGGTGACGTCCTGCGGCACGATGGCGATGCGCTGCCTGACCACGACGGGATCGGCCTCGCGCACATCGACGCCGTCGATCAGGATCTTGCCGGTTTCCGGATCGTAGAAGCGCAGGATCAGCGAGAACACCGTGCTCTTGCCGGCACCCGAGGGGCCGACGATGGCGACCGTCTCGCCGGGCATGACTTGAAAACTCAGGCCGTGGACGGCGGCGCGATCGGGCCTCGCCGGATAGGAGAAGGACACATTCTCGAAGACGATCGCGCCCTTGGCAACCGCCGGCAGCGGCTTCGGATCGGCCGGCGCCTGGATTGCCGGCGTCTCGGCCAGAATCTCGGTCAGCCGTTCGGCGGCACCTGCGGCTTGCGCGAGTTCGCCCCAGACTTCCGACAGCGCGCCGAGCGCGCCAGCGGCGAACACCGAATAAAGGAGGAATTGGCCAAGCGTGCCAGGCGATATCGTGCCGTCGAGCACGTCGCGCGAGCCGAACCACAGCACCGCCACGACCGAGGAGAAAATGGTGAAGATGGCAAAGAAGGTGAGGAAGGAGCGCGCGAAGATCGAAGCGCGCGCTGCCTCGAAGGCCGCTTCCACCGCGCCCGAGAATCGTCCGGTGACCAGTCTCTCATTGGTGAAGGCCTGCAGCGTGCGCACCGCGCCGATCTGCTCGCTGGCATAGGCCGTCGCGTCGGCAAGCGTGTCCTGGGCCTGCCTTGACTTGCGCCGCACCGAGCGGCCGAAGGCGACCAGCGGCAGCACGATCACGGGGATCGCCCCGATGACCAGGCCGGAGAGTTTCGGGCTGGTGACGACCATCATGCCCACCGCGCCGAGGCCGAGGATGACATTGCGCAGCGCCACCGAAGCGGTGGCGCCTACCGCCGACTTGACCTGCGTGGTGTCGGCGGCGAGCCGTGACACGATTTCCCCCGACTGGGCGGTGTCGAAGAAGGCAGGCGACAGCGTCGTCACATGGGCAAAGACATCGCGCCTGATGTCGGCGACGACGCGCTCGCCGAGCGTGATGACGAAGTAATAACGGCCGGCCGACGCCGCGGCCAGCACGGCGGCCATCGCCACGAGGGCGCCGAAATATTCGGCGATGAAGGTGGTGCTGGCCGACGAGAAACCGTGGTCGATCATGCGCCGGACGGCCAGCGGCAGTGCCAATGTCGTTGCCGCCGCGATGGCCAGTGAGATAAGGGCGCCGATGACCAGCGTGCGATATCCGGCGATATACGGAAACAGGCGCCTGAGCGGCTTGAGCGAGCGTCGGCGCTCGTCTGCGCTGCTTGATTGCACCATCTCGGTGTTTCCTCTAGCCACTTCAGCCTATGCGCCTCAATATGCGCTTGCCGCGGCCTTGTGATTCAATTCCGGCTGATGTATAGGCACGCCGACCGTTTTAGAAGCCGCGGCTCCTCAATAGCTGCGGCTTCGAGTTTTAAAAAGAGGCGCATCGACGCAGGCTTATGCCCGTCCGCCGCGCCGGCAAGCCAGGAACAGAGCCATGAAGAGCGCAATCCATCCCGACTACCACACCATCAAGGTCGTCATGACCGACGGCACCGAATACACGACCCGTTCGACCTGGGGCAAGGAAGGCGATACGATGAACCTCGATATCGACCCGACCACCCACCCGGCCTGGACCGGCGGCCAGCAGACCCTGCTCGACCGCGGCGGCCGCTTGTCGAAGTTCAAGAAGCGCTTCGAAGGTTTCGGTCTCTAAAGCGAAGAGCTTTTTCGCGGATCAAGAGCCCGCCCTTGTGGCGGGTTTTTTGTTGCTTGGCCGAAGGCTGGGTCTTCGGCCCTATTCGGCCAGCAATTCCCTGAGTGCCATGCGCTTGTAGGCCGCGACCAGCCTGTCGCCCTCCTGCCTGTCGACCGAGATCGCCAGCCGCATGGCCGCCTCGCCCATCTGCCACACCAAGAATGCCGTCGTGTCGAGCGCCACCGGATCGGCATCGGGCCGCAGGCGCTTGAGCACCGCGATCAGAAATTCCGCGTTCGCGCGGCTGTCGGCGAGTTCGAGCTGGCGCAGCGCCTTGTCGGCCTGCGTGCCCGACCAGATGTCGCGCATCACCGGCTCGGCCAGGAACAGCTCGTAGTAAATATCGACCAGCTCCGAGAAAGCCTGCCGCAGGCCTTTGGCGTCGCTGACATCCCTGAGTGCCGCCGAGATACAAGCCTGGCTTTCCGCTGTGTAGCGTTCGGCCAGCGCCCAGACGATCGCCCTCTTGTCCGGAAAGAACTGGTAGAGCGAGCCGATCGACACCACAGCCCGCTCCGCCACCTCGCCCATGCGCATTGCGTCGCTGCCTTGTTCGGCAATCAGCGCCGAGGCGGCGGCCAGCATGCGCTCGACCCGCTCGCGGCTGCGCTGCTGGCTTGGCGCCCGGCGCGGCGAACCGATCCGCTCATTGGTTTGCGTGCCTTCCATGACCGTCTCCAACAAACGCGCCCGGCAAAATCGCCGGGAACGACTTGACTTACAAAATACGAGGGTTTATCACGTTTTGCAAATGTGAGGTATGCTCACATTTTAGAGAGCAAACCGCCGCAACCGGCGTCTGGAGCAACTGAGATGATCAAGCTTCTTCCAACCCTCACCTTCATTGCCGCGATCGGCGCGGGCGTCGTCGGTGGCGTATTCTTCGCCTTTTCCAACTTCGTCATGGCGGCCCTTGCCCGGCTGCCCGTCCCAGCGGGCATCGCCGCGATGAATTCGATCAATGTCACGGTGATCACCCCGACCTTCATGACAGCGCTGTTTGGCACCGGCCTCATCTGCCTCGTTCTCATTGCCGCCGCTCTCTTGGGCTGGAGCCAGTCCGGCTCGTACTGGTTACTGGCCGGCGCGGTGATCTATCTGGTCGGCAACCCTATCGTGACCATGGTCTTCAACGTGCCGCTCAACGATGCTCTCGCCGCCGTCGACCCGGCCAGCAGCAACGGCGCTGCCGTGTGGGCGAACCATCTGAGCCAATGGGTGATGTGGAACCACGTCCGCACCGTCACCGCCATCGTGGCGATGGCGTGCTTTATCTTCGCATTGCTCTGAAGAGGTCTAACGAGACGCAGAAAAACTCCGCTCAGGCGAGGTCTTTCTGCGTGTCACCCTTGTGGCCTTTGCGGTCGGCGTGACCGAGATCCCGATCCGGATCGATCACGTCGCGGACCAGCTGCTTGAGTTTGGCCGCGTCAGGGAAGCCGCCGTCGCGCTTGCGGTCCCAGACCAGCACATCGTTACAGGAGATGGTGAAGATGCCGCCGGTGCCCGGCACCAGCGTCACCTCGCCGAGATCGGTACCGAAGGTGGACAGCAGCTCCTGCGCCATCCAGCCGGCACGCAACAGCCACTGGCATTGCGTGCAGTAGGTAATGCGGATGGCCGGCAACTGAGCTTTGCTCATATCGGACGACCTTCGCTCACGCCGCGCTGAGCTTCGCCATCGTCTCGTCGTCGACTTCGAAGTTGGCGTACACGCTTTGCACGTCGTCATCATCCTCGAGCGTGGCAACCAGCTTCATCAGCGATTGCGCCCGCTCTTCGTCGACGGGGACATTGTTCTGCGGCTTCCAGATCGCCTTGACCGATTCGGCCTCGCCGAGCGAGGTTTCAAGCGCCTTAGACACCTCGCCGAGAGTCTCGAAGGAGCAATAGATCGTGTGGCCTTCCTCGTCCGATTCGACATCGTCGGCGCCGGCTTCGATCGCCGCATCCATGATCTTGTCCGCGCTGCCGGCCGAGGCCGGATAGTAGATTTCGCCGGCGCGGTCCCACATGAACGACACCGATCCGGTTTCGCCGAGCGCGCCGCCGGCCTTGGTGAAGGCGGCGCGCACATTGGACGCCGAACGGTTGCGGTTGTCGGTCAGCGCCTCGACGATCACGGCGACGCCACCAGGCCCATACCCTTCGTAGCGCACCGCTTCGTAGTTTTCGGCGTCGCCCATCGAGGCCTTGTTGATGGCGCGCTGGATGTTGTCCTTGGGCATCGACACCGCCTTGGCGTTCTGGATCGCCAGGCGCAGACGCGGGTTCATCGATGGGTCCGGCGTTCCGCTCTTGGCGGCGACGGTGATTTCGCGCGCCAGCTTGGAAAACATTTTCGACCGCACCGCGTCCTGACGGCCCTTGCGGTGCATGATGTTCTTGAACTGTGAATGGCCAGCCATGGCACCCCTGTCGTGTTCGGCTAGAGCGTCTTGCCGCGAGATGCGTCATCTCGCCTTTGCAAAAGGCTCGAATTCAATTTCAGAGCGTCCCGATGCGTCCGGGTGAACGTACGGCGCCCTGTGTCGGAATGGCCGGCTTATAGATAAATCGGCTCAATTCGTCCAGCCGCGCCGCGTTGCCGGGGCGCTCGGCATGCGGCGGCCCGGCAAGCAGGCTGTCCTACCCTTCCAGATCGGACTTCAGCCGGTCAATGATGCTGAGCGCATGGCCGGCATACTGGCTGATCCAGCGGTCGTGAATCTGCTTGATCGGCAACGCATTGAGATGGTTCCAGCGCTCGCGTCCGTCGCGGCGCGCGACGATCAGGTCCGCGTCCTCCAGCACCTTGAGATGCAGCATGACCGTGCAGCGGTCGATATCGGGAAAAGCTTCGCACAGCATGCCGGTGGTCTTTGGCTGGTCTTTCAACAGATCCAGCATTTCGCGCCGGCGCGGATGCGCCAGCGCCTTGAAAACATGGTCGTCCTGCGATCGGCTTGACATGTTATGTTTTTATAACATATTGTTGGCTCGTTCAAGCAAGGAGCTGTGGATATGTCTCTTGGATTCAGCGTTTCAGGGCGCATCGGCAAACCGGTCGCCGAAGTCTTCGACGCGGTCGTCAACCCGAAGAAGCTGAGCGGCTATTTCACCACCATCGGCGGTGCCAGCGCGCCATTGGTCGCCGGTTCGGCTGTCGTCTGGTGGGGCAAGGTGCCGGTCGAGGCCGACGAAGTGGTCAAGGACAGCCGCATCGTGCTGCGCTGGGATGCCACCGACGCCGACGGCAACCCCGCCTACAAGACCCGCATCGAGATGAATTTCGAGCCGCTCGACGATGGCGGCACCTTCGTCACCATCGCCGAGAGCGGCTGGCAGGAAGGCGCGGTCGGTCTGAAGAAGTCCTACCTGAATTGCGAGGGCTGGTCGCAGATGCTGGCCTGCATGAAGGCCTATGTCGAATACGGCATCAATCTGCGCGACGGCTATTACCGCAGCGAGATGAAGGGCGAACCCGCCAGCGAAAACAACATTTGAAAACAGAGCCCAGCCATGACCGCGAAGATCACCGGCGGCATCAACATCGCCATGAAGGTGCCATCGCACCAGTACGAAGCGACGATCGCCTTCTACCGCGATGTCGTCGGCCTCAAGCCGTTCACAGCCAAGGCGCCGGCCATCGGCTTCGAGCTCGGCCCCAACAGGCTTTGGATCGACGAGGCGCCGACGATGAGCCAGGCCGAGATCTGGCTGGAGCTTTTCACGCGGGATTTTCCGGGCGCCGCGGATCATCTGGCCAAGGCGGGAATTGTGCGTTGCGATGCCGTCGAGCCCTTGGACGCGGGTTTCCGAGGTGGTTGGATCACCAATCCGGCCGGCATCATCCATATGGTGCGCGAACCCGACGCCTGGTGAGGGCGTATTCGAAAGGAGATCGCCATGGAAATCCGTGAGACACCGACAGCCGAAGCCGCCATGCTGATCCGGCGGCCGGTCGCTGAGGTTTTCGAAGCCGTCGTCGATCCGGCGATCACGACCAAATTCTGGTTCACCCATGGCAGCGGCCGGCTTGATGGCGGCAAACCGGTTCAGTGGGAGTGGCGCATGTATGGGGTCTCGACGACAGTCGAGGTCAGCGAGATCGCCAGGGACAAGAAGATCGTCATGACGTGGAGCGATCCGCCGACCACGGTGGTCTGGACCTTCACCGAAATGCCTGGCGAAGCGACATTCCTCGAGGTCCACAATTTCGGCTTTGCCGGCAATGGCGACGAGCAGGTGAAACAAGCGGTCGGCTCAACCGACGGCTTTGCGCTTGTGCTCGCCGGCGCCAAGGCCTGGCTGGAACAGGGCCTGACGCTCGGCTTGATGGGTGACCGCCATCCGAAGGGTGTTCCGGGGCACTAGGCTCGCCCCGGCCGACTAGTATCAGTGGCCGTCGCCGGTTTTCGCTTTCTTGCGCCGCCGCGCCAGCATGTTGAGCCCCTCGACCAGCGCCGAAAAACCCATCGCCGCATAGATGTAGCCCTTGGGCACATGATAGCCCATGCCGTCGGCGATCAGCGTCATGCCGATCATCAGCAGGAAGCCCAGCGCCAGCATGACGATGCTCGGGTTCTTGGCGATGAAGTCCGCCAGCGGTCCGGCCGCCAGCATCATCACGGTCACGGCCGCGATGACCGCGATATACATGATGGCGATCTCGTCGGTCATGCCGACGGCGGTGATGATGGAATCGATGGAGAAGACGAGGTCGAGCAGCAGGATCTGGAAGATCGCGCCGGCAAGCGAGATCTTGAGCGTTTCGCCCAGCATCGTGTCCTGATGGTCGTCGGGATCGACCGTGTGGTGGATCTCCTTGGTCGCCTTCCACACCAGGAACAGACCGCCGGCGATCAGGATCAGGTCGCGCCAGGAGAAGCCGTGGCCGAACGCCGTGAAGACCGGCGTCGTCAGTTGAACGATGATGGAAATGGTGGCGAGCAGCACCAGGCGCATGACCAGCGCCGCTGAGATGCCAAGACGCCGCGCGCGAGCTCTCTGCTCCACGGGCAGCTTGTTGGTGAGGATCGAGATGAAGATCAGGTTGTCGATGCCGAGCACGATCTCGAGCACCACCAGCGTCAGCAGCGCGACCCAGGCGGTCGGGTCCGAAACGAATTGAAAATGCGGCGCCAGGAATTCGATAAGCTGCATGGAGGTCGTCCCCTACGATCTAGAGCAGTGTCGCCGGCAATTAGGTACTGCGACCCCCTATATCAATGTCACGCCCAGAAGGACGGAGCCGTTTCTTCCAGCCTTGGCCCGCGACGAAACGGCGCGATCTTCTCGGTCAGCCCCGTGCGGTCGGAAATATCGACGCCGACGCCGCACAACGTCGCCGGTCCCGTCGCCGCCTCGAAACGCCCTTTCGGCACTTTCGACAGGAACCGGTTGAGCGGTTCTTCCTTGTCCATGCCGAGCGAGGAATCATAGTCACCGCACATGCCGGCATCCGACAGGTACCCGGTGCCGCCATTGAGGATCTGGTGGTCGGCGGTGGGCTGGTGCGTGTGAGTGCCGACGACGAGACTGGCGCGGCCATCGACAAAATGCGCGAAGCACATTTTTTCCGAGGTTGCCTCGGCGTGGAAGTCGATCACCACCGCATCCGCCTGCTCGCCGAGCGGACAGGCGGCAAGCTCGCGTTCGCCGGCCTGGAACGGGTCGTCGAGTTCCGGGTGCATGAACACCCGGCCCATAATGTTGGCGACCAGCACGCGCGCGCCGTTTTTGGCGATGTAGACACCGGAGCCGCGCCCGGGCGTGCCTTTGGGGAAATTGGAAGGCCGCAGGAACCGCTGCTCGCGCGGCGCGAAGGCCAGAGCGTCGCGCTGGTCCCAGACATGGTTGCCGGTGGTCACGACATCGCAGCCCGCCGCGATCGTCTCACGCAAGATCTCTTCGGTGATGCCGAAGCCGCCGGCCGCGTTCTCGCCGTTGACGATGACGAAATCGAGCTTGAAGTCGGAGATCAGGCCAGGCAGTTGTTCCCATACCGCGGTGCGGCCCGTCTTGCCGACCATGTCCCCGAGGAAAAGAAGTCGCATCTATGCCTGATCCCGAAAAGTTGCATGACTTTTCGGCAAAGATCATGCGTTTCAAAGAACTATCTACAATTTTGGCGCAAAGCGGCGCAACCCGCTCTCGGTGAGTATTTCCGGGATGACCACGTCATGGGGTTCGTCTGGAACTTGCGAAACTTCTTGGCAGTCGAAGGCGATGCCGATCAGCCGGGGCGCGAGTCCCTTGTCGACGAGCTTCGCGATCGCCCGGTCGTAATAGCCAGCGCCATATCCGATGCGGTGACCGCGCGCGTCGAAGGCGGCGAGCGGCACCAGCACGACCGAAGGATCGAGAACTTCGGCCTCGGCATGCGGCCCGACCGTGCCAAAGCCCATGTCGACCATCGGCGCGCCGCGAACCAGTTCGCGAAAGACGATGGTGGTCTTGTCGAGAATGGCAGGCAGGCAGAGCCGTGCGCCCTTCTCTCGCAAGGCGAACATCAGCGGCCTGACATCGACCTCCGAGCGCATCGGCCAGAAGCCGGAGACGATCTGACCGGGCCCGATCTCCAGATGGTCGCGCGCCGTCTCCGCCATTTCGAGCGCAGCCTCCACCCGCCAGAATGCATCGAGGCCGTCGCGGCGGGCGAGTGCCTCGAGGCGCAGCTTCTTTTTCAGGTCTTTAGGAGAGGTCATGCGGCCAAGGTAGAAAAGGTCAGAGCTGTGCGGGGTCTCAAGTGCGACGTTTTCCACCGCATCATCCACCAAGATGCGTGGACGCCTTGCGACAAGTGACGATCCACACAACCGGTGGAGAGAGCGATCCCGGGAACCTACAAAGTAGGTGGGCGCCGTGTGAGAAAACCCACGGGTCTTCCCAGGGACAGCTCCCTAAGGATCGTTAAGGCCCCGGGGAAAATGTTCTCCTGCCGGGAAGCACAGACCGTCCTGCCCAATATAGGCCGCTGGTGGCTCAAGCGCCAGTGACGCAGGCAGTCACGGCGGCTTTATTCGCCATCCGGCGCAACCCTTGCACAGCCGCGGCGGCGTCCTTACGGTCGCGACGACCAACCAAGGAGCAAAAATGCGTTTCGAAGGCACGGCGGCCTATGTCGCCGACAAGGATCTGATGGTGGCGGTCAACGCGGCGATCGCGCTGGAGCGGCCCTTGCTGGTCAAGGGCGAGCCCGGCACCGGCAAGACGGAACTCGCCCGCCAGGTGGCGGCGGCACTCGGCCTCGAGCTGATCGAGTGGCACGTCAAATCGACGACGCGGGCGCAGCAAGGTCTCTACGAATACGATGCGGTGTCGCGGCTGCGCGACAGCCAGCTCGGCGATGTCAGGTTCAACGATATCAAGAACTACATCAAGCGCGGCAAGCTTTGGGAGGCATTCGCGGCCGACAAGAAGGTCGTGCTTCTGATCGACGAGATCGACAAGGCCGACATCGAATTCCCCAACGACCTGCTGCAGGAGCTCGATCGGATGGAGTTCTTCGTCTACGAGACCGGCGAGACCATCCGCGCCGCCGTTCGCCCGATCGTCATCATCACCTCCAACAACGAGAAGGAGTTGCCGGACGCTTTCCTGCGCCGCTGCTTCTTCCACTACATCCGCTTTCCCGACGTCGACACGCTGCACAGAATCGTCGACGTGCACTATCCTGGCATCAAGCAGAACCTGGTGCGCGCGGCCCTCACCCAGTTCTATGAAATCCGCGACGTGCCAGGCTTGAAGAAGAAGCCATCGACCTCCGAGGCGCTCGACTGGATCCGCCTGCTGGTCGCCGACGACATCGCGCCGGAGGATTTGCGCGCCGACCCCAAGAACGCATTGCCTAAACTGCATGGCGCCCTGTTGAAGAACGAGCAGGACGTGCATCTGTTCGAGCGGCTGGCATTCATGGCGAGAAGACAGCAATAGGGCAGCGCTTTCCCCGGCTGTGGACCGTTGCCGCGGGCCGAAGAGAAGGTCAGCTTCGGCCAGAACCCTTCGGAGGAGATAAAATGTCTGAGATCGTTGTCCGCCCGCTCGCGCAATCCGACCACGCCGACTGGCACCGCCTGTGGACCGATTATCTGACCTTCTACGAAACCAAGCTGCCGGAAGAGGTCTATGCCATCACCTGGAAACGGTTATTCACCGAAGGCGAGTTCGAGCCGAAGGGTTTTATCGCCACATCGGGCGGCAAGGCCGTCGGCCTCACCCATTATCTCTACCATCGCTCCGGCTGGTCGGAGAAAAACAACTGCTACCTGCAGGATCTGTTCGCCGACCCGGATGTGCGCGGAAAGGGCATCGGCGCGGCCCTCATCGAGGCGGTGAAGCAGGAGGCCGGCAAAATCGGCGTGAAGAACGTCTATTGGATGACGCACGAAACCAATGCCACCGCCCGCAAGCTCTACGACCATGTCGCGCGCAGGACGGGCTTTATCGAGTATGATTTGCTGTAACCGGCCATGTTCATCCCCTTCTTCCTCGAGCTGAAGGCAGCGCGCGTTCCCGTCTCGCTCAGGGAATACCTCTCTCTGCTGGAGGGGCTGGCCGCCGGGCTGGTCGATTACGACGTCGAGGGTTTTTATTATCTCGCCCGTGCCGCTTTGGTGAAGGACGAACGCCATATCGACCGCTTCGACCAGGTCTTCGCGCATGTCTTCAAGGGCGTCGAGGCACTGGGCGGGCCGGATGCGGTCGACGTCGCCAATATTCCCGAGGAATGGCTGCGCCGGCTCGCCGAAAAGCACCTGACCGAGGAAGAGAAAAAGCTGGTCGAGGCGCTGGGCGGTTTCGACAGGCTGATGGAGACGCTAAAGCAGCGGCTCGAGGAACAGAAGGGCCGCCACCAGGGCGGTTCGAAATGGATCGGCACCGGCGGCACCTCTCCCTTCGGCGCCTATGGCTACAACCCCGAAGGCGTGCGCATCGGCCAGAACGAAAGCCGCAACCGTCGCGCGGTGAAAGTCTGGGACAAGCGCGAGTTCCGGAATTTCGACGATGCCGTCGAACTCGGCACCCGCAACATCAAGATCGCGCTGAAGCGCCTGCGCCGCTGGGTGCGCGAGGGCGCCGAAGAAGAATTCGACCTGCCCGGTACCATCCACGCCACCGCCGAGCACGGCTATCTCGACGTCCAGACACGGCCCGAGCGCCGCAATGCGGTGAAGCTCCTGATGTTCTTCGATGTCGGCGGCTCGATGGACGATCATATCAAGAGCGTCGAGGAGCTGTTTTCCGCCGCCCGCGCCGAATTCCGCCAGCTCGAATATTTCTATTTCCACAACTGCCTCTACGAAGGCGTGTGGAAGGACAATCGCCGCCGCCATGCCGAGACGATCTCGACCTTCGATCTCATCCACAAATATGGCCCCGACTACAAGGTCATCGTCGTCGGTGATGCCTCGATGAGCCCATACGAGATCGCCCACCCAGGCGGCTCGGTGGAACACTGGAACCTCGAGGCCGGAGCCGTCTGGCTCGGCCGGCTGCTGCGGCAATGGCCGAACGCGGTGTGGCTTAACCCCGAGAACGAGAAGAACTGGGGCTTTACCCATTCGATCGCGATAATCCGTGACATCTTCGACGGCCGCATGTTCCCGTTGACTCTGGCCGGACTGGAAGGCGCCACGAGGCAATTGTCGCGCAAACATTGAGATATCCGGAGCGGTCGGACTGGGCAGGTCTGTAACAAACCCCTATCTTGTTGCGAATATCCGGTTGCAACCAAGAACGAGCCGCCAAGGCTGAGGAGATCAAATGGACACCCACACCTACCCCGTCACCCGCACCGACGCCGAATGGCGCGCCCGGCTGACGCCGGAGCAATACGCCGTCATGCGCAACCATGGCACCGAGCGGCCGGGAAGCTGTGCCCTGCTGTACGAGAAGCGCGCCGGTACTTTTTCCTGCGTCGGCTGCGACCAGCCGCTGTTCCAATCCACGCTGAAATTCGAGAGCGGCACCGGCTGGCCGAGCTTCAACGATCCCGTGCCGGGCTCGGTCGAGAACACCGTCGATCGCAGCTACGGCATGGTCCGCACCGAATGCCATTGTGCCCGTTGCGGCAGCCATCTCGGCCATGTCTTCGAGGACGGCCCGCCGCCGACCGGCCTGCGCTACTGCATCAATGGCGTGGCGCTGAAATTCGAGCCGGCCGGCTGAACAACGCGTCGTGAATGCTTGCCAAGGGCGGCTCCGGCCGCCCTTTTTCGTGCGGGCAGCTTCGTCAGACGACGATGGTGGCGATCAGCCAGAGCGCTGATCCCAGCATGAAGAGGGAAGCCCTGGCACCACCGGCCTTCTCAGCCGTGCGCCAGACCGCCAAAGCCAGGAAGATGCTGTAGGGCACCGGTGCGAAATGCACCGCCAGGACGAGGCCGAGCGGCATCTTCAGTCCAAGCAGGATCAGCGCCGCGGCGGACGACACTATATTGATCGCGGTTCCGACAAGCATCATGTCGCGCCAGAACAGCCGGCCGATCGGCACCTCGCCAAGCCAACGCGAGCGGAAGAAATCCGCGATCACTTACCCCTGCCTCAGCACTTCGGTCACGGCGCACTCGACCCGCGAGCATTCCGTCACCAGCCAGTCGGTCATGGCAGGCCAGTTGTCCTCGGCAAAGCAATTGACGCGCCACATCGAATTGATGCCAAGGCCCTCGCAGCTTTGTTCCGGCCTGAGTTTCAGCCTGTCTTCGATCGCTGGCCGGAGCGGCTCCAGCCGCGACCAGCTTTGCGTGGCGCCGAACTTCTCGTTGCGGCCGAAGAAGACGCCGACATGGTTCTGCGCCGGCGCGACATACATGGAAAGCACCAGAGCGAAATCGGGCAGTCCGCGCTGCCAGAACCAGGGCCCGCGCCGCGCCAGCCGGGCTCTTTCTTCCGGATGCCGTTCGGCAAACAGCAACCAGAAGCCGCGATGGCGGAATTCCGAGGCGCGGCGGCCGCCGAAGTCGAATTCGCTCATGGTTCGAACCGTATCACCGGCAACCGCGTCGGGCACCGGCCGGTTAGTCTTACACCATGCCGAGGGCGGCCATGTACAGATCGAGGATGGCGTCCTCCTCCTGGCGCTCGGCCTGGTCCTTCTTGCGCAGACGGATGATGGTGCGGATTGCCTTGGTGTCGAAGCCGGTGCCCTTGGCTTCGGCGAAGACTTCCTTGATGTCGTCGGAGATCGTCTTCTTTTCTTCCTCGAGCCGCTCGATGCGCTCGATCAAGGCACGCAGCTGGCCGGCGGCAACAGTCTGGCTGGTCTCGGTGATATCGTCGGCCATGTTTTCTCCAAATCGGTTCCGCGCCGCGACTCGGGGAACGTGCCGCGACGAATTTCAGCGGTTCGATGCCCGACCGGAGCCGGCGGGTCAAGCCGTTATCGAACAGCTCGCCAAGGCCTGCCGTCATGAGCCGACAGCCTGCCCGTTCCTTGCGAGCTCTCAGTTGAAGGCTATCAGGAGATCCTTCGCATCGATCTGGTCGCCGGCCTTCACCAGCACCTCGGCGACGGTGCCGTCGCGCTCGGCGTGCAGCGCCGTCTCCATCTTCATCGCTTCGATGGAAAGCAGCACGTCGCCGGCTTTGACCGCCTGGCCGGCTGCGACCGAAAGTGCGGAAACCACACCCGGCATCGGCGCCCCAACATGCGCCTCGTTGCCGGGCTCCGCCTTGCGGCGCGCCTTGGCCGCCGACGCACCATGCGCGCGGTCGGGCACCTTCACGCGCCGCGGCTGGCCGTTGAGCTCGAAGAACACCGTGACCATACCCTTGTCGTCGACATCGCCAAACGCCTGGCAGCGCACGACCAAGGTCTTGCCCCTTTCGATATCGACGAAAATCTCGTCTTCCGATTTCATGCCGTAGAAATAGGTCGGCGTCGGCAGAACGCTGACCGGGCCGTAGGTCTCCTGCGCGGCGACGAAGTCGGAAAACACCTTCGGATACATCAGCCACGAGGCGAACTCGTATTCCGACAGCTTGCGCTCGAGCTTGTCCTCGATCTCCTTGCGGCTCTTCTCGAGGTCGGCCGGCTTGAGCAATGAGCCGGGCCGCGCCGTGATCGGCTTGTCGCCCTTGAGTGCCTTCTTCTGCAACGCCTGCGGCCAGCCGCCAGGGGATTGGCCAAGATCGCCGCGCAGCATCGAAACCACCGAGTCCGGGAAGGCGATGTCGCGGGCCGGGTTCTCGACATCGGCAACGGTCAGGTCCTGGCTCACCATCATCAGCGCCATGTCGCCCACGACCTTGGAGGACGGCGTCACCTTGACGATGTCGCCGAACATCAGGTTGACGTCGTGATAGGTCTGCGCCACCTCGTGCCAGCGTGTCTCCAGCCCCAGCGAACGCGCCTGTTCCTTCAAATTGGTGAACTGCCCCCCCGGCATTTCGTGCAGATAAACCTCGGAAGCCGGGCCTTTCAGGTCGCTCTCGAAAGCAGCGTACTGATTGCGAACGGCTTCCCAGTAGAACGAGATCTTTCGGATCCATTGCGGGTCGAGGCCTGGATCGCGCTCGGTGCCTTTCAGCGCTTCGACGATTGAACCCAGGCACGGCTGCGAGGTGTTGCCGGAGAAGGCGTCCATCGCCGCGTCGATGGCGTCGACACCGCTTTCCACGGCCGCCAGCACGGTTGCCGCCGACAGACCCGATGTGTCGTGGGTGTGAAAATGGATCGGCAGGTCGGTCGCCTCGCGCAGCGCCTTGAACAGCACGCGGGCAGCACTCGGCTTCAACAGGCCGGCCATGTCCTTGACGGCGATGATATGGGCGCCGGCGGCCTGCAATTCCCTGGCGAGCCCGACATAGTATTTCAGGTCGTACTTGGCCCTCGCCGGATCGAGGATGTCGCCGGTATAGCACATCGCCGCTTCGATCAGCTTGCCCTCGGCGCCGACCGCGTCCATGGCGACGCGCATGTTCTCGACCCAGTTCAGGCAGTCGAAGACGCGGAACAGGTCGACGCCGCCCGACGCAGCCTGCTTGACGAAATGCTGCACGACATTGTCGGGATAATTGGTATAGCCGACGCCGTTGGCGCCGCGCAGCAGCATCTGCAGCAACAGGTTGGGGGCGGCTTCCCGCACCAGCGACAGCCG
The DNA here is from genome assembly GCF_000230995.2 of Mesorhizobium australicum WSM2073. Taxonomy (NCBI): domain Bacteria; kingdom Pseudomonadati; phylum Pseudomonadota; class Alphaproteobacteria; order Hyphomicrobiales; family Phyllobacteriaceae; genus Mesorhizobium; species Mesorhizobium australicum. The sequence continues at coordinate 1,336,240 of NC_019973.1, read as the reverse complement.
CTCCCATGGATCCTCGGTGAGGAAGCGCATGGCGACGTCGAAAGTGGCCCCACCCCAGCATTCGAGCGACAGCAACTGCGGCAAGGCGCGCGCATAGGTGCCGGCGATGCCGGCAATGTCATGCGTGCGCACACGGGTGGCGAGCAGCGACTGGTGGCCGTCGCGCATCGTCGTGTCGGTGACCAGCACCTCCTTCTGCTCGCGCATCCAGGCGGCGAACTTTTCCGGCCCGAGCACGTCGAGCTTCTGCTTGCTGCCGCTCGGCACATTGCCGTTTAGATAGGGCACCACGGGCGGCGCCGCGTCGGCCTTTGGCGTCGGCCGGCCGCGCGTCTCGGGATGGCCGTTGACGCTGACGTCGGCCAGGTAGTTGAGCAGCTTGGTGGCGCGGTCCTGACGCTTGACCTGCTGGAACAGCTCCGGCGTCGTGTCGATGAACCTGGTCGTATAGGAATTGTCGGCGAAGCTCGGGTGATTGATGATCGCTTCGAGGAAGGTGAGGTTGGTGGCGACGCCACGGATGCGGAACTCGCGCAGCGCGCGGTTCATGCGGGCGATCGTCTCGGCCGGCGTCGGCGCCCAGGCCGTGACCTTCTCCAGCAGCGGATCGTAGAAGCGGGTGATGACCGCGCCGGAATAGGCCGTGCCGCCATCGAGGCGGATGCCGAAGCCGGTGGCGCCGCGATAGGCGGTGATGCGGCCGTAGTCCGGAATGAAATTGTGTTCGGGATCTTCCGTGGTGATGCGGCACTGCAAGGCATGGCCGTTCAGCCGGATATCCCTCTGCGCCGGCACACCCGATTCCGGCGTGCCGATGGCGAAACCGTCGAGGATGTGGATCTGCGCCTTCACGATGTCGATGCCGGTCACCATTTCGGTGACGGTGTGCTCGACCTGGATGCGCGGATTGACCTCGATGAAGTAGAACTTGCCGGTATCCGCGTCCTGCAGGAATTCGACGGTGCCAGCGCCGATATAGCTGGTCTCGCGCGCGATCTTCAGCGCGTAGCCGCAAAGTTCCTGGCGCAGGTCCTCGCTAAGGTAGGGCGCCGGCGCGCGCTCGACGACCTTCTGGTTGCGGCGCTGGATCGAGCAGTCGCGCTCGAACAGGTGCACTGCATTGCCGTGTGTGTCGCCAAGCACCTGCACCTCGACATGGCGGGCGCGCTCGATCAGCTTTTCGAGATAGACCTCGTCCTTTCCGAAGGCGGCCTTCGCCTCGCGCTTGCCTTCCATGACCTCGCGGGCGAGGTCGGCCTCGGAGCGAATGGCGCGCATGCCGCGGCCACCGCCACCCCACGAGGCTTTCAGCATGACCGGATAACCGACCGTCTTGGCGAGTTCCTTGACCGCCTCCATATCGTCCGGCAACGGATCGGTCGCCGGCACCACGGGCACGCCGACCTCGATGGCCAGATTGCGCGCGGCAACCTTGTTGCCCAGCCGGCGCATCGTGTCGGGCTTGGGACCGATGAACGTGATGCCTGCTTGCGCGCAGGCCTCGGCGAATTCGGGGCTTTCCGACAGCAGCCCGTAGCCGGGGTGGATGGCATCGGCGCCTGAAAGTCTGGCGACGCGGATCACCTCCTCGATCGACAGATAGCTCTCGATCGGACCCATGTCCTTGCCGAGATGCGGGCCGCGCCCGACCTGGTAGCTCTCATCGGCCTTGAAGCGGTGCAGCGAGTATTTGTCTTCCTCGGCCCAGATCGCCACGGTTTTGAGGCCCAGCTCGTTGGCCGCGCGAAAGACGCGGATGGCGATTTCTGACCGGTTGGCGACGAGGATCTTCGTGATGGCCAAGGACTGGGCTCCAGCAGCGGAAGGAACGGGAAATCGGGGCAATGATTAGCGCGAAAATGCTGCAGTGCAAACAAAATCGACGCTGATTTAAACCGATTTAGATCGATTGTCCGGCCAACACTCGCATGCATCGGTTCGAACGGACGGAACAATGGCGACAATTTCGATCCTGGATGCGATCTTCCTGGCTAAGGAAGGCTCACCGTGACGTAACCCGGCTGCCGCCGCGCATCAAAAGAAAATGCCCGGCGCGAGGCGCCGGGCATCGTTGGTTTCGGATCCGAATGAATTACGACTTCGGGAACCAGGAATACTTCCCGTCGTCCTTCTTCTTCCATTCGTACATGATGTAGCCCGGCAGCTTCGGATCGCCCTTGGCGTCATAGGCGAGATCGCCCAGAACGGTCGGGAACGGGCCGCTTTCATGCATCGCCTTGGCGACGGCCTGCGGATCGTTCGTCTTGGCAGCAGCGGCCGCCTCGGCGACCACCTGCACGGCGGCATAGGCGTAGAGCGTGTAGGCTTCCGGCTCGAAACCCTGCGCGCGGAACTTCTCGACGAGTTCCTTATTGGCCGGGATCAGACGCGGATCGGGGCCGAACGTGTTGAGGGTGCCGGCGACAGCGTCGCCCGCGATGGCGGCGAGTTCGTCCGTCACGATGCCGTCACCCGACATCATCGGGGCCTTGAGGCCCTGGTCCGCCGATTGACGGATGATCAGACCGGCTTCGGTATGCAGGCCACCCCAGTAGATCAGGGTGACGCCGGCTTCCTTCATCTTGGCGATCAGCGCCGAGAAGTCCTTGTCGCCGACATTGACGCCTTCATACATCACTTCCTTGATGCCGGCGGCGTTCATCGCCTTCTTGGTTTCGTCCGCGAGGCCCTGGCCATAAGGGGTCTTGTCATGGATCACGGCGACTTTGGCATCCTTGAAGTTCGCGGCGATATAGGCGCCAGCGATGCTGCCCTGCTGGTCGTCGCGTCCGCAGGTACGGAACACATTCCACAAGCCGCGCTCGGTAAACTTCGGGTTGGTTGCGGCCGGCGTGATTTCGACGATGTTGTTTTCGGCGTACACTTCGGAGGCCGGGATCGACACGCCCGAGTTGAAGTGGCCAATCACGAACTTGACGCCGTCGCCGACGAACTTGTTGGCGACCGAGATGCCCTGCTTCGGATCGGAGACATCGTCGCCGACTTCGAGCTTGATCTGCTCGCCATTGATGCCGCCCTTGGCATTGATCTCGGCGACCGCCGCTTCGGCGCCCTTCTGCAACTGTGCGCCGAAGGCCGCGTTCGGACCGGTGATCGGCCCGGCGACGGCGAACATTACATCAGCCCACGCGTTGCCGCCGAACGCGACGAGCGCGGTCAGGGCCACGGCGGACAAAAGTGACTTTTTCATTTAAACGCTCCCATTAACGGAGTGGGCGTGGATGAAGCTTTCATGCGATGCCCACCCTTATCGCAGAAAGCATAGTTTGCCGATTTTCAGGCACTTGTCACGCCGATTCATCCCTGACGCGGCGTTAATGATGAACGTCAACCTTTCGGTTTCCAGCTCAAGATTGAAGCTCTTTCGTAGAGCCAATTATACTGTGTGACCATCTGGTTGGTTCGTGTGTATTGATAGCCGACGAAGCCCAGTATCATCAGCACGATGGTGTCGACGATATAGTAATGCAGCGAGAACATCGTGCCGTCGAACAGCGCGTGATGGATGAAGCGGATTCCGATGCCGAGCCCGAGCAGATAGGCAAACAGCTGGATGAAGCTGCGCCATGTCTGGGCACTGGCCTTGCCGGTCATCCAGGCCGCCCATCCGCCGAGCAGGCAGGTGACGAAGAAGAACTGCCAGATCGACGGTTCCTCGTAGAGAATGCCTTGCATGGGAAGTCTCCTGAACTCAGTGATGTCCGCCTTCGAGATAGGCGGCGCGCACTTCCGGATTGGCGAGCAGCTCCTTGCCGGTGCCGCTCATCGTCACATTGCCGTTGACCATGACATAGCCGCGCGTGGCGAGCTTGAGCGCGCCGAACGCGTTCTGCTCGACCAGGAACACGGTCAGCCCTTGGGTGCGGTTCAACTCACGAATGGCATCGAAGATCTGCTTGACGATCAGCGGCGCCAGACCCAGCGACGGCTCGTCGAGCAGAAGCAGTTTCGGCCGCGCCATCAGTGCGCGTCCGATCGACAGCATCTGCTGTTCGCCGCCCGACAGCGTACCGCCACGCTGGGCGATACGCTCCTTCAGCCTGGGGAACAGCGTGAACACCTTCTCGACGTCCTCGCCATAATATTTGAGGTTGTCGAGGCTGGCGCCCATCTGCAGGTTTTCCATCACCGTCATGCGCGGAAAGATGCGCCGGCCCTCCGGTGACTGAGCAATGCGCATGCGCGCGATTTCGTGTGTCGGCAACTGGGTGATATCGGTCCCGTTGAAAGTGATGGTGCCCGTGCGGGCGCGTGGAGCCCCGAAGATGGTCATCATCAGCGTCGACTTGCCGGCGCCGTTGGCGCCGATCAGCGCCACGATCTCACCTTGCTTGACACTGACATTGACGCCGTTCAGCGCACGGATGTTGCCGTAATAGGTCTCCACGCCCTTGATATCGAGCAGCGTTGTCGTGGCCATCACTTGCCCCCTCCACGCTTGCCCTGAACGGGCTTGGCTGTGCTCGCCTTGGCTTTGCCGGACACATGACTGGTCGCCACCTTGCCTGCATCGACGCGGCGCGAGAATTCCGTATCCTTGCCTTGGCCGAGCAGCTTGGCCTGCTTGACCCACTCCTCGCGCGCGATGCGTCCGTCAAAGGCGAGATAGGCCTCGACCGCCTCGACGTCTGCCTTCTTCCAGGCGCCGATCTGATCGAAGTGGAAGATGCCGTGTTCGTTGAGCTTCTTCTCGTTGACCGTGCCGATGCCCTTGATGCGGGTCAGATTGTCGGCCTTGCCGCCACGGGGGGCAGCGAGGCGGTTCGAAACGCCTTCGGCCTTCGCGGCGGGCGCCTTGGCCGCCGTTTTCCTTGGTGCCGCTTTCTTCGCGGCGGGCTTGGCCGGCGCCGGTGTCGGGGCAACAGGCCTGCTTGCCACGCTGGCGCCGCGGGCATCGACCTGCGCTGCCTTCGAGGCGCCTTTCGACACGGTTACGCGTTCGCCTTGGCTATGGCCGACGGTGTCGCTCACCGGCCCGGCCAGATACGATGACGATGTCCCCGGGCCATGCGCGGAATCGGGGCCGATGTCGAGCTGTTCGATGACGTCCTCGTCGCCGACTTCGGTAAGTACGGTCTCGACCTCCTCGTCGTCGACGCCAAGATAGGCAGCGATGACGCGCGGGTCGGTGCGCACCGACTGCGGATTGCCGTCGGAGATCTTGCGGCCATATTCCAGCACCACGACATGGTCGGAGATCTGCATGACCACCGACATGTCGTGCTCGATCAGGAGGATCGAGGTGCCTGTCGTGTGCTTGATCCCCATCAGCAGTTCGTTGAGAGCCGCCGATTCCTTCGGGTTGAGACCGGCCGCCGGTTCGTCGAGGCACAGAAGCTCGGGACCGGTGCACATGGCGCGCGCGATCTCGAGCCGCCGCTGTGCGCCGTAGGGCAAGTCGCCGGCCGGATCGTCGGCGCGATCGACGAGATCGGCCTTTTCCAGCCAGTGCTTGGCAAGCTCCACCGATTCGGCCGAGGCCTTGCGGTAGCCGCTGAAGCCGAACAGGCCCAGGATCGTATACCCGGAGGCCTTCATCAGCTTGTTGTGCTGGGCGACGAGCAGGTTCTCCAGCAGCGTCATGCCCGAGAACAGGCGGATGTTCTGGAAGGTGCGCGCCACCTTGGCGCGCGCCGGGATCTCATGGTTGGGCAGCCGTTCCAGCAGGTAGCTGGAGCCATCGGCCCGGTTGAGCGTGATCATGCCTTCCGACGGCTTGTAGAAGCCGGTGATGCAATTGAACACGGTGGTCTTGCCGGCGCCGTTGGGGCCGATCAGCGCGGTGATTTCGCCGCGCCTGGCAGTGAAGGACAGGTCGCCGATGGCGACCAGGCCGCCGAACTTCATCGACAGATGATCGACCTGCAGGATGGCGTCGTTCATTTGTGCGTTCGCATTCATCAGCCGTGACCCTCCTTGGTGAAGGAGCTTGAGACAGCCCTTCGCTCCTTGAGGAAGGCTGTCGGTTCACGACTGCCGACAAAGCCCCGCGGCTTCCACAGCATGACGATGACCATGGCCATGCCGAACAGAAGCATGCGGTAGAGTTCGGGGGTGAAGTCTTGCCCGAAGACCTGTTTGAGGAAGTCGAGCTCGCGCAGCGCCTCGGTGCCGCCGATCATCACCATCGCGGCGACGGCGATGCCGACCAGCGACCCCATGCCGCCAAGGACGACGATGGCCAGGATGATGGCCGATTCCAGGAAGACGAAGGATTCCGGGCTGACGAAGCCTTGTCGCGCGGCGAAGAATGCCCCGGCAAAACCGCCGAACATGGCACCGGTGGCAAACGCCGTCAGCTTGGTCGTGGTGGTGTTGATGCCGAGCGAGCGGCAGGCAATCTCGTCCTCGCGCAGCGCCTCCCAGGCACGCCCGACGGGCATGCGCCTCAGCCTGATGGTGACGAAGGCGGTGAGCATGCAAAGCGCCAGGATCAGGTAATAGAGGAAGATCTTGTAGTAGGCGCTCGAGGTTGCGAGGTGCAGGACCTTGGCGATGTAGTTGGGGTCCGAGACGTTGAAGGTCATCAAGCCGAAAAAGGTGACTTTCGGGATGCCGGAGATACCGGCCGAACCGTTGGTCACATCGCGCCAGTTGATCAGCACCAGGCGGATGATCTCCCCGAAGGCAAGGGTGACGATCGCCAGGTAATCGCCGCGCAGGCGCAGCACCGGAAAGCCGAGCAGCACGCCCCAGAACGCGGCCATGGCGCCGGCCGCCGGAAGCAGGATCCAGAACGACAGGCCGTAGGTTGTGCCAAGCAGCGCATAGGCGTAGGCCCCGACGGCGTAGAAGGCGACGTAGCCCAGATCGAGCAGGCCGGCGAGGCCGACGACGATGTTCAGCCCCCAGGCCAGCATCACGTAGATCAGGATCTGGATGCCGAAATTGTCGACCCATTTCAGCGAGCCCTGCAATCCGGTGGCGACCGACCACGACATCAGCGACAGCACGACGATGACAAGGATCGGATAGAGCACCAGCGCGGCAATGCCGAGCTTGGTGAAGTTGGCGTGGATGAAGCCGCGGTAATAGTAGATCACACAGGCCAGCGCATAGATGATTGCGAGCGCGCGCAGGAACTGCAGATAGCCGGCCGCCTCTGCTCCTATCCATCCGGGAAGCGAGCCGTTGAACACGAACAGCAGCACCACCGCGATGATCGCCACGACAAACGCCGGCAACAGGAAGAAGCGCGACGCCGCACTGGCCGGCAACAGGCCGGTGGCGACATCGGCGATCTTCTGGTTGGCCATGAAGGGTTGACCATAGGCGACATAAAGGAAACGGCCGATAGCCGTGGCGATCACCACGGCGGCCAAGAGGCCCCAGCGCTTCACCAGGACCAGTTCATTGGAGATGTTCTGGTCTGTCTTGAGGCCGATGAACAGCACGAACAGGCCAAGCGAGATGGCGCCGGCATAGAAGCCCTCGCGCAGCGCGCGCTGCATGGGGCTGGCGACGGTGTCGCGCTCTGGAGATACGGTCACGGCCATGGTCTCAGACCTTTTCGACTTCTGGCCGGCCCAATATGCCGGAAGGCAGGAAGATCAGCACGATTGCCAGGATCGAGAACGCGGCGACGTCCTTGTAGTCGATCGAGAAATAGGCCGACCACATGCTCTCGATGAAGCCGATCAGGAGGCCGCCCAGCACCGCACCTGGCAATGAGCCGATGCCGCCAAGAACCGCCGCCGTGAATGCTTTGACCCCGGGGGTAAAGCCGTCCGAGAAGGCGATGACGCCGTAGTACATCAGGAACAGCGTGCCGGCGACAGCGGCAAGAGCGGCGCCCATGATGAACGTGATCGAGATGGTGCGGTCGACGTCGATGCCCAGCAGTGCGGCCATCTTGCGGTCCTGCTCGCAGGCGCGTTGCGCCCGGCCAAGCGAGGTCTTGTTGACCAGGTACCAGAACAGCGCCAACAGCAAAGCGGTGACGATGACGATGATGATCTGCTTCAGCGAAACGCTGACGCCGTTGATGTTGTAGACTTGGCTGACCATCGGCGGGATCGGCTTGTTGCGCGGGCCTTGCGTCACCTGGACGAAGTTCGACAGCGCGATCGACATGCCGATGGCGGTGATCAGCGGCGCCAGCCGGAAGGAACCGCGCAGCGGCCGGTAGGCCACTTTCTCGATCGTCCAGTTGTAGAGGCTGGTGAGCAGCATCGCCACGATCATCATGACCAGCAGCGCGATGACCACGGGCACCGAATAAAACAGCGCGCCGAGGATGAGGAAGACGATCAGCGCCGTGAAAGCGCCCACCATGAAGATGTCGCCATGGGCGAAATTGATCATGCCGATGATGCCGTAGACCATCGTGTAGCCGATCGCGATCAGCCCATAGATCGATCCCAGCGTCAGCCCGTTGATAAGCTGCTGGACAAAGTACTGCATGTGTACATGGCTCCCCTGGAATGTCGCCCATGCAGACGCATTCCTTTTCGTATTTCCCCTAGTCGTAAAGTTTCGAGCCCGGATTGCAACGTGATTTTTTTGACCGCTCCGCGTGTTTGCAAGTCACGTCTTCCCGATCGCCCGCTTTTCGCACCCAGCCCCTGGACTATCGCGGACCCTATCATTGGCATAACGCAATGTCTTTGACGATTGAGCCGCATCATGCGCTCCGTTTCGAAGAAATCACCGTCAAAATTAGGTGATAAGAGGAATCGTTGCGTTCCTGACACGGTTCGTTTTTTCGTCACACTCCTTTCCGCAGGGTCAGGATTCTCCTACTTGACCACGAAACCATGCGCGAACGGATCGCGGTCGTCGATGAAGATCGTGTTCAGTCCAGTCATGCGGGCCCAGCCGCCGATCGAAGGGATGATGGCCGGCTTGCCGGCGACGGTGACGTCCTTTTCAACCTTGCCCTTGAACAGCGAGCCGATGATCGATTCATGGACGAACGCATCCCCCGCCTTGAGCTTGCCCTTGGCATGGAGTTGCGCCATGCGCGCCGAGGTGCCGGTGCCGCATGGAGAGCGGTCGATCGCCTTGTCGCCGTAGAAGACGGCATTGCGGGCATCGGCTCCCTCGACCGTCGGCTTGCCGGTCCACAGCATGTGCGACAACCCGGTGATCCCGGGATTCTCCGGATGCACGAAGGAATACTTCTCGTTGAGCCGCTGCCGCACCACCGGGCTCCAGGCGATGAGGTCGCCGGCGGAATAGTCGGCCATATCGCGATAGTTCGCCTGCGGCTCCACGATGGCGTAGAAATTGCCGCCATAGGCGACATCGACGGTGATCTCGCCGAGCCCCGGACATTCTACCGCCAGTCCTTCGGCATAAAGGAATGACGGCACGTTGGTGATGCGCACCTCCTCGACATACTCGCCGACTTGCTTGTATTCCGCGATGACCAGGCCGGCGGGCGTGTCGAGCCGCAGCACACCCGGCGTCTTCGGCTTGATCAGCCCATGCTCGATCGCCATCGTCACCGTGCCGATGGTGCCGTGACCGCACATCGGCAGGCAGCCGGACGTCTCGATGAACAGGATGGCGATGTCGCAATCCTCACGGGTCGGCGGGTAGAGGATCGAGCCGGACATCACGTCATGGCCGCGCGGTTCGAACATCAGGCCGGTGCGGATCCAGTCGTATTCGGCCAGGAAATGCGCCCGTCGCTCCATCATCGTCGAGCCCTGCAGCAGCGGGCCCCCGCCGGCGACCAGCCGCACCGGGTTGCCGCAAGTGTGGCCGTCGATGCAGAAGAAGGATTTCTTGGCCATGTCGCTCCTCGAGATCAAAACCGTTGTGGACTGAAGGGGGCCAGATCAACGGATGAAGTCTGCCCCAGAACGAATTCCCTGATCAACCGCCCGGTTGCCGCGGCCTGCGTCAGGCCGAGATGGCCGTGGCCGAAGGCGTAGATCACCGACTGGCTTCGCGCCGCCTTGCCGACGACGGGCACCGAATCCGGCAGCGAGGGCCGGAACCCCATCCATTCGCGCCCGCCCGAGGGATCGAGCCCCGGCAGGAATTCCCGCGCCTTCCGCAAGAGCGCTTTCGACCTGTTGAAATTGGGCGGCCGCTCGATGCCGCCGAGTTCCACGGCACCGCCGACACGCAGGCCGGTTTCGAGCGGGGTGATGACGAAGCCATGGCCGGAAAAGATCAACTGTCGCCTCACGTCGAAGGCGCTCGGCGGCAGCGTCGTGTTGTAGCCGCGTTCGGTCTCCAGCGGAATGCGATCGCCGAGTTGCCGCGCCAGCAGATGCGACCAGGCGCCCGCGGCAATGACTATGTGACCGGCTTGCCTCGTCGTGCCGTCGGCCAGCGTCAGTGTCGCGCCATCCTGATCCGCCGCGACGCGGTCGATGCGGGCCATTTCGAAGCGGGCGCCCTTGGACTGCGCGTACGCCCACACCGCCTTGCCGAGCAGTTTTGGATCGGCGACGGTCTTCCATCCAGGCACGAAAGTGCCTTTGACGAAGCGCGGTGACAGCCCCGGCTGCAAGTCCGCTAGGTTCTCGCCCTCGACATGGCGGAAGCCGATGCCGAAGCGCTCGCGCGCCGCCCAGCCCGACAGCGCGGCGCGGAACTCGGCCTCGCCTTCGTAAAGTTCGAGCGAACCGTCCTCACGTAGCATCGGCCGGGTGCCGGAACGATCGAGCAGATCCATCCATTCGGCCTCGGCAAGCTTCATCATGCCGGCCTGCGCGGTCAGGCTCGCCTCGTATTTCCCAGGCGCGCCGGCGCGCCAGAACCGGATCAGCCAGGGCAGCAGCTTCGGCAGGTAGGCGGGCGGAATGCTGAGCGGGCCGAGTGGATCGGCGAGCCATTTTGGCAGCTGCCGGATCATGCCCTTGTGCGCCAGCGGCAGCACGTCGGAGAAGGCAAAGGCGGCGGCGTTGCCGGAGCTCGTCTCCTCGCAGATACCCGTGCGGTCGAAGAGCGTGACGTCCAGTCCCGCCTCGGCAAGGAAGGCAGCCGCGCAAATGCCGATGATGCCGCCACCGACGATGGCGATGTCTCTCCCTTCTCCCCGTTCACGGGGAGAAGGTGCCCGCAGGGCGGATGAGGAGCGCCGCCCCTTGTCTGTCGATTTGGACTTTCCTTGCACCTGGGCGCTGCCTCTCATCTGGCTGCCGCCACCCTCTTTAGAACTGCGGCAGTGTCGGCCGCGCCGCCAGCGCATCCTTGATGATCTTCTCGACAGCCTTGCGGCGTTCGCCCGACAGCGGCATGCGCGGCATGCGCACGCGGTCATTGGTGTTGATTGCGAACACTTCGGCAAGCTTGATGTTCTGCACCAGATAGGTCGAGACATCGAGGTCGAGCAGCGGCCGGAACCAGCGGTAGATGGCGAGCGCTTCTTCGCGGCGCCCCTGCTTCATCAGCTGGTAGATGGCGACGGTCTCGCGCGGGAAGGCGGTGACCAGGCCGGCCACCCAGCCGATGGCACCCACGGAGAGCGCCTCGAAGGCCAGGTTGTCGACGCCGGTGAACAGGTCGTAGCGGCTGCCCAGGCGGTTGATGATCTCGGTCGAGCGGCGGATGTCGTCGGAGGATTCCTTGATGGCGACGAAGCGCTTGTCCGACGCCAGCTCCTCCATCTGGTCGACGCTTACATCGACGCGGTAGGCGAGGCGGTTGGAATAGATCATGACCGGCAAGTCGCCGGCTTCCGCCACTGCGCGCAGCGCGGCCACCGTCTCTTCCGCGTTGGTGTGGTAGATCGGGCTCGGCACCACCATCAGGCCATTGGCGCCTTCCTTGGCGGCGCGCTTGGCGATACTGGCGGCCTCGCGGGTGCCGGCCTCGTTGACCGTCAGTAGCACCGGCTTCTTGCCAGCGATCTTCTGCGCGGTCTTCAGCACCTCGATCTTCTCGTCAGGCGACAGCATCGGTCCCTCCCCCAGCGAGCCGCAGACGATGATGCCATCGCAGCCGGCATCCATTTGCAGGCCGAAGCAGCGCTCCATCTCGGCGTGATCGAGCCGGTCGTCGGCGGTGAATTTGGTCGTGACGGCGGGGAAAACTCCGGTCCACATAGCTATCTCTCCATCTGATATATCAGCTGTATATCTGTTAGGAAAGCTGCTGTCAACGCGGAATCTGTTATGATATATTCTAGATATATCAGGAGAGAGCCTTTGATATCCATGGAAGCAAGCATCGTGTCGGAGCCCGCGGCGACCAAGGCCTATCGCGTCCTCGAAAACATGATCGTCACGCTCGAACTGGCCCCGGCGAGTTTTGTCACCGAGGGGTCCCTGATCGAGCGGCTGGCGCTCGGCCGCACGCCGGTGCGCGAGGCGATCCAGCGGCTGGCCTGGGAGGGATTGCTAGACGTCAGGCCCCGCGCCGGCATCGCGATCGCGCCACTGCACCCCGGCGACTGGCTGCGTGTGCTCGACGCAAGGCGCGGCGTCGAGGTGGTGCTCGCCCGTTCGGCCGCACGCTTCGTCACCCGCGAGGCCGCCGACCTGTTCCACGAGGCGGCGCTCGCCATGCAGAAAGCAGTGATATCAGGCAATGTGCTCGCCTTCATCCAGGCCGACAAGGCGCTCGACGAGGCGCTGGCGCTGGCCGCCGACAACCCGTTCGCCGCCCGGCTGGCCGCCCCCCTGCAGACCCACAGCCGCCGCTTCTGGTTCCGCTACAAGGCCGACACCGGGCTGGCGGAGTCCGCCGAGCACCATGTTGCATTGATCCGCTCGATCCTGGACGGCGATGAGGAAGGCGCCGCCAAGGACGCCAAGAAACTGATGGCACTGCTGCGCGGCCATGCCGAGGTCGCCGCCACGCGCTAGTTGCAAGAGCGCGAAGGCAAATCGCTCAGGCGCCCGGCAAGGCCGCCTTGAGTGTCGGGCTGTCCCAGCCTTCGCCAACCGACAGGATACAACTCTGGCCTTTCGTATCGGAAGCCAAGACCGTCCAGCTGCCTTGTTCCGAAACGAAGACCTCGAGGACCACATTGGGGTTGATCAGGCCGCGCCCGGCTTCGCTTTCGTGGAAGTTCTCGCCGAGCGCCTTCACGATATCGGCGCGTGGCGCGCATTGCCCAGCTGCATTTGCCTGAGCAGCGCACGAGCACATCGCCATCGCCGCAACGAACATTGTCGCCGTAAGACGTCGTGTCATTTGACACCTCCTTGCGCCGGACGATGCAATGCCACCGGCCCGCCGTCGGCGCCCTGGTTGTCTGCCGCGCCTCCTCCACGGCAGGATTGCAGCCCTAAGTCGCGCAATCCCCCACCGGTTCCATCACATTAGCGTTTGCAAAAACAAAAGGCCTAAGTCCGGGGACTTAGGCCTCAGGTTCAATCGATCTTCTCATCCGCCCTGCAGCGAGGAAGACCAGATAAAAAAGCGTCCGGTCAATTCATCGTCGGGATAACGAACTCGGCGCCGTCCTTGATGCCGGACGGCCAGCGCGAGGTAACCGTCTTGGTCTTGGTGTAGAAGCGGAACGCGTCCGGGCCATGCTGGTTGAGGTCGCCGAAGGAAGACGCCTTCCAGCCGCCGAAAGTGTAATAGGCGATCGGCACCGGGATCGGTACGTTGACGCCGACCATGCCGACTTGGACACGGCTGGCGAAGTCGCGCGCGGCGTCGCCATCGCGGGTGAAGATGGCGACGCCATTGCCCATCTCATGATCGTTGGCGAGTTTGATGGCGTTCTCATAGGTCGGCGCGCGCACCACCGAGAGCACCGGCCCAAAGATCTCTTCCTTGTAGATGCGCATATCGGCCGTGACATTGTCGAAAAGGCAACCGCCCATATAGTAGCCGTTCTCATAGCCCTGCATCTTGAAGCCGCGGCCGTCGACGACAAGCTTGGCGCCTTCCTTGACACCGGTGTCGACGTAACCCTTGACGCGCTCCAGCGCCTGAGCGGTAACCAGCGGGCCGAAATCCGCTGCCGAATCCGTCGACGGGCCGACCTTCAGGCTTTCGACGCGCGGGATCAGCTTTTCCATCAGCCGGTTGGCGGTGTCGTTGCCGACCGGAACGGCCACCGAGATAGCCATGCAGCGCTCGCCGGCCGAGCCGTAGCCGGCGCCGATCAGTGCGTCGACGGTCTGGTCCATGTCGGCGTCGGGCATGATGATCATGTGGTTCTTGGCGCCGCCGAAGCACTGCACGCGCTTGCCGGCCGCCGTGCCGCGCGAATAGATGTAGTGCGCGATCGGCGTCGAGCCGACAAAACCGATGGCCTTGATATCCGGATCGTCGAGGATGGCGTCGACGACATCCTTGTCGCCGTTGACGACATTGAGGATGCCGGCCGGCAGACCGGCCTCGATGAACAGTTCGGCAATGCGCATCGGCACACCCGGATCACGCTCCGAAGGCTTCAGGATGAAGGCGTTGCCGCAGGCGATCGCCGGCGCGATCTTCCAAAGCGGGATCATCGCCGGGAAATTGAATGGCGTGATGCCGGCGACGACGCCGAGCGGCTGGCGCATCGAATAGACATCGATGCCGGGGCCGGCGCCGTCGGTGAACTCGCCCTTCATCATGTGCGGAGCGCCGATGCAAACCTCGACCACTTCCAGGCCGCGCTGGATATCGCCCTTGGCGTCGGCGATGGTCTTGCCATGTTCGCGCGCAAGAATCTCAGCCAGTTCGTCATAGTCGCGGGCAACCAGTTCGAGGAACTTCATCAGCACGCGCACGCGGCGCTGCGGATTGGTCGCGGCCCATTTGGGCTGTGCGGCCTTGGCGTTCTCGACCGCCGCGCGCAATTCCGCCTGCGAGGCCAGTGCCACCGTGCCGCGCACCGTGCCGTCCATCGGCTGCATGACGTCCTGCTTGCGGCCGCTGGTGCCGGCGACACGCTTGCCGCCGATGAAATGACCGTAGTCGATCATGATTTCTCTCCCTGGGTTGTGATGTCGCATTGTCCGCCTTTGGCCGGCCGATGGCAACGCGAGGGAGAACGCAACCGTTGTGCGCAAAATAGATATCGATTGACGCGCGAGCATCAATTCTCGCAATACTCGCCCGAGATCGCCATCAGGGGAACGCCATGAACTGGGATGACGTCCGCATCTTCCTCGCCGTGGCGCGGGCCGGCCAGATCCTTGGCGCCGCCAGGCGGTTGGAGCTGAACCACGCCACGGTCTCGCGCCGCATCGCGGCCCTTGAAGACGCGTTACGCACGAAACTCTTCCGCCGGCTGACCACCGGCAGCGAACTGACCCCGGCCGGCGAGCGCTTCCTCGACATCGCCGAGCGCATGGAGGGCGACATGATCGCCGCCCGCTCGACCATATCGGGCGAAGGCGACGACGTGTCCGGAACCGTGCGCATCGGCGCGCCTGACGGCTTCGGCGTCGCTTTCCTGGCCAAGCGGCTGGGCGAACTCACCGCCCAGCACCGCGAACTCACCATCCAGCTCGTCCCGGTGCCGCGCTCCTTCTCCCTGTCGCGACGCGAGGCCGACATTGCCATAACCGTCGAGCGGCCGACCGAAGGCCGGCTGGTGGCGGGAAAACTGGTCGACTACTCGCTCGGGCTGTTTGCCTCCCGCGGCTATGTCGGCGCGCATGGCCTGCCCAAAACCGCCGCCGAACTTGGCCAGCACACCCTCATCGGCTATGTGCCTGACCTGATCGTCAGCCCGTCGCTCGACTACGCCGCCGAATTCAGCGCCGATTGGCGGACCAGCTTTGCCATCTCCTCCGCACTTGGTCAGGCCGAAGCGGTGCGCTCGAGCGCCGGCATCGGCATCCTGCACACCTTCGTCGCCCGCTCGATGCCGGAGTTGGTCGCCGTCGATGTGGTCGCGCCCATCCGCCGCGCCTACTGGCTGGTCTATCACGAATCGGTGAGACCGCTGCGCCGCGTCCAGATCGTTGCCTCCTTCATCACCAAGGCGGTGGAACGGGAGCGGGGGTTGTTTACCTGATTTCGCCCAGATGCCTGCGGGTTTCGCGCCCTTCAGGCAGGGTGCCGACATCACAATAACGCGGGCCTGGATCACGCACGCCGCCTTTTCCTTGCCACAAAACCGACCAGTGTGGCATCAGGCGTGCGGTCGCCGGCCATGGGACAGGTCGGGTGGGGAAATCTTTCAGAAAGCTGGCGCGGATAGACATGCGAGCCGTTCTTGCCATCCTGCCGCTGCTGTTCGTCTCCGCATGCGCCAACCCATGGACAAAAGTTCCGGAAGCCGAATTGCCGAAACCGATCCGCTACGCCATGGCGCGTCCCTCGCCTTTCGTCATCGGCAATTACTGCGGTCCCGGCACCCGCACCGGCGATCTGTCGGCCCGGCCTGTCGATCGCCTCGACGCCGTTTGCCGAACCCATGATGCCTGCTACATCGCCCGCCGCAACCATTGCGACTGCGACGGCGCCCTTGTCGCCTCGGCGAGGGCGATCCGCGATGACATGACGGCGCCCCGCAAGATGCGCGGCGAGGCGGACCTGCTGATCGCCACCTTCGCCATCCCTGTCTGCAAGGTTTTCCCGCAAGGTTTCATGCCGCCCCGCGACCCGGCGCAGTTGAGCGTCATGAAGGCCGGGGCGACGGGGTGAACATCCGCACGGCCATCCTCGCCCTGTTCGGGCTGGCCGCCCTTGCCGGCTGCGGTGCGGGCCGCAATGCCTGCGAACTATCGGCCGGGCAGGAGGCTTGCGCACGGCCCTCGCTGTCGGCTGGCACGCCCGGGTCGCGGGTCGCGGCTGAGCAGTTCTTCGGCAATGACGGCGGCAGCGACTATGAAAGACGGTTCCTGGCACTGCTCGCCCACCACCAGCTCGGCGCCATGGACCGTGCCAACGGCACCGGCCCCTTCGGGCGCAACCGCCTCGATGTCCAGAACCGCGATTTCCAGGCGACCTATTCGACGCTCCAGCACCTGGCCGGACCGGTCGCCAACGCTCATCTGCCGCCGACCGGTGGGGGCAGCGGTGACGGTCATTTCGACGGCCGCTGGCGGGTGTCGCGGCAGACGCTCTATATCGATGCGGCGGCGCGGCCCTCGGCCGCCAGGATTTTCGATTTCTCCGGCTTGCAGGCACGCAGCACCGAGATCGTCGTGCGCCAGGCGGGCAAACAGCCGGCCGACATCGAAGGCAGTTGCGACGGCGCAGTGGCGCTCCGCGCTGGCGGAGCCTCACGCACCATCGCCGCCGGCGCGGCATTCCACTTTCACCTCTCCGGCGAGGACGACACGGTCAGCCTGTTCCCGGGCGACGGCCTGAACCGGTGCACGGCGAGGATCCGCTCCAGCCTTGCGCCCACCGGTACACCGCTCACCATCCGGCGTGAAGAAACCGCGGATCCGGCGCTTGCCAGCTTGGACAGCCGCTACCAGCGCTGCCCAGTCCCCGGCGATGCAGGCCTCGATGCGCTCGAGCGCGCCTTCTATGCCAGCCGCTGGCTGTCGCAGACCTGCGCCATGCCGATCGGCGAGCCCAGGCTGCTGCGCAAGTCGCGCGACGGCTTCAACGCCAAGGTCGAGGCGCTGATGGGCGCGCCGCTGTCCAATGCGGCAATAGACAAGGGCGATCCGGAACTGCCGCTCGATTTCTCGAAGGCGCCAAGGCTGAAGCTGATCTATCTGTCCTCGCTGGAATTCAAGGCCGATTTTTCCGGGCGCGTCATCGAACGGCTGATCCGCCATCATGCAGCGCTTGGCACCAAGGTGCGCATCATAGTCACCGACGTGCTGGAGCGCGAAAAGGACGACGCCATGCTGCACCGGCTGGCCGCCGAATTCCCCAATGTGGAGCTGCAGGAATATCGCTGGCGGGCGGACCACGGCGCGCCGATCGACGAGCAGATTTCACAACTGCACAAGGTCCATCATGTCAAGATGCTGGCCACGCTGGCGCAGGACCCCGCGCGCTCGCGCGTCATCATCGGCGGCCGCAACATCCATGACGGTTTCCTGTTCCACCAGCCGATCGATCTGTCGCGCTATCCGGACCTCGAGCAATACGGCAAGACCGACGGGTTTTCGCTGAATTACTACTCGAACTGGAGCGACTTCGACATCGAGTTCGCCGACCGGGCGACGGTCGAGACGCTCGCCGCGCAGCTGTCGACGATATGGCTGCGCGACGCCGACACCAACCTGGCGCGCCCCTTCTCCATCCCGGTCCGCGGAGATGGCCCCCGGGGCAATGCCCGGCATTTCATCTCGATGCCCTATGAGGATGACCATGCGCTGGAGGCCTATTTCGTCGAACTGGTCGATGCCGCCCGGCACCATATCCAGATCGTCAACCCCTACCTCAATCTGACGCCCAGCCTCGCCAAAGCTTTTGACCGGGCGCTCGCCCGCGGCGTCAGGATCGATATCGTCGGCCGCATCGACCTCAAGGGCGATATCGGGGGCAGGTTTCTCACCGCGCTCAACAAGCTGTTCGTCGAGAAATATGGCGACCGTATCGATATCCGCGAGTTCAAGGCGCCTGACGTGGTGCTGCATTCCAAAATCATGATGATCGATGAAAGGCTGGTTGCCATCTCCTCGGTCAACCTCAACAACCGCAGCTTCTTCCACGATTCGGAGAACGGCATGATGGTGCTCGACCGCGCCATCTATGCCAGGATGAAGCCGGTCTATGACGACTACCTCGTCCACTCGAACCCGGTCGCCACCAATGTGACGATCCCGTGGGCCTACCGGCTGCTGTTCGACGAGGCGTGGGTCAGGCAGGCGTTCTGATATCGCCCCGGTTCCGGGGCAACGACATAAGCAAAGAATAAAGCGCGAGACGCGCGGCGGCTATTTCAGGTAACGCTCCTGGGCCAAGGCACGCACGTCGATATCGGGCACCCGGTTGGAGATGATGTCGGCCAGCACCTTGGCCGAGCCGCAGGCCATGGTCCAGCCGAGCGTGCCATGGCCGGTGTTGAGATAGAGGTTGGACAGCTCCGTGCGGCCGATCAGCGGCGGTCCGTCCGGCGTCATCGGCCGCAGCCCGCACCAGAACGTCGCATCGCGCATCGCGCCGGCTCCCGGAAACAGGTCGCCGACCGAGTGTTCGAGCGTGCGCCGACGCGATTCATGCAGCCTGAGGTCGAAGCCGGAAATCTCGGCCGTGCCGCCGACGCGGATGCGATCGCCGAGCCGGGTGATCGCGACCTTGTAGGTTTCGTCCATCACCGTCGACACCGGTGCGGCGGCGGCGTCCTTGATCGGCACCGTGATCGAATAGCCCTTGACCGGATAGACCGGGATCGGTCGCTTCATCCGGCGCATGAAACCAGCCGAATAGCTGCCCAGCGCCATCACATAGGCGTCGGCGGTCAGCCAGCCCTTGCTGGTGCTCATATTGTTGACGCGGTTGCGGCTGCGGATGACGCGCCATATCGTCGTGTCGTATTCGAACTTCACGCCGCGCGCCACGCAGAGCTCGGCCAGCCTGTCGGTGAACATCTTGCAGTCGCCGGTCTCGTCGCCCGGCAGTCTCAGGCCGCCGACAAATTTTTCACGCACCCCGGCCAGCGCTGGTTCCGCCGTGATGCAGCCGTCGGGATCAAGGACCTCATAGGGCACGCCATATTTCTTCAGCACCTCGAGATCGCCTGATGTGCCGTCGAGCTGCTTTTGCGTGCGAAACAGCTGCAGCGTGCCCTGCGTCCGCTCGTCATAGGCGATGCCGGTCGCCTCGCGCAGCGCCTTCAGCGTGTCGCGGCTGTATTCCGCCAGCGGCACCATGCGCGATTTGTTGATCGCGTAGCGCTCGGCGGTGCAGTTGCGCAGCATCTTGACCAGCCACGTCCACATATGCGGATCGAAGGCCGGCCGCACCACCAGCGGACCATGCTTCATCAAGAGCCACTTGATCGCCTTGAGCGGGATGCCGGGCCCGGCCCAAGGCGAGGCATAGCCGGGCGAAATCTCGCCGGCATTGGCAAAGCTGGTTTCCAGCCCCGGCCCTTTCTGGCGGTCGATCACCGTCACCTCGTGGCCGGCCTCGGCGAGATAATAGGCCGTGGTCACCCCGATCACGCCACTGCCCAGCACCATGATTTTCATCATTCACTCCTTGCCGCGCCGAGCGTCCTCAGGACGCCCGTGGACGCGGCCGTATTTTTCGATTTGCGCATGATCCCGAGCGAAAATCGATGTCGATCTTCGAGACCACGCGCTGTTGCCCATTCACGCCGCCGAGGGACCGGGGTCGTCGTCTTCTGTCTGCCGCATTCCGGCCGTCTCGCCAAGAGGCCTCCAATCGGCTGCGGCACTGTAGACGAGCCTGAGCCCGTGCGGTCGCTGCGCGTCAGCCTGGTGTTTCTGCCTGACCGTGCGCCGGGCAGCCTCCGGCTGGTAGAGCACGGCCCGGATCAGGATCCACTCCCGCCGGCCGTCGGCGTGTTCGACCATTGCAGTCTGGCCTTGCGCCATGCCAAGCATGCAGAGTCCGCGCCTCGTTGCGACCGACAGGCTGGAGCCGACCGGCCCGCGCACCTCGTGCTGCACCAGGGTTCGCGTCTCCGCGGGACCGGTATCGACGCCGAACACCACCCTGCTGTTCAGCGTGACGATGTCGGGGCCGACCGAATCGATCGGCACGACATCGGCGCATGAAAGCTTGTATTCGAGCATGCGCACGATCGGATCCGCGAATGCCCGCCGGCGCTCCAGCATGACTTCGAGAACGGCAAAGTCCTTCGTCGTCAGGCAGCAATTCGTGCTCGTCATCACCGCCTCCGCCTTCAAGCTCGTTGCGGGCCGGAAGCCGGCGTATCGACGGCTTCGACGGTCACGAACAGTTCCCGACCACCACGACCGTTCCAGCAAACCGCCTGCCCAACGCTCGCGCCGATGAGCGCGGTTCCCATCGGCGTCAGCACCGAGATCCGATTCTCGGCTATGTCGGCCTCACCCGGGTAGACCAGCATGATGCGCTGGATGTCCCCGCTTTCGCCGCGCACCATAACCGTCGAGCCCATTCGCACCACACCGGCCGGCATCGCCGCCGCGTTCGTGACGACGGCCCGGTCCATTTCCGAAAGCAGCTCCTCGGCCGTCTCGGGCGCGCGATCGAGCAACGCCCTCGCCAGGCCGGTCAGCCTGTCATGGTCGGCTTCGCTGATCAGAATATGGCTGTTTGGACGCAGTTCTTTTGCATGTTGCATGGCAAACCTCATGGGATCGGCGCATCGAACGGATGCGCGCCTGCCGCCGCACTGGCGGCGGCGTGATGAAAGGCCGGCAGCCGCGAAGGGCTGTTCGGCTTGATGGCGATTGTGGATGTATGGATGCCCCGGTACGGACGGACGCCGGAAGGCGGCCGCGCCGGGGCTACGATCCCGCGATCGGGCAGACCCTGAACAAGGTTGTGCTACAAGCGAGGTTGCTCATGCGCCGAACCTTGCCGACAGGCGTCCGCTTGTCAAGCGCGGCCAAACCGCTCAGCCGCCGACATAGCGCCGATGAAACCGCGTCCCAAAGCTGGCCAGGATTTCGTAGCCGATGGTGCCGGCATGGCCGGCGGCATCGTCGACGCTCTGTGAAGGGCCGAGCAGTTCGACGAGATCCCCTTCGCGGAGCCTGCCGGGCGGCAAGGCCGAGATGTCGAGAATGATCGAATCCATCGATACGCGTCCGAGGAAGGGCAGGCGCGCCCCCTCGAACCAGGCGGCCGACGCGGACCGGCGCAGCCAGCCATCCGCGTAGCCGAACGAGATCGTCGCCAGGCTGAGCGGCCCTTCCGCATGGTAGGTGTGGCCATAGCCGATGCCGGTGCCCTTTTCGACGCTGCGCGTCTGCGCCACCTTGGCCTGCAGCCGCACCACGGGCAGCATCGGGTTGGGTTCGGCAGGCGTCGGATTGATGCCATAGAGCGCGGCGCCAGGGCGGGCGAGATCATAATGGTAGGACGGTCCCAGAAAGATGCCGGAGGAATTGGCGAGCGAGGCGGGTGCCCCGGGCAGCATGGCACGCAACCGCTCGAAGGCCCGCCGCTGCTGTTCGTTGGCGGGATGGTGCGGCTCGTCGGCGCAGGCCAGATGGCTCACTACATACCTGATGGCGATGCCATCGAACGCGGCGGTGTCGCCGGCCATGGCCTCGACTTCGGGCGGCGCCATGCCAAGTCGCGACATGCCGCTGTCGACCTGGATCGCGGCCGGAAGTCTTTGGCCAACGCGATGTGCCGCCGCGCGCCAGGCTCTCAACTGTGCGCCACTGTTGATGACCGCGCAGAGACCAGACGCGACCGCTTCCCCCTCGGAGCCTGGCGGCAGACCGTTCAGCACATAGATCTCGGGTCCTGCCCCGATCGCCTTGCGGAGCGCGATTCCTTCGGCCAGCAGAGCGACGAAGAAGATGTCGCAGCCTTCTTTCATCAGCGTCGATGCCACTTGGCTCGCACCCAGACCGTAGCTGTCGGCCTTGACCACGCCCGCGCAGCGCACGCCGCCCAGCCGCGCCTTCAGTCGCCGGTAATTTTCACGGATCGCGCCAAGATCGATGGTGAGGATAGCCCCGGCAGCAGCCTCGCTCGGGGCGTCGGCTTCCTCGGGCAGTGATCTTTTGGGGGCGTCGTACATGGCGGCCCTTCTTGTGACGGACAGACATCAAATCAATAAGGCGGTCGAACCGGCGCGGCAACCGCGGGCGTTTGAACCGCGGCCGGAGCCCGTCCAGCTATGGCACAAGGTGACGGAACGCCCCCACCACCTCTTCATAGACCTTGCGCTTGAACGGCACGATCAGGTCGGGCAGGTCTTGCATCGGCTGCCATGACCATTTGTCGAATTCGGCTGTGTGGCCGCCCGGCGGCGGATTGATCTGGATCTCGCTGGCATCGCCATGGAAGCGGAAGGCGTACCATTTCTGCGTCTGGCCGCGATACCGCCCCTTGAAGGCGATACCGACCAGATGGTCCGGCAGGTCATAGTTGATCCAGTCCGGCGCTTCTGCCAACAGCGAGACGCTGCGCATGCCGGTCTCCTCGTAGAGCTCGCGCTCGGCGGCCTGCAACGGCTCCTCGCCCTTGTCGATGCCGCCTTGCGGCATCTGCCAGAGCTGCGTCGTGCCGGCGAACTCGCTGTCGGGTTCGGCAATGCGATGCCCGACCCAGACCAGCCCCTCGCCATTGAGGATCATCAGCCCGACACAGGGTCGGTAGGGCAGCGTTTCGCGGTCGACTTTTTTCGTCTGCGGCATCACTCAGTCTCTCCAGTCGCCTTCCGAAGGCCTTGGCTAACCTTTTTGCGGATCGACGGCCACCGCTGAAATCGGCACGATCTCGATGCCGCGCTTCTTGGCCTCGGCCACCCATGACGAGACCGTGTCGACCGTCAGGTCGAAAGCCGAGCCGATGCCGACGGCCGTGCCTTTGGCACGCGCGGTCGCTTCGAGGCTGTCGAGCTTCTTCAGGATGGCGCCGCGATCCTGCACCGCATCGATCGCCGTGTCGCCGGCGACGAAAGGGACGCCATTCCTCAGCGCCATGTCCGGAGCCAAGCTGCGCGCCGACGAGCCGTCGTCGATATAGGCGAGGCCCCTTTTGCCAAGTTCGGCCATGAACGGCTCCATCGCCGCGGAGTCGGCGGAAAACCGCGCGCCCATATAGTTCATGACACCGGTATAGTTCGTCGTCCGCGACAGCGCCCAGTGCAGGTTCTTCAGGTTTTCTTCCGCGCTCGCCGCCACCGTCAGCGTGTTGCGGCCGGGGTTGACCTTGGGATAGTCGAACGGCTCGAGCGGCACCTGCATGACGACCTCGTGGCCGCTCTGCCTTGCAGCCTGCATCCAGCGGCCGATGCTGTTGCCCTGTGGCGCGAAGGCCAGCGTCACTTCCGCCGGCAGCTTGGCGATCGCCGCCTGGGTACCAGTCTGTGAAACCGCGAGCCCGCCGATGATGATCGCCACACGCGCGCCACGCGTGCCGGACCATGGCCGCGCATAGACGTCGAACGGTCGCCTTCCGTCGGCGGAGCGCATCGGCAAGAGCCCGGTTTCACTGGTTTCGATCAGCGCCTTGTCGGGAATATGCGCGATCTTGAGGTTCTGGCCGACGGTCGATGGATCGCGAATGACGATTGCCGCCTTTGGCGGGCCATCGCCTTCTTCGGTCTGCACATGAATGATCTGCGGACCGCCCGTCTTGGCCGGCATCTCCACCTTTGGCGTCGTCGCCGGAGCCAATGCGGGAGGCGACGCGGCGGGCTCGGCCGCCGCGGTCACTTTCGGCGTCGAGACGGCGACTTCCTGCGGCTTTCGAAACGGCTTTTCCCTGAACGCGATTGCGGCCGAGACGCCGACCACGGCAAGCACGATCGCGCTCGCCGCGATCACACCGACGCTGATCCTGCCGGCGCCGCGAGGCGCCCGGACGGCCTGTCCAAGCGGGCGTTCGATGTCCTTGCCGATATCAGCCAAGCCCTGTCCCCGATGCACGGTTCCGAAGGCGACCTCCTTCGGCAACACATGCACGAATTCATCCATCCCGGCGCCTTGGCGCCGTATTTGGAGGCCTGGTCCTGCCCCCGAATCAAACTGCCGGAACCTTTCGGTCCCGGCAGCATCGCATTGCTTCGTTCAACCGGCCAGACCGGTTGCCTTACTGGTTGAGCACGGCCTTTTCCGGATTGGGCGGGAAGGCCGGATCGGTCTTCTGGCCGCGCAGCAACTGCTCGGCATAGATGAGCTGCAGATCGTCCTTCGGATCCGGTGGCACATAGGCCGCGGAACCCGAGCCGGTCTTGCTCTCGTCGGCGCCCTTGATATGGCCCTTGAGATCGGATTCGCCGCGCGTCAGGTCCCTGCCCTGCAGTTCGGGCGGCAGCGGCTGGTCGACCTTGATGTCGGGCGTGATGCCCTTGCCCTGGATCGATTTGCCCGACGGCGTGTAATAGAGCGCCGTCGTCAACCTGAGCGCGCCATTCTCGCCGAGCGGGATGATGGTCTGGACCGAGCCCTTGCCGAAGGACTGCGTGCCGACCACCGTGACGCGGCGCAGGTCCTGCAGCGCGCCGGCGACGATTTCCGAAGCGCTGGCCGAGCCGCCATTGACGAGCACGATCATCGGCTTGCCATTGATATCGTCGGTCTGCTTCGGCTTGGCGTCGAAGCGGGTGACGTCCTTTGGATCGCGTCCGCGCGTCGAGACGATCTCGCCGCGCTTGAGGAAGGCGTCCGACACGCTCACCGCCTGGTCGAGCAGGCCGCCCGGATTGAGGCGCAGGTCGAGCACATAGCCCTTCAGCTTGTCGTCCGGCACCTGCTTCTTGATGGTCTCGATGGCGTTCTCGAGGTCGTCATAGGTCTTTTCGGTAAAGGAGGTGATCTTCATGTAGCCGATATCGTTCTCGACCCGGAACTTGACCGCCTTGACCTTGATGATGTCGCGCACCACCGTCAGCTCGATCGGCTTGTCGGCGCCCTGGCGCAGGATGGTCAGCTTGATCGGCGTGTTGACCAGGCCTCGCATCTTGTCGACCGCGTCGTTGAGCGTCAGGCCGCGAACCTCCTCGCCGTCGATCTTGGCGATATAGTCGCCGGCCAGCACGCCAGCCTTGGCGGCCGGCGTATCGTCGATCGGCGTGATCACCTTGACCAGGTCGTTCTCCATGGTGACCTCGATGCCGAGCCCGCCGAACTCGCCCTTGGTCTGCACGCGCATGTCCTGCGCCTGTTCGGCGTTCATGTAGGAGGAGTGCGGGTCGAGCGAGGAAAGCATGCCGTTAATGGCGTTCTCGACCAGCGACTTGTCGTCGGGCGGGGTCACATACTGCGCCCGCACCCGCTCGAAGATGTCGCCGAAGATCGCCAGTTGCTTGTAAGTCTCGGACCCCGCAGCGTTCGCCGCCGAGCCGGGTGCGCCATAGACAAGGCTCATGGCGGACGCGCCCATCAGCGCACCGGCAAACAGAAGCGACAGTTTCCGCATCATTTCACGTCCTTCCAGAAAAACGGTCCGCCCACCATGGGGCCGGATCGACGGGTTTTCCATCCTTGCGGAACTCGACATAGAGCTCCGGCGTGGCATTTCCATTCTTCGAAACCGAGGTGCTTGCCACCCGGGCTTCTCCCATCGCGCCGACCGGCTCTCCTGCAAGCACCGACTGGCCAGTCACGACGCTGATTCTGCTCATCCCAGCCAAGACGACATGATAACCGTCGCCGGCATTGAGGATCAAGAGTTGACCGTAGGAGCGAAACGGCCCCGCATAAAGCACATTCCCATCCGCCGGCGCGGTAACGATGGCTCCCGATTGTGTCGCAACCATGTCCCCAAGCATCAAGGCGCCGTTACCGTCGTCGGCGCCAAACCTGAGTTTGATGCGGCCGGTGACCGGCAGGGCGACCTGCCCTTGCAGCGCCGAGAAAGGCGCCGCGGCGGTCAACCTGTTGCCTTCGGGGACCGGCAGCGATGCCGTCTGGTCGCCACCGGGCTCGGTGCCGCCGGCCTGGCCAGCGGCGGCTGCCTTTGCGGCGTCCGCGGCCTTGCGGTTCTTGTCCGCCTGCGCTTCGAGCGAGATGATCAGATCCTTCAGGCTGCTGGCTTTGGCCGCCAATTGCTCGGAACGCTGCTGTTCGGCCGCCATCTGCGCCTTCGTGTCGGTCTCGAGCTTCTGCTTGGCTTCGAGCAGCATGCCGAGCCGCTTCTTCTCCGCCGTCTGATCGCCGACCGCCGCCGTCAGCCGCGCCCGTTCCGCCTCGATCGAAGCCGTCACCCGGGTCTGCTCCTTGAGATCGGCCAGCAGGCTGTCGGTCTGCTGGCGCAACTCAGGCACCACGGCGCCGAGCAGGATGGCGCTGCGCACCGACGACAGCGCATCTTCCGGCTTGACCAGGATCGCCGGCGGCGGGTTGAGCCCCATGCGCTGCAGGGCGCCCAGCACTTCGGCCAGCACATCGCGCCGCGCCGCCAGCGAAGTACGGATCTTCTGTTGCTGGCCCTTGAGCCCTTCCAGCTTGGCGCCGATGTCCTCGATGTCCTGGCCGAGCTTCTGCTCGGTCATCGCCGACTGGATGAGTGCCGCGGTGATCGAGGCGTGGTCCTTCTTGACCGCGGCGATATCGGCGGCGAGCTTGGCCAGCCGTTCCGACGACAGCGTTATTTCCTTCGAAACCTGCTCGTATTCGGCACGGCTCTGGTCCGGATCGGGCGCCATGTCGAGCGTGTTTTCGGCCCGCACAGCATGCAGCGACAGAAGCACCGCCGCCGCGGCGATACCGCAGCGCACGCGCCAGGAGCCCCCCGTCGATGGGCCCGTCGTCGATTTCCAGCCTTCAGACATTCGCGATCGATTCTATCCGCGCCTTCGTTAACGAATCATCAACCATGTTAGCGCCTGTCGCCCAAAGGGTTCGCAATAACGCAATGCAACGGAAAAACAGGCCCACGTTGAATCTTGCGCGGCATTTGGGGCCAAATTCGGCGCGATCCGGCGGCTTTCAGGACCTGTGGTAGGGATGACCCGACAGGATCGTCGCCACCCTGTAGAGTTGTTCACCCAGCATCACCCGCACCAGCTGATGCGGCCAGGTGAGCGCCCCGAACGACATCACCAGCTCGGCCTGGCCGCGCAGCGACGGATCGTGGCCGTCGGCGCCACCAATGGCGAGGACCAGCGCCTTGCGTCCGCCGTCGCGCAACTGTCCCAGACGGCCGGCGAAATCCTGTGAAGACAGGCTCTTGCCTCGCTCGTCGAGCAGGATGAGGGCCGTACCTGGCTGCAGCTGTGCCTGCAGCCGCGAACCTTCGTCGCGCTGGCGCTCGGTGGCGCTCTGCGCGCGGCCCTCGACGATCTCGGTGATCCCGGCGAATTCGAGCCCCACGCCGGGTCCGCTCTTGGCGAACCGCTCGAAATAGCGGTCGGCTAACTCCCGCTCGGGGCCGGCTTTCATTCGGCCCACGACATGAACTGAAATCCTCATCCTCGCCTCTATAGCCGCTAATGCATGTCACCCGACAGGGGGAACCGGTTTACGGCAACGACATGCATCGAACACAATCGGCTTAGTGGAGGGTCTCTTCCTCGAGATCCGGCGCCTGCCACATCTTTTCGAGATTGTAGAATTCGCGGACTTCGGGGCGGAAGACATGGACGATGATATCGCCAGAATCGATCAGGACCCAGTCGGCGCCTGACAGTCCCTCGACGCGCGCGGTGCCGAGGCCGGCATCCTTGAGCGCCTTGAGGAGATGGTCTGCGACAGCCGCGACATGACGGTGCGATCGGCCCGACGCAACGACCATGTAGTCGCCGAGGCTCGATTTCCCCTGAATGTCGATTGAGACAATGTTTTCGGCCTTGGAGTCTTCCAGACTGGCAAGGACTGTCTTGATGGCACGGGACACGGCGTCGTCTACGCTGATCCTGGCCGGCGAAGGCACGATGTCGGCCTTCTTCCGCAGTGCTGTTCTCAGTGTATTTCCTTTCGCAGCAAGAACAACCAAATCACCCCTTAAAGCAGGTGACACCACTTAGATAGGCAGAGTTCCGTTGCAGTTTCAAGACGGAGCCCCGATCGACGCGAACTCGCCGAGTGGAATGTTGTTCCACGGGTGACGCAAAAACATCGGAACCCAGGCCTTCCACAGCGGTTACCGGCTGACCGACCAACCGGAATCCCGCCATGCCGATCGACCCGCAAGACACCCTTCTCACCGTCCAGACCGGCCTCGCGCAGCTGAGTACGCTGATCGTCTCCTATTCCTTTTCCGCCATCGGCGCCGTCATCCTCCTGGTGGTCGGCTACATCGTTGCCAACCTTGCCGAGCGCTCGATCTCGGCTGGCCTCGGCCATATCCATGGTTTCGACGCGACGCTGCGGCATTTCTTTTCAAAGATCGGGCGCTACGCCATTCTGATCCTCGTCGTCATCATGGTGCTCGGCCAGTTCGGCGTGCAGACTGCATCGATCATCGCCGCGATCGGCGCCATCGGCCTCGCCATCGGTCTCGCCCTGCAAGGCACGCTGCAGAACATCGCCGCAGGCATCATGCTGCTCGCGTTGCGGCCATTCCGCATTGGCGAGTCCGTTGAGGTCGGTTCCATTGCCGGTTCGGTCGAGGAAATCGGCCTTTTCGCCACCAAGCTCAGGACCGCCGACGGCATCTACATATTGGCGCCGAATTCGACGCTGTGGAATCAGCCGGTGCGCAATTTCACCCGCAACGGCGTGCGCCGCACCGACATCACGCTCAGCATCGGCTCCTGGAACGACATAGACGGCGCCCAGAAGACATTGCTTGCCATTGCCGGTGCCGAGAAGCGCATCCGCCGCGAACCGGCGCCGATCGCCTTCGTGGCCGGGCTCGGCGATACGACCGTTTCGCTCACCTTGCGCTACTGGACCGCGGCGGCGGACCATTTCGCCACCCAGATCGACATGACGAAACGCGCCAAGCAGGCCTTCGACAGCGAAGGCATCTCGATCCCGCAGCCGCCTCCGGAAGCATCGCCACCCGAGGCCCGCAAGCAGTAATCAGTCGCCCCTGTGGCGGACCACTTCGTCCGGCGCGAAGGCGAGTTCGACCGGCAAGGGCGCTTGCGCCGACATCGGTGCGAAACTGCCCGTGGCGGCAGCCGGAACGCGGCCCGCCGCGATCACCCGCCACAGCACGAAAAGGCAGAATACCGAGGCGATGACGATGCCGACATAGATGAAGGTTGCCGTGCCGAAGACGGCGGAAAGCGCCGTGACAATGCCCGGCACGATGAAGCCGGCGAGCGACCAGGCAAACAGCATCGAGCTCGACAGCGCCAGCAGTTCATCCTTCCTGGCGCGGTCGGCGGCATGCGCGCTGGAGAGCGCGTAGATCGATTCCGCCGCCCCGTCCCAGATCAGATAGATCACCACCAGCACCATCAGCGCACCGCCGTCGAAGGCGATGGCGAGCACGCTGGCAACGACCGCCAGCGCCGCGGCGCCGGCAAGCACGTAGCGCCGATCAGTACGGTCGGAGAGCCAGCCGAGCGGTATCTGCAGGATCAGCGTGCCGACCGGCATTGCCGACAGCAGCAGCGCGACATCGGCCTGGCTGTAGCCCTTGGCCGTCGCGTGGATGGGCGCGAAGCCGGAAATGATCATCGACAGGCCGCCGACCGCCAGCATGCCGGCGACGCCGACCGGCGAAATCCGCCAGGCTTGGCGCAGAGCCACCGAAGCCGCCTGCGGCGCCGGCGGCTGGGCAAGGCGTGTCATGCCGACAGGCAGGATCGACAGAGCGGTAAAGGCGATGCCGATCAGCGACGCGGCGGCCGTGTGGATGTCGATCACGGCAAGCGTCGCATAGCCGACCCCAAGACCGGCAATGTAGGCGACATAGAACACGGCCATCACCCGGCCCCGTACGGCGTTCGGCAGCGCGTCGTTGAGCCAGCTTTGCGCGACGATGAACAGGCCGCATATGGCAAAGCCGTAAAGCGCGCGCGCCACGATCCACAGCAGCGGGTGCGGTCCGGCGCCGATGGCGGCATTGGACAGCGCGATCAGCGCCGACAGCACCATGAAGGCGCGGGCGTGGCCGACCCGGCGCACCAGCGGACCGGTCAGGATACAGCCGGCGAGGCCGCCGGCCGACAGGCCGGTGACGATCAGCCCTGCCCAGACCGGATCGAACCCTTCGACGCCGAGCCGGACGGGGATATAGGCGAACATCAGCCCGTTGCCGATGGCAATCAGCGCCATCGACACGATGACACTGGCAATCGCGATCAGCGGCGCAGGCGTGCTGCCCTGGTCGGGATCGATCGTGGGATGGGTTTTCTTGTGAATCGCCATGGCTGGTCAGCATCGCCCATGGGTCAGGCGGACGCCGCTGTAAAAACGACATGGCCGGACGGACGACGCTCAACCCTTCGCCATCTTCCGGATCGCGCTCGACGACAGCAAGGAACGCGGACCGTGGATGAAGGTCCAGGCCGGCGCCTTCATCCGCGCAAGCCTTGGCGCGTCGCCTTCGTCGATGCGGGCGTAATCGAAGGTCTTGGCGACAACCGACGACAGAAAGGACAGCGTCGCGCCCGGGCGGTCGATGACCGCGATCGGAAAGGTCATGACGATCTCGCGCCAGCGCTGCCAGCGATGGAAGTCCCGCAGGGAATCGGCGCCCATGATCCAGACGAAGTCGACGCCGGGATTGCGTGCCTTGACCAGCGCCAGCGTGTCGGCGGTGTAGCGCACATTGTGTGCCGCCTCGAAGGCGGTGACCTTGATCTTCGGGTTCTTGGCGATCTTCTCGGAAAGCGCGATGCGCTCGCCCAGCGGCGCCAGTTCGCGCGTGCTCTTCAGCGGATTGCCTGGGGTCACCATCCACCAAAGCTGGTCCAGCGCCAGACGCCGCAAAGCGATTTCGGCGACCAGCGCGTGGCCGGCATGCGGCGGGTTGAACGAACCGCCGAACAGTCCGACGGCCAGCCCCTTCTCGGCATGCGGCATCTTCAGATAGCTGGAGGGTGTCGCCGGTTCGGAAGAGGCCAGCATCGCTTCAGGCTCTGGCGATCAAAAGCTTCAAGGCCTCACCTGTCCCGACCCGCGCACGCGATATTTGAACGAGGTCAACTGCTCGACGCCGACCGGCCCGCGCGCGTGCATCTTGCCGGTGGCGATGCCGATCTCGGCGCCCATGCCGAACTCGCCGCCATCGGCGAACTGCGTCGAGGCGTTGTGCAGCAGGATCGCCGAATCGATCTCGTTGAAGAACCGTTCGACCGCCTTCGCGTCCTCGGCGACGATCGCCTCGGTATGATGCGAGGAGAAGGTTTCGATGTGATTGATCGCACCAGCGATCCCGTCGACCAGCTTCACCGCGATGATCGCGTCGAGATATTCGGTCACCCAGTCGGCGTCGGTCGCCGGCTTGGCGTCGAAGAACATTTTCATCACTTCTTGATCGGCATGGATCTCGCAGCCGGCGGCGCGCAGCGCATCGAGGACCGGCACCAGATGGGTGGCGGCGACCGCACGGTCGACCAGCAGCGTTTCGGCGGCACCGCAGACGCCGGTGCGCCGCATCTTGGCGTTGACGGCGATCCGCACCGCCATGTCGAGCTCGGCGGAGCGGTCGATATAGAGATGACAGATGCCTTCGAGATGGGCGAAGACCGGCACCCGCGCCTCGCTCTGCACCCGCCCGACCAGGCTTTTGCCGCCGCGCGGAATGATGACGTCGAGATTGCCGCCAAGCCCCTTGAGCATCTCGCCGACCGCGGCGCGGTCGGTGGTCGGCACCAGCTGGATGGCATCCCCGGGCAGACCGGCCGCCTTCAGTCCCTCGACCAGGCAGGCATGGATCGCCGAGGAGGAATTGAGTGAATCCGAGCCGCCGCGCAAGATGACCGGATTGCCCGCCTTGAGGCAGAGAGCGCCGGCATCCGCCGTCACGTTCGGCCGGCTTTCATAGATGACGCCGACGACACCGAGCGGCGTACGTACGCGCTCTATGCGCAGACCGTTCGGCCGCTCCCACGCGGCGATGACATCACCGACTGGATCGGGCAGGGCAGCGATTTCGCGAATACCGTCCGCCATGGCGCGGATGCGTGCCGGATCGAGCTTCAGCCGATCCATGAAAGAGCCGGAAAGCCCGGATTCGTGGCCATTCGAGACATCGATGGCGTTGGCGTCGAGAATGTCCCGCGCGCGGGAAATGATCGCGTCGGCCATAGCGACAAGAGCGGCGTTCTTGGCGGCGGCGGTGGCGATGGCCAGCGGTCGGGCGGCAGCGCGGGCGCGGCGCCCGATATCGGCCATCAGCGCCACGGTGTCGTCCCCGGATTTTTCATGCAGCTTCAGCATGGCTCATCCTCCGCTTGTGTCGCTTCCGGCGTGACTTACGACGAGATCGTCGCGGTGGATCATCGCCGAACGCGCCTCGTAACCGAGCACCGTCTCGATCTCGGCCGTCTTCAGGCCTGCGATCCTTACGGCATCGGCGGCATCGTAGGCAACCAGCCCGCGCGCGATCTCGCGGCCTTCGGGCGACAGGATCGCCACCGTGTCGCCGCGGGAGAAATTGCCGCTGACCAGCTTGACGCCGGCCGGCAGCAGCGACTTGCCCGAAATGAGCGCGCCGATGGCGCCGGCATCGACGGTCAGCCGCCCGGCCGGTTCGAGCTGGCCGGCGATCCAGGTCTTGTAGCCTTTCACCGGATTGGCGCTGGGCTTGAAGAACGTCGCGCGCTCGCCGCGCTCGATCGCCATCAGCGGCGACAGCCTTGTGCCGGAGGTGATGATCATCGCCGTGCCCGCAGCATTGGCGATCTTGCCCGCGTCGAGTTTGGTACGCATGCCGCCGCGCGACAGCTCGGACGCGGCGGCTCCCGCCATCGCTTCGATGTCTGGTGTGATGCGGTCGACCACCGGAATGAACTTTGCACCGGGGTCCGACGCTGGCGGCGCGGTGTAGAGCCCGTCAATGTCGGAGAGCAGCACCAGAAGGTCCGCGCCCATCATGGTGGCGACGCGGGCCGCCAGCCGGTCATTGTCGCCATAGCGGATTTCGGAGGTCGCCACCGTGTCGTTCTCGTTGATGACCGGCACCGCCTTCATCTTGAGCAGCGTCGATATGGTGGCCCGCGCGTTGAGATAACGCCGGCGCTCCTCGGTGTCGCCGAGCGTCAAAAGGATCTGGCCCGATTTCAAGGCACCCTTGCCGAGCGCGTCCGACCATGCGCCGGCGAGCGCGATCTGCCCTACGGCGGCGGCGGCCTGGCTCTCCTCGAGCTTCAGGGCGCGCTTGCCAAGGCCAAGGATGGTGCGGCCGAGCGCGATGGCGCCCGACGACACGACGAGGATTTCGGCGCCTCCCTGGGCAAGCACCGCGATGTCGTCGGCGAGCGAGGCCAG
The DNA here is from genome assembly GCF_000230995.2 of Mesorhizobium australicum WSM2073. Lineage (NCBI taxonomy): Bacteria > Pseudomonadati > Pseudomonadota > Alphaproteobacteria > Hyphomicrobiales > Phyllobacteriaceae > Mesorhizobium > Mesorhizobium australicum. Next base: position 1,302,479 of record NC_019973.1, on the reverse strand, counting down.
CCAGTCGCGCTTCAGGCCGCTCGCGCGGTCGACGAGCAATGCCGAGCCGATCTTGACGGTGATGCGCCGGTATTTCCTGAGCGGCTGCATGACTTTACTTTTCCCAGCGCGTCTCGACCGGCGCGGCGATCCGCGCGCGCGCCTCCGCGATGACAGCCATCAACGCGCGCTGCACCGCCTCGACGCCCTCGCCGGTGACCGCCGACAGCAGCATCGGCGCGCGGCCGGCGGCACGCTTCAGCGAGGCGACCTTCTTCTTGCGCGCGTCTGCGTCGAGCGTATCGACCTGGCTCAGCGCCAGGATCTCGGCCTTGTCGGCCAAGCCGTGGCCATAGGCCTCGAGCTCGGCCCGCACGGTCTTGTAGGCCTTGCCCGGGTTCTCCTCCTGCGCGGAGACCAGGTGCAGCAGCACGCGCGTGCGCTCGACATGGCCGAGGAAGCGGTCGCCGATGCCGACGCCCTCATGGGCACCTTCGATCAGACCTGGAATATCGGCGATGACGAATTCGCGCGCATCGATGCGGGCGACACCGAGGCCCGGATGCAGGGTCGTGAACGGATAGTCGGCGATCTTCGGCTTGGCCGCGGTGACGGCGGCCAGGAATGTCGACTTGCCGGCATTGGGCAGCCCGACCAGCCCGGCGTCGGCGATCAGCTTCAGCCTGAGCCAGATGTTGAGTTCTTCGCCGGGAAGGCCGGGATTGGCGCGGCGCGGCGCCTGGTTGGTCGAGGTCTTGAAGTGCTGGTTGCCGAAGCCGCCATTGCCGCCCTTGGCCAGGAGAAAGCGCTGGCCGACCACGGTGAGGTCGCAGATCAGCGTCTCATTGTCCTCTTCGAAGACCTGCGTTCCGGCCGGCACTTTCAGCGTGACATCGGCGCCCTTGGCGCCGGTCATGTTGCGGCCCATGCCGTGGACGCCGGTCTTGGCCTTGAAGTGCTGCTGGTAGCGATAGTCGATCAGCGTGTTCAGCCCGTCGACCGCTTCCAGCCAGACATCGCCGCCGCGGCCGCCATCGCCGCCATCCGGCCCACCGAACTCGATGAACTTCTCGCGCCGGAACGACACCGAACCGGCGCCCCCGTCACCGGAGCGGACATAGACCTTGGCTTGATCGAGAAATTTCATGGGACTGCAGTTTCTTTTATTGGCCTTGCGGCATTGCTCTAAACCTTGGGCCTTGCTCTAAACCAAGGCGCGGCGAAGGGCGAGGCCGTTTTGTGACGATGGCCGCGCGGGGTTGGCCGGAGAGACGTCAGAATGAAGCTTGTAACCTACAACATCCAGTACGGCATCGGTCTCGATGGACGCTACGATCTCGGGCGCATCGCCGACGCGGTGCGCGGCGCCGACGTAATCGCGCTGCAGGAGGTCACCCGCAACAATCCCCGGAACGGCAGCCGCGACATGGTGGCCGAGATCGGCGAGGCGCTGCCCGATTATTTCGCCGTCTATGGCAGCAATTTCGAGGCCAATATCGGCTCGCGCATCGAGGACGGCCGCGCCATCACCACGACCTTCCAGCTCGGCAACATGGTCTTGTCGAAAACGCCCATTCATCTGTCGCGCAACCTGTTGTTGCCGCGCAGCCGCAGCTTCGAGATGATGAACTTCCAGCGCGGCGCGCTGGAAGCCCTGATCGAGACGCCGCTTGGTTTCATCCGCTTCTATTCCATCCATCTCGATCACCGCAGCCCGGTCGAACGCGCCAGCCAGATCCAGTTCCTGCGCCAGCGCCTGTTGAACTATGCGCTCGAAGGCGGTGCGCTGTCCGGCGTCGCCGAGATCGGCCTGCCGGAACTGCCGCATCCGGAAGCCTTTGTCGGCATGGGCGATTTCAACATGCTGGCCGGCTCGCCCGAATATGTCGAACTCGCCGGCCGGCCGGATCATGAATTCGGCATGCCGCTGACCGCCGACTTCGCCGTCGATGCCGCCCTGCGCCTCGATGTCGCCGGCGACGATCTCGTCTCCTGGGTCGATCCCAACGACCCCACCAACGCCAGCCGCCACAAGCGCATCGACTATATCTTCACCAGCGCCTCGCTTGCCCGGTCGCTGAAGCGCCTGTGGGTCGACAGACAATCAGTCGGTTCCGACCACCGGCCGGTCTGGGTCGAACTGGGCTAAGCCCAAGTCCGGTCCCGAGCTGATTTGTACTGTTTCGCCCCACGCGCCAAGGTTTGCCGATATTCAGGTCAGGCCGGCCTCACCTGAATATCGACGCACCTAGAAGTGGATCCAATTGCGCAGGCTCGTCCAGGTTTTCCTGTCGAGCCGATAACGTTCGACCGGCACCTGGCCGGCGACGATCGAATTCAGCATGCCCTGGCCGGCATATTGGAAGCCGCATTTGTGGATGACGCGGCGTGAAGCCGGATTGATGACCCTGGTCGAGGCCTGCAGCACCTGGATCGACGTCTTCTGGAAGGCGAGGTCGACCAGCGCGTGCGCGGCTTCCGTGGCGTAGCCCTTCTTCCAGTAGGGCTCGCCGATCCAGTAGCCGAGCTCAAGGCCGCGATCGGTGGTGTTCAGCCCGGCGCAGCCGACGAAAGTGTCGGCGCCGGCCAGCGTCAAGGCATAGGCGATGCCGGCGCGCCGCGCCTTGGTCATGGCGAGGAAAGCACGTCCCTCGGCCTCCCCATAGGGGTGCGGCATGCGCGCCAGCATCTCGGCAACGTGACGGTTGTCGGCAAGTTCGACCAGTTGCGCGATATCCCGCTCATCGGGAGCGCGCATCACCAGCCGCTCGGTGACCAGCACCGGGCAATCTATCGCGTAACTTTCGTCTTCTGAATCTTCCGCTTCGGCAACCATTTGAAGTCCTCCAGGCACAAGAAAAAGGGGAGATGGAAACCCATCTCCCCTGATCCTTTTCCTGGTTTTGCCAGACACCGGTCCCGAGATGGGCGCCGGTGTTCTAGTGCGGAACCGGCTACTCCGCGGCTTTGGTAATCGGGTTGACCGATACGTAGGTTCGGCCGTTGGCTTTTTTGTTGAACGTCACGGCGCCGGTTTCGAGCGCGAAAAGGGTGTGGTCCGTGCCCATGCCGACATTGACGCCGGGATGCCAGGTGGTGCCGCGTTGACGAATGATGATGTTGCCCGGGATGACGGCTTCGCCGCCGAACTTCTTCACGCCCAGACGCTTGGAATGCGAGTCGCGACCGTTGCGCGACGAGCCGCCAGCTTTCTTGTGTGCCATCTAACTAACTCCGATGCGCCCATGGGCGCTTGAATGGTCTTATGAACGCGTTCGCGTTCCGTTTCAAGTCCGATCCGGCGACGTTTCGCGCCGGTTCGCCTTACTTCTTGGCCAGCTCCTTGGCCTGCTCGCGCCAGTCCTTGATCTGGTCGGCGCTGAACGGCATGTTCTCGTCGATCTTGGCAACGTCCTTCTCGGTCAGCTTGGCGAGCTGCGCGAAGGTGATGATGCCCTGCTCGGCGAGATCCTTGGCGGCGACCGGGCCGATGCCCTTGATCACGGTCAGGTCGTCCGGCTCGCCCTTCGGCGCCTTGAACAGCGGCGCGGCGACGGCCTCGGCCCTCGCGTCTTCCTTGGGGGCGGCGTCCTTCTTGGCCTTGGCTTCCTTCGGCGCGGCCTCGGGAGCGACCTCAGCCTTGGCTTCCGCCTTGACGGCCGCCTTCTTGGCGGGCTTGGCGCCACCCAGCAGGATCTCGGAGATCCGCACGGTGGTCAAAAGCTGGCGATGGCCGATCTTGCGGCGCGAATTCTGGCGGCGACGCTTCTTGAAAGCGATGACCGTGCGGTTCTTGCCCTGCTCGACGACTTCGGCGGTCACCAGGGCGCCATCGACGAACGGCGCGCCGAACGTGACATTCTCGCCCTCGCCATGAGCGAGCACGTGGCCGATCTCGACGATGTCGCCGACATTGGCTTCGACTTTTTCGATCTTCAGGAGATCGTTGGCGGCAACGCGATACTGCTTACCGCCCGTTTTAATGACTGCGAACATTTTTTGCCTTTCGCTGTTCGGTCGGCCTTGATGAACCGCCTCTGGCGGTTCGGCCGTCTTTTTGTCAGTCTGCGGGTTCAAAAAACAAGCGGCGTGGAAGAACCCTCCACGCCGATTGCGCGCTGTCCCTAACCGAAGGTTGCGTGGGAGTCAAGGCAAACGGGCGGGGTTCCCTGCCATGCGAGCCAGACTCCTGCCGAGGACGGAGCGTGGCACTCCGAACGAGGCCCGTACAGGAAGCTGAATTTCCGGTGGATTTGGCCTTGTAACCTGCCCGTTCAGCCGTTATCTAGTGCGCCGCGCCGGCAACGGCCGACCATGACCGCGGAGAGGTGGCAGAGTGGTCGAATGCACCGCACTCGAAATGCGGCATGGGTGCAAGCCCATCGGGGGTTCGAATCCCTCCCTCTCCGCCATTCCCCCAAATAGAAAATGCCGGCGGCATCGGCTACCGCCAATTCGCGGGTTCGTCCCCATCCTCGGCGATAATGATCGCCGACAGGCGCTTACATGCGTGCGGCGGGACGCGACCGGCTGTCGCGGGTCGGAAAATAAGAAGCGATGCCGAGGAACCAAAGCATGTCCCTCAAGTTCGATATCCGTTTCCAGGGGAGATCGAGTTCAGCATGCAAGGTCGAGGGCCAATCAAGGCAGCACTTCGAGCACAGGCCGATGAGGTACGCATCCGCATCGGCATCCTCCAGCAGGAGTTGACCACCAACCGCAAAAGCATGGGAGGCACATTGCGGTTGGGGTACGAGATAAAGTCGAGGAAAGTCCTTCTGGCGCGTCTGGAAAGGGTATTGGCGCAGTACTCGCCGGGCTGCCTGCGTGAGGACGTCCCGACGCTGCGGCACTCCGAGACAGGCCCGAGATCGCAAGGCTCCCATTGCAGCCTCTGACGCTGCAGCCATTCGAGCCAACGCCCACCCCAGACGGATGGTCAGGGCCTGGCGGCGCTTTCTGCAGACAACTGTGCCGTACGGCAGCCTCGCCGACGCGCTCGCGGGAACCTGCGTTACCGTGGAAAGTTCCTGCTGATGGCAAATCACCCCATTACCGGCGCGCTCACCTCGATCGGCACGTGGACCTCTCGTCCGGCAGCATTCCTGGTCCTGCTGGCCTATGCGATCTTCTGGATCGTTTTCGACCGGCAAAGCTTGAACTGGCATGGCGCGGCTACGCTCCTCACCTGGGCCATGACGCTCTTCATTCAGCGGGCTGAACATCGCGATACCCAGGCCATTCATGCCAAGTTGGACGAAATGCTGAGATCAAACAGTTCGGCTTCGACCATCACCCGCATCGACGATGAAGAGCCCGAGGACATCGAGAAACATCGCGATCGCAAGCAGCAGGGCGACTAACATGCGCGCTGCCGGTCTCGTGGCGTTCCTGAGGGGCGCGAAGCCAACGCGGTTGGATCGAAAATTCAGCCCGCTGCTCAAGGGATTAAGCTATGTGGCCGTTGCGGTTGTCGCCGGTCTGGCCACGTTGGCGGCCATAAACCTGACCCCTGAACCGCGGGTTTTGCGGACGATTGTCCCGCATCGCTTCGACGCATCGGATCCGCAGTTCGCGAGGTCGATGAGCAGCTACTCGCTGGGACAGATGTCAAACGCGAACGCGGTGCAGACCCTTGTGAACGGCGACGAGATTTTTCCTTCGATGCTCCAGGCGATCGGCGCGGCCCGGTCCACCATCGATTTTGAGACCTATATCTATTGGTCTGGGGCCGTTGGATATGAATTCGCACAAGCCTTGGCGGCCAAGGCGCGGCAAGGTGTCGAGGTCCGGGTGCTCGTCGACTGGGTCGGCAGTCTGCCTTTCGATGAAAACTTGATCCATATCATGACAGGAGCCGGCGTGAGGTTCCAGCGCTACCGGCCGATCCATTGGTATACGTTGGACCGCGTGAACAACCGGACCCATCGCAAACTGCTCATCGTCGACGGACGAGTGGCCTTTACGGGCGGCGTCGGCATCGCCGACAAATGGCGGGGAGACGCCCGCAATCCGGATGAATGGCGCGATACGCACTATCGGATCGAAGGGACCGCCGTGCCTGCTTTCCAGGCAGCCTTTGCCGAAAATTGGTTGGAGACGACCGGTGAGACATTGCAGGGTCGGAAGTTCTACCCTCCGCCCGAACCGGCGGGGTCGCTCGGCGCCCAGCTGATACTTTCTTCGCAGCCAAATGGCTCGGAGAACATGGAATTGATGATGCTGGCCGCGATAGCCGCCGCGAGGGATCACCTGCGAATCGGAATGGCCTATTTCGTCCCCGACGACATCGCCCTCCAGCAGATCCTGGACGCCAGGAAGCGAGGCGTGTCTGTCGATGTGATCGTTCCGAATGCGCTCACCGACGTGCCTTTGGTTCGGAAGGGCTCGCGCTATTTCTGGGGCGACTTGCTTAGGGCTGGAGTGCGTATCTACGAGTTTCAACCCACCATGTATCATCCCAAGCTGCTGATCGTTGACGACATCTGGACGAGCTTTGGTTCCACCAATCTGGACGAACGCTCCTTGCGGCTGAACGATGAAGCCAGTCTGAACGTCTACGGCAGGGATTTCGCGAACACGCAGATCGACCTGTTCAACCAAGACCTTGGGAGATCCCGGCAAGTTACCCTGGCCGAATGGGAAGCGCGTCCCCTGCGGGAAAAAATTTCGGACTGGCTGGCCAGCAGGCTGCGCTCCCAACTTTGATGACCTGGCTTTTACTGCTCATTCGACCAGCCTGATCAGCCCTACCGCTCGCCATCAAGCTTTCAATCAGGCTGTTGCGCGGCGATCGCGGCCAGGAAAACCGCGCCGAACTCCTTGAGCTTGGCCCCTCCCACGCCATTCACTTCGGCAAAGGCGTCGAGGTCGCGCGGGCGGCGGTCGGCCATGTCGATGAGCGTGCGGTCGGAAAACACCACATAGGCCGGGACCTGTCGCTCCTTGGCGAGCCGTAGCCGCAGCGACTTGAGCGCCGCCAGCAGCGAAGCATCGACGCCCTCGGCTCCGGCGGCGGCGCCTTCCCCGGAACGCTTCCTGCCGCGCGCCAGAGGGTCCCGCGTCTCGACGCGATACTGGAATGCAATCTCGCCACGGCCGAGCGCGCGGCCGCTTTCGGAGATGGCGAGACCGCCATGGCCCTCGGGATCCGGCATCAGGAACCCGCCGGCCACCAGTTGCCGGACCAGCGACAGCCACACTGTCTTTCTGTGCGCGGCGCCGGTGCCGAAACTGCTGAGTGTTTGATGAGCTCTCGCCAGCACCTTCTCGGTCTCGTGGCCAAGCAGGATATCGATGACATGGGCCGCGCCGAAGCGCTCGCCGCTCTCTGTGACCGCCGCCAGGATCTTCCGCGCTTCGGCACTGCCATCGGCGCGCGGCGCCTGGTCGAGGCAGTTGTCGCAATTGCCGCAGGCCTGGGCCTCTTCGCCGAAATAGCCGAGCAGCACCTGGCGGCGGCATTGCGCCGTCTCGCAATAGCCGATCAGCGTGTCGAGCCGGCGGTGTGACCGCCTCTTGTGCTCTGACGAGGCATCCTCGTCGTCGATGAACAGCCGGCGCATGCGGATGTCGCCAAGGCCGTAAAGCATATGCGCCTCGGCCTCGCGTCCGTCGCGGCCGGCACGGCCGATTTCCTGATAATAGGCTTCCAGGCTGCCCGGCATATCGGTGTGGAAGACAAAGGCGACATCAGGCTTGTCGATGCCCATGCCGAACGCGATGGTTGCCACCATGACGACGCCGGACAAGGTCATGAAGGCATTTTGATTGGCTTCACGCGCCTCCTTGCTCATGCCGGCGTGGTAAGCGAGCGCGGTGACGCCGTTGCGCTTCAGAAAGGCCGCCATCTCTTCGGTTTTCTTGCGCGACAAGCAATAGATGATGCCGCTCTTGCCCGCATGGCGCTCGATGAAGCCGAGCAGCTGGCGCTTGCTGTCCTGCTTGGGCGCGATGGCCAGCTTGATGTTGGGCCGGTCGAAACCCAGCACCAGCGTTTCGACCTGCTCGGCGAACAGGCGGGCGGCGATGTCGGTGCGCGTGCTCTCATCGGCAGTCGCCGTCACCGCGATGATCGGCACATTGGCAAAGATACCGCGCAACCGGGACAGATCCTCATATTCGGGCCGGAACGCCGGACCCCATTGCGAGATGCAATGCGCCTCGTCGATGGCGATCAGGCTGACGTGGAGCCTGGAAAGGGCGTCCAGCATGCGCTCGGTCATCAGCCGCTCCGGCGCCAGATAGAGCAGCCGCGTCTGGCCAGATGCGACACGGCGCCAGGCCGCCACATTGGCCTCGCGATCGAGCGAGGAATTGATCGTATCGGCCGCCACGCCGGCAAGCCGCAGCGCCGCGACCTGGTCCTGCATCAGAGCCACCAGCGGCGAGACGACGAGGGTGAGCCCGCCCAGAACCAGCGCCGGAACCTGGTAGCAGAGCGATTTGCCCGCGCCCGTCGGCATGACGGCCAGCACATGGCGCCCGCCAAGCAGTGCGTCCATGACGTCGGCCTGGCCGGGGCGAAAATCGTCGAAGCCGAACACCTCCTTCAGGACGCGCCGCTTGGGATCCTCGGCCCTGATACCCGCCGCCTGCGCCGGCATCAGGCGGCCGCCTGGCGGCAAGTGATTTTTCGCAGACGGGAGAGATCGGGCAAGATGGTCAAGGGCCACTCCTTGTGAGGCCTTGGAGTAGCCCACCGCTCATCCCATCACAACAGCCCTTCAATGCCCTCGGCAACACCGCCGGCCCGCCTTCCCCTGCGGCACACGCAGCCCTGATGGATTCCGCCGCGTTGCGATGTAAACTTACCCTCGCCGACACGCCAGGGAGGGCGCGATGCTGCAGGTGAGACAGGATTTGCTGGGCGAACGGTTCCGGCTGCAGCGCGCGGCCTTCAAGGCACAACCCTTTCCCGATCTTGGCGTCCGCAAGGACCGGCTGAGGCGCCTGCTGGCGCTGACCGAGCGGCACGAGACTGAAATCTGCGCTGCGATCGATGCCGACTTCGGCGGCCGCTCGGCACATGAAACCCGCCTGGCCGAACTGTTCGTCGTGCGCGCCGGCATTCGCCATGCGCTCGCCCATGTCGGCGCCTGGATGCGGGAGCGCCGCGTTGCCACCACCTTGCCGTTCCTGCCGGGCCGGAATCGCCTCGTCCCGCAGCCGCTCGGCGTCGTCGGCATCGTATCGCCCTGGAATTATCCTTTTCAGCTCGCCGTCGCGCCGGTTACGGCCGCGCTTGCCGCCGGCAACCGCGTGCTGGTCAAGCCTTCCGAACTGACGCCGGCTTTTTCCGGGCTGCTGACCAGGCTGGCTGGCGAACATTTCGCCCCGGATGAACTCAGCGTCATCGCCGGCGATGCCGATACGGGGAAAGCCTTCGTCTCGATGCCGTTCGATCATCTGCTGTTCACCGGTTCGACCGCGGTCGGACGCCAGGTTGCGATCGCCGCCGCCGCCAACCTGACCCCGGTCACGCTCGAACTCGGCGGGAAGTCGCCGGCGATCCTCGACCCCTCCTGCGATCTTGACACCGCGGTTGCCAGCGTCGCCTATGGCAAGCTGTTGAATGCCGGGCAGACCTGCATCGCGCCGGACTATTTGCTGGTGCCGAAGGGACAAGCAGGTACGGTCGCCGCGAAGCTCGCAATCGCCATGGCGCGGCTCTACCCCTCGCTGCGCGACAACCCCGACTATACCGCCATCATCAGCGATCGGCATTACCAGCGTCTGCGCGCCATGATCGTGGAAGCCCGCGACGCGGGTGCCCATGTCACCGAGATAAACCCGGCCGGCGAGGACCTCGGTAATGCGGGCCGGAAGCTTCCGCCGACCCTGGTCAGCAACGCCGGCTCGGACCTGAAGCTGATGCGCGAGGAGATTTTCGGCCCGGTGCTGCCGATCGTCGAATACGTCACGCTCGACGACGCGATCGCTTATGTGAACAGCGCCGACCGGCCGCTGGCGCTCTACTGGTTCGGCAACGACGGCGGCAACCGCCAGCGCATCCTGCGCGAGACGGTCGCCGGCGGCGTCACCATCAACGACTGCATGCTGCATCTGGTGCAGGAGAACCAGCCCTTCGGCGGCGTCGGCGCCAGCGGCATGGGCGCCTATCACGGCGAATGGGGTTTCCGCACCTTCAGCAAGGAGAAACCGGTCTTCCTGCAGTCGCGCTTGAGCGCAGGGAGCCTTCTGCGGCCGCCCTACGGCAAGACGTTCGAACGGCTTTTCGGGCTGCTCAGGCGCATCACCTGACGCGCATTAAGTCTATCTTCACCATGATGCGGCAGCTTTCGCACCCTGCGGTGATGTTTTGAGTACCGCGGCGCCATTGGCGCCCAGGCAACAACCCGCGCTTCCCTGGAGGCGCGGGTTTTTTCGTTGGCCGAGAAATCGTCGGCGACCCGGTCAGGCGAGGAAATCGGCGCGGTGCGGCGTAAAACTGTCGACCAGCCGCCCCGCCTCGAGCGCCTTGACGCCGTGCACCAGGCCGGACGGCACGATGAAGCTGCCGCCGGTCTCGACGATTTCGGTCCGGCCGTCGATGGTCACCTCAAAACGGCCTTCGGCGACATAGCTCGCCTGCACATGCGGGTGCGAGTGCAAGGCGCCGACACCACCCTTGTCGAAACCGAATTCGACCATCATCAGTTCGTCGGTGGAGAGGAGAACCCGCCGGCGATTCCCATCCGGGGTCAGCGTCCAGGCACCCTGGCCGGCATGCGCGAAAATCTTCGGCTCGGTCATCGTCTTCTCCTCATCGCGCCAGCCATCCCCCATCCACCGGCACCACCGCGCCATGCATGTAGTTCGAGGCCGGCGCCAGCAGGAAGACGGCGGCATCGCCAATGTCTCCGGGCTCGCCCCAGCGGCCGGCGGGAATGCGCCCGAGGATGGCCGCGCTGCGGTCGGGATCGGCGCGCAGCGCCTGCGTGTTGTTGGTGTCGATATAGCCCGGCGCTATGCCATTGACGTTGATGCCCTTCGCCCCCCACTCGCAGGCGAGCAGCCTGGTGATGCCGAGCACGCCATGCTTGGACGCCGTGTAGGACGCGACGCGGATGCCGCCCTGGAAACTCAGCACCGAGGCGATGTTGACGATCTTGCCCTGGCGTCCACCGGCAAGGAGGCGCCGCGCAAAGGACTGACACAGCAGGAAGACGGACTTCAAATTGACGTCGATCACGTCGTCCCAGTCGGCTTCGCCGAGATCGACGGCATCGGCGCGCCGGATGATGCCGGCATTGTTGACCAGCCCGTCGATCGGACCGTTTTGATCCCAGACGCGGTCCAGCATCGGTCCGACTGCTGCCGTGTCGGCAAGATCGATGCTCACCGCCTCGAATTGGCCGCCCACCGCGCCGACCTTGCTCGCGGTGTCGTCCATCGATGAGCGGCCGACGCCGATCACGGCGCCACCGGCGCGCGCGACCGAGATGGCAATGCCTTGGCCGATGCCGGTGTTGGCGCCGGTCACCAGGATGTGCTTGCCGGCCAGGCTGAAGGCGGAGAGGTCGCTCACCGCAGCATGTCCATCGCCACCGGATCGACATCGGTGTAGTCGACATTGTCGCCGGCCATCGCCCAGATGAAGGCATAGTTGGACGTGCCGGCGCCAGAGTGGATCGACCAGCCCGGCGACAGCACCGCCTCCTCGTTGCGCATGACGATGTGGCGTGTCTCGTCCGGCTCGCCCATGAAGTGGAAGACGCGGGCCGCCTCGGGCAGGTCGAAATAGAGATAGGCCTCCATGCGCCGGTCATGCACATGGCACGGCATGGTGTTCCAGATCGAGCCCGGCGCCAGCTGGGTCATGCCGACGACGAGCTGGCAGGTTTTTGTTCCCCCGGCATGGATGAACTGGAAGATCGAGCGCTCGTTGCAGGCCTCCTTGCTGCCGAGATCGAGGCGCTTGGCGTCATCGAGGCGGATCAGCCGGCTGGGATGAGCCTGATGCGCCGGGGCGCTGAGCAGATAGAACTTGGCGGGGTCGTTCCTATCAGCAGAAGCGAAGGAAACCGTGTCGGTGCCCATGCCGAGATAGAGCATGTCGCGCGTCCGCAGGTCGAAGGACTGGCCGCCGGCTTCGATCGTGCCGGCACCGCCGATGTTGACGGCGATCAATTCGCGCCGGTCGAGAAACCCCTTGGTGCCGGTCGGCTTGATCGCTTCCAGTGGCAATGCCGTTGCCGCAGGCACGGCGCCGCCGACGATCATGCGGTCGTAGTGCGTGTAGGTCAGGCTGATGCGCCCGGGCTGGAAGAGATCCTCGATATGGAAATTATGGCGCAGCTCATCCGTTCCCATGGCGGCGGCGGCCGCCGGGTCTATGGCGAAGCGCGATGTGTAGTCGGTGTGGTTCTGGCTCATTTCTGTCCTGGCTTTCGGTGGATCATTCGCCCGCGGCCGCCTTGACCGAGCTGGCGTAGTAGGCCTGCCGCGCCTGCAGCCGCTCGCGGTAACGCTGCTGGCTGGCGCCGAGATGGGTGCGCATCGCCTCGCGCGCGGCTTCGGCATCGCCCGCCGTGATCGCGTTCAGGATCACCAGATGCTCGCGCTGCAGCCCGCGCTGGTAGCTGTCGGACTGCGCCAGTTCGGTCGACCAGGGCGAGGTCACGTCGCACGGAATGGCGCGCCGGCCGAGCACGTCGAGCATCTCGACATAGAAGGGGTTATTGGTGGCGCTGGCGATGGCGCGATGGAAGGCGAGGTCGGCCGGACCGGTCGGCTGGCTGTCGAGCAGCAGCCGCTCGAACTCGAAGAAGGCTTCCTGGATCGCCGCCTCCTGCGCGGCGTTGCGACGGATGGCAGCGAGCCCAGCCGATTCGATCTCGATCGCCAGCCGCACCTCGAGCACGTTGAGCGCGACCGAATCCTTGGCTCCCATGTCGGCGGCGAGCGCCCCGAACATGGTCGAAATATGCTCTGTTACGAACACCCCGGCGCCCTGCCGCGGCTCGACCAGACCGTCGGCGGCAAGCTTGGCCAGCGCCTCGCGGATGACGGTTCGGCTGACGCCGAAGGTTTCGGTCAGCTGGCCCTCGGTCGGCAGCTTGTGGCCGGGCGGGATCTCGCCCGCCTGCAACTGCTTGCGGATCGCCCCCACGACGGTTTCCGACAGCTTGGGTTTTCTCTCGACCCTGAGGTCGTTTGCGGTATCGGACACCTCGGTGACCTCCTAGTGCAATTCCACGAAAAGTGCGTAGCGGCTTTCCGCCTGGAATTGCGTAAACACAAAGAGTTAGAGCGGTTCAACGATTCTAACGATCGCCGAACCGCTCTAATGAAACAGTCCCGGTAGCCACAATGAGATTTCCGGCACGTAGGTGACAAGCATCAGCACGGCGAAGGCGGCGCCGTAGAATGGCCAGATCGAGCGCATCGCGGTCCAGATCGGAATTCGCCCGATGGCGCAGCTGACGAACAGAACAGCGCCGACCGGTGGCGTGCAAAGCCCGATGCCGAGATTGAGGATGAGGATCACGCCGAAATGCACGGGATCGACCCCATAGGCCATGACGACAGGCAGGAAGATCGGCGTCGTGATGATGATCAGCGGCGACATGTCCATGAAGGTGCCGAGAATGAGCAGGACGACGTTGATCAGCAGCAGGATCACCAGCTTGTTGTCGGACACCGACTGCAGAAAGGCGACCAGTGCCGCCGGCACCCTGAGATAGGCGAGCAACCAGCCGAAGGCCGCCGCGCAGCCGATGATCATCAGCACCATGGCCGTGGTGCGCACCGACGCCGTCGTCGCCGCGACGAAGTCGCCCCAGCTCATCGAGCGGTAGATGATCAGCGTCACCAGGAAGGCGTAGACGATGGCGATGCAGGAGCTCTCGGTCGCGGTGAAGACACCGGACCTGACGCCGCCGAAGATGATGGCGATCAGGATGAGCCCGGGAATGGCGGCGACAAGCAGCTGCAAGGCCCGGCCGAAGCCGGCGAAGGGCTCCGTCGGATATCCCCGGCGGCTGGCGACCCAATAGGCCGTTATCATCAGCGAAAGCGCCAGCAGCAGACCCGGCAGCACGCCAGCCGTGAACAGGTCGGCGATCGAGATACGGCCGCCGGCGGAGATCGAATAGATGATCATGTTGTGGGACGGTGGAATGAGAAGCGCGATGATGGCCCCGACCGAGGTGATGTTGACGGCATAGTCGACGCCGTAGCCGCGCGCCTTCATCTGCGGAATCATCAGCCCGCCGACCGCCGACGCATCCGCCACCGCCGAGCCGGAGATGCCACCGAACATGGTCGACGCCGCGATGTTGACCTGCCCCAGGCCGCCGCGCAAATGACCGACCAGGGAGCCTGCCAGCGCGACGAGCCGCGCGGCGATGCCGCCGCGCACCATCAGGTCGCCGGCGAAGATGAAGAACGGGATGGCCATCAGCGAAAACACGGCGACGCCGGAATTCAGCCGCTGGAACACGACGACCGGCGGCAAGCCAAGCGTGAGGATCGTGGCAAAGCTGGCGACGCCGAGACAGAAGGCGATCGGCGTGCCGATGACCAGCAGGAACACGAAGGTGCCGAAGAGGACGATCAGGGCCATGGTTCAGGGCTCCTCGCCGGTTGCATGGATGTCGGCGTCGACGGGCAGGCCGGCAAAGCGCCCGGCCAGCCGTTCCAGCGAAAACAGACAGACCAGCGCCCCACCCAGGATGACCGGCAGGAAGCTGACGCCGCCCGGCAGGGCAAGTGACGGCATGACCGTGTTCCAGGTCAGCCTGGCCAATTGCACGCCATAGACGATCATGCCGGCGCCGAAGGCCAGCACGACAAGGTCGGAAATGCTGCGCAGTACCGCCTTGGCCGAAACAGGCAGGACATAGAGCAGCACGTCGAAGCCAAGATGGGTGCGTTCGCGCACGCCGACGGCGGCGCCGAGAAAAATGAACCAGCCCATCAGCAGAACCGAGAAGGATTCCGTCCAGCTCGGCGAACGGTTCAACACATAGCGCGAGAAGACCTGCCAGAAGATGATGATCGTCATCAGTGTCAGGCCGGCGCCGCTGATCCAAAGCGCCAGCCTGGCAAGCCCTGACAGGACCCGCTCCGCACCCAGCCAGAATCCTCGCATGGCGGACGCGTCCGAAGGCAGCGCGGGGGCCTCCGCGCTGCTCGATCCATTGCCCCTGCCGTTCATTTCTCGGCCTGTATGCGGGCGGCCAGGTCCTTCAGTTCGGGCGTCGACAAGTACTTGTCGTAAACAGGCTTCATCGCCTCGATTAGCGGCTGCTTGTCGATCTCGCTGACCTTAACGCCGGCGGCCTCGACGAGGCCGCGCGACTTCTTCTCCTGCGCGTCCCACAGTTCGCGCATCTTGACGACGCTGTCCTTGGCTGCCTGGCGCACGATCGCCTGGTCTTCCGGCGAGAGCTTGTCCCAGCTTGCCTTCGACATGACCAGCACTTCCGGCACGATCTGGTGTTCGTCCATCGTGTAATGCTTGGCCACTTCGTAGTGCTTGGCGGATTCGAAGCTCGGCCAGTTGTTTTCGGCGCCGTCGATGACGCCGGTCTGCAGCGCCGAATAGACTTCGCCATAGGCCATCGGCGTGGCGTTGGCGCCAAGCGCGTTGACCATGTCGACGAACACATCGGACTGGATGACGCGGAACTTCATGCCTTTCATGTCCGCCATCGAGGTAATGTCCTTCTTGGTGTTGTAGAAGGACCGAGCACCGGAATCGTAGAAGGCGAGGCCGACGAGATCATGCGCCTCGAACGCCTTCAGGATCTGGTCGCCGACAGCGCCGTCCATGACGTGGCGCATGTGCTCGACGGAGCGGAACATGTAGGGCAGCGACGGCACGGCGGTCTCCGGCACGATGCCGTTGAACGGTCCCATCGAGACACGGTCGAGGTCGATGACGCCGGCCTGGGTCTGCTCGATCGTGTCCTTCTCCTCGCCGAGCTGCGCCGAGTGATAGACCTCGATCGAATAGCGGCCGGCGGTGCGCTGCTTGATCAGGTCGCCCATGTACTTGACCGCCTCGACGGTCGGGTAGCCGTCCGGATGGGTATCCGAGGATCGCAGCACGGTTTCGGCGTTGGCAGCGCCGATCAGCAGCGAACCGATGGCGAATGTCGCCGCCGCCGTCAATTTCGAAAAATGCAACATGACTTCCTCCCTTTGAAAATCGAAACGCCCGGCTCAGAGCCGGTACGCATTCTTGGCAAGCGTGTAGGCAAGCTCCTTCGCGAGTTCATGCGCCTCGTCCTCACGCAGCCTGTGCTCGGCGACGAGACGCGCCAGGAACGCACAGTCGACCCGCCGCGCCACGTCGTGGCGGGCCGGTATCGACGGAAAGGCGCGCGTGTCGTCGTTGAAGCCGACCGTGTTGTAGAAGCCGGCGGTCTCGGTGGTCATCTCGCGGAACCGGCGCATGCCTTCCGGGCTGTCGTGGAACCACCAGGCCGGCCCGAGCTTCAGCGCCGGATAGACGCCGGCCAACGGCGCCAGTTCGCGCGCGTAGCTGGTTTCATCCAGCGTGAACAGGATGACGGTCAGGTCGCGCTCCAGCCCGACGCAGTCCAGTAATGGCTTCAATGCCGTGACATAGTCGGTCCGGGTCGGGATATCGAAACCCTTGTCCCTGCCGAATTTCTGGAAAGCGGAAGCCGAATGATTGCGCATGGAGCCGGGATGGATCTGCATGACCAGCCCGTCGTCCCGGCTCATCTTGGCCATCTCGGTCAGCATCTGCGCGCGAAACAATTTTCGCTCGCGCTCATCCTGCGAGCCGGCGCGGACCCGGTTGAACAGCTCCTGCGCCGCCGCGTTGGAAAGATTGGCGGTCTCCGCCGTCGGATGCCCGTGATCCGACGAAGTCGCGCCGAAGCTCTTGAAGAAGGCGCGCCGCTGGCGATGTGCGTCGAGATAACCGGCCCAGGTCCCGGTGTTGCAGCCGGTGATCTCGCCGAGCCGATCGAGATTGGCCGAAAAGCCTTCAAAATCGGGATCGACGACGGCGTCCGGCCGATAGGCGGTGACGACACGGCCCTCCCAGCCGCTGTCGCGGATCATCTGGTGCCATTTGAGATCGTCGAGCGCGCCTTCGGTCGTCGCGATGACCTCGATGTTGAAGCGCTCGAACAGCGCGCGAGGGCGGAAGTTCTCCCACTGCAGCAGCGTTGCGATCGTATCGTAATGGCGGTCGGCGGTCGCGGCGCTCAACGGCTCTTCGATGCCGAACAGATGCGCAAGGACATGGTCGAACCACAATCGGGTCGGCGTGCCACGAAAGAGGTAATAGTGTTCGGCGAACAACCGCCAGATCGCCCTGCCGTCGGTCTCGACGGGCTCACCATCGAGGGTCGGCACGCCGAGAGCCTCCAGCCGCACGCCCTGGCTGAACAGCATGCGAAAAATATAGTGGTCCGGCACGATGAGCAGTTGCGCGGGATCGGGGAACGGCTCGTTCAGCGCATACCAGCGCGGGTCGGTATGGCCGTGCGGGCTGATGATGGGCAGGTCCTTGATGCCGGCGTAGAGGGCGCGGGCAATCGACAGCTGACGCGCCTCGGCTGAAAACAGCAAATCCGCATTGGTCAGTGCCACGGCCATCCTCCGGCTCCATGGGTAGTATCGGTCAGAAATAATGTCAACATACAAAAATCGGATTGTTGTATGATGACTCCTAGGCAAAGCTGAGCATTGTCGGCGGACGCCGTCAGTGTTACCCCGCAAATCGTTCCACGAGATGAGTGCCGAACCGATGACAGACCGCCGCCTTTCCAACCGCATGGCGCAGGCATTGCCGGCCGAGGTCGCCGCGCCTCGATATGATCGTGGCGCAATCACGCCGGGCATCGTGCATCTGGGCGTCGGCGCCTTTCACCGCGCCCACCAGGCCGCTTATATCGATGAATGCCTGGCGGCCGGAGAAACGGACTGGGGCATATCAGGCGTGTCGCTGCGCAGCGCGGAAACGCGCGACGCGCTGGCGCCGCAGGACGGGCTCTACACCTTGGCTGTGCGCGGCAGCGGCGGCGAGAAGCTGCATGTCATCGGCTCGATCGGCTCGCTGCTGGTGGCGCCGGAAGACCCGGAAGCGGTGCTGGCGGTGCTGGCCGATCCGCGTACCCGCATCGTGACGCTGACGATCACCGAGAAAGCCTATTTGCGGGCGGCCGGCGGCGGATTGGACGCAGCGCATGCCGACATCGTCCACGACCTGGCCAATCCGCGAACACCGAAGACGGCGCATGGTTTTCTGACCGAAGCGCTCGCCCGGAGGCGGGGCGCTGGCACCCCGCCCTTTACCGTGCTTTGTTGCGATAACCTGCCGGCCAACGGCGCCACCTTGCACCGGCTGCTGATCGAATTCGCCACGCTGCGCGATGCAAGTGCCAGTTCGGCGGGCAATGCCGGAATGGCCGACCACATCGCCAGTCACGTCGCATTTCCCTCAAGCATGGTCGACCGCATTGTGCCAGCCACGACCGACGCCGACAGGGCGCGGATAGCGGGCGAACTTGGTATTGAGGACGCCTGGCCCGTGATGACGGAACCCTTCCGCCAGTGGGTGATCGAGGACGATTTCCCCATGGGCCGTCCTACCTGGGAAAAATTCGGCGTCACCATGGTTGGGGATGTCGCTCCCTTCGAGGACATGAAGCTGAGGCTGCTCAACGGCGCGCATTCGGGCATCGCCTATCTCGGCCTGCTCTGCGGCCACGCGACGGTCGACAGTGCCTTCGCCGATCCGGCGATCCGGCGGTTCGTCGACGCGCTATGGCAAGAGGCCATAACAACATTGCCGGACGACGCCGGCCTCGACCCATCAGCCTATACGGCCGAGCTTGCCGAGCGTTTTTCGAACACGGCACTTGCCCACCGTACGGCGCAGATCGCCAATGACGGCAGCCAGAAACTGCCGCAGCGCATTATCGCCTCGGCTGTCGAGTGCCTCGAAGCCGGCACCGAGCTGGTCCATCTCACGCTGGTGGTGGCTGCCTGGATCGCCGCCTGCGCGGCGCGCGGAAAGACGTTGCCGGAAGGCCATTTCACCGATCCGCTCGATGCGCCGATGACCGCGCTTTTGGACCAGCAGCTGCCGGCGAACGAAACCGTGACGGCGGTGTTTGACATGGCCGGCTTCGCCCGGGATCACGCCGAGCGCCAGACGCTGATCGAACTCGTGGCCGTCCATCTCGTCCACCTGCGACGAGACGGCCCGACGCTGGCCTTCGCCGCGCTCGGCATAGAAGCCGAAGGACAGTAAGGCGCGAGCGGTACGGAACTTGATGTCGCCGGGGCAGCGCCCCCTCTGTCCTGCCGATGTCGCGCAACTCCGGCACCGCCGCCACATCAACTCTCACGCCATAATGTCCCGACAAATAAAAAAGCGGGGCAATGCCCCGCTTTCAATCCGTTGTCCCGCGACGCGTTTCAGGCCGGCAGGATCGCGCCTTCCAGCGTGGTGAGCTGGCTAAGGAATTGTTCGGCCTTGCTGCGCGCCTGGTCGTCCTTGGCGTCGGCAGCATCTTCCCTGGCTTCCTGGATGCGGCGGGCGAGATCGGCGCGGTCGACGTCCTTCACCGCGACAGCGGATTCCGCCAGCAGCGTGCAGCCGGCCGGGACGATGTCGGCGAAGCCACCGAACACGACATAGCGTTCCTCGCTGCCCGAGGCGCTCTTCACCGTGACGACACCCGGCTTGATCGTGGTCATGACCGGCGCGTGATGAGCCATGACGGTCATCTCGCCTTCGGCGCCCGGGATGACGACCGACTCGACCTCGGCGGAAACCAGCAGGCGTTCCGGGGAAACCAGTTCGAACTTGAAAGCTTCAGCCATGTCAATTTAGTGAGTAGGGAATAGTGAGTAAGAAGTAGGGCAAGAGAACAACTATCCGACTCGCCCAGCTGCTATTCACTACTGACTACTGACTACTCCCTATTCGCTTGATTTACGCCGCTTCTGCCGCGAGGCGCTGTGCCTTCTCGACCGCTTCCTCGATGCCGCCGACCATGTAGAAGGCGGCTTCCGGCAGGTGGTCGTAATCGCCGTTGCAAAGGCCCTTGAAGCCCTTGATGGTGTCGGCGAGGTCGACCAGCTTGCCCGGCGCGCCGGTGAACACTTCGGCGACGAAGAACGGCTGCGACAGGAAGCGCTCGATCTTGCGGGCGCGGGCCACGGTCTGCTTGTCCTCTTCCGAGAGCTCGTCCATGCCCAGGATGGCGATGATGTCCTGCAGCGACTTGTAGCGCTGGAGGATCGACTGCACCTGGCGGGCGACGCCATAATGCTCGTCGCCGACGACCAGCGGGTCGAGCATGCGCGAGGTCGAGTCCAGCGGATCGACGGCCGGATAGATGCCCTTCTCTGCGATCGAACGGTTGAGCGTCGTCGTCGCGTCAAGGTGAGCGAACGAGGTCGCCGGCGCCGGATCGGTCAAGTCGTCGGCCGGCACGTAGATCGCCTGCACCGAGGTGATCGAGCCCTTGGTGGTGGTGGTGATGCGTTCCTGCAGCGCGCCCATGTCGGTGGCGAGCGTCGGCTGGTAGCCCACGGCCGACGGGATGCGGCCGAGCAGAGCCGACACTTCGGAACCCGCCTGCGTGAAGCGGAAGATGTTGTCGACGAAGAACAGCACGTCCTGGCCCTGGTCGCGGAAATATTCGGCGACCGTCAGGCCGGTCAGGCCGACACGGGCGCGCGCGCCCGGCGGCTCGTTCATCTGGCCGTACACCAGCGCTGCCTTGGAGCCTTCACCGCCGCCCTTCTTGTTGACGCCGGATTCGATGAACTCGTGATAGAGATCGTTGCCTTCGCGGGTGCGCTCGCCGACGCCGGCGAACACCGAATAGCCGCCATGTGCCTTGGCGATGTTGTTGATCAGTTCCTGGATCAGCACGGTCTTGCCGACGCCGGCGCCGCCGAACAGGCCGATCTTGCCGCCCTTGGCGTAAGGCGCCAAGAGGTCGAGCACCTTGATGCCGGTGATCAGGATCTGGGCTTCCGTCGACTGCTCGACATAGGTCGGAGCCGGCTGATGGATCGAGCGCATTTCGATTGCGTCGACCGGGCCTTCTTCGTCGACCGGCTCGCCGATGACGTTGATGATGCGGCCGAGCATGCCTGGGCCGACCGGCACGGTGATCGGAGCGCCGGTGTCGCGCACTTCCTGGCCGCGCACCAGGCCTTCGGTGGAGTCCATGGCAATGCAGCGCACGGTGTTTTCACCCAGATGCTGGGCAACTTCGAGCACCAGGCGGTTGCCGACATTGGTCGTCTCGAGCGCGTTCAGGATCGCCGGCAGGTGATCGCCGAACTGCACGTCGACAACGGCGCCGATGACCTGGCGAACCTTGCCGACAACGCCGGTGGCTTTCGTGGCCATGGCCTGCGTCTTGGCGGCCACGGCCTTGGCCGGCGCCGCTGCTGCCTTGGCCGGAGCAGCCTTTGCCGCCGCTGCCGGAGCCCTGGCCGCTTTCACTGGGGCTGCTGCCTTGGGGGCTGCCGCCTTCGGAGTTGCCTTCTGGGGGGTCGCTGCTTTCGCCATCGTCTTTACCCTTTTCGTCCTTTGTTTCTCACGCGGTCCGGTTCGCGGGACAGTCACCCGCGGACCGCGCCTAGAGCGCCTCGGCGCCCGAAATGATTTCGATCAGTTCCTTGGTGATCTGCGCCTGCCGCTGGCGGTTGTAGGTGATCGATAGCTTGTTGATCATCTCGCCGGCGTTGCGCGTCGCATTGTCCATGGCGCTCATCTTGGCGCCCATTTCGCCGGCGGCGTTTTCGAGCAGCGCCCGGAAAACCTGCACGGAGATGTTGCGCGGGATGAGGTCGGAGAGGATTTCGCCCGGCTCCGGCTCATATTCATAGACGGCGCTGCCGCCATCCACCGCCGCGGCCGGAGCCGAAGCGGTGCTGGCCGGGATGATCTGCTGCGCGGTCGGGATCTGGCTGATCACCGACCTGAACTGCGAGTAGAACAGCGTGCAGATGTCGAAGGCGCCCTCGTTGAAGAGATGGATGACCTTCTTGGCGATCGCATCGGCATTGACGAAGCCGAGCGTCTTGACCTCGCGCAGATCGACACGGTCGATGATCATCGATGCATAGTCGCGGCGCAGGATGTCGAAGCCCTTCTTGCCGACGCAGATGATCTTGACCTGCTTGCCGTCGGTCAGAAGCCGGCGGATGTGATCGCGGGCAAGACGGGCGATCTGCGAATTGAAGCCGCCGCACAGGCCGCGCTCGGCGGTGCAGACCACGAGCAGATGCACGGCGTCCTTGCCGGTGCCCGTCATCAGCGCCGGGGCATCGCCGCCACCGCCGATCGCCTGGGTGATGTTGGCCAGCACGGAACCCATGCGCTCCGAATAGGGGCGCGCCGCTTCCGCCGCCTCTTGCGCACGGCGCAGCTTCGCCGCGGCGACCATCTGCATCGCCTTGGTGATCTTCTGCGTCGCCTTGACCGAGGCGATACGGTTACGAAGGTCTTTTAATGAAGGCATGCTTCAAACCTGATCCCGTCTTGTCTCATCCGGACTGGCGCTTCGCTCAGGCGAAGGTCTTGGCGAAGGCGTCGATCTCGGCCTTGAGCTTGGCGCGCAGATCGTCCGAAAGCGCCTTTTCCTTGCGGATGGCGTCGAGAACGTCCTTGCCCGCCGCACGCATGTGGCTGAGCAGGCCGTGCTCGAACTTGCCGACCTGGTTGACCGGCAGCTTGTCGAGATAGCCGTTGACGCCGGCGAAAATCACCGCGACCTGCTCTTCCGTCTTCAGCGGCGAGAACTGCGGCTGCTTCAGGAGTTCGGTCAGGCGCGATCCGCGGTTGAGCAGGCGCTGCGTGGCGGCGTCGAGATCCGAGCCGAACTGCGCGAAGGCAGCCATTTCGCGGTACTGCGCGAGCTCGCCCTTGATCGAGCCGGCGACCTGCTTCATCGCCTTGATCTGCGCGGCCGAGCCGACGCGGCTGACCGACAGGCCGACGTTGACGGCCGGACGGATGCCCTGGAAGAACAGGTTGGTTTCGAGGAATATCTGGCCGTCGGTGATCGAGATCACGTTGGTCGGGATATAGGCCGACACGTCGTTGGCCTGCGTCTCGATGATCGGCAGGGCGGTCAGCGATCCGCCACCCAGATCGTCGTTGAGCTTGGCGGCGCGCTCGAGCAGGCGCGAGTGCAGGTAGAAGACGTCGCCGGGATAGGCTTCGCGGCCCGGCGGGCGGCGCAGCAACAGCGACATCTGGCGATAGGCGACAGCCTGCTTCGACAGATCGTCATAGCTGATCAGCGCATGCATGCCGTTGTCGCGGAAATATTCGCCCATGGTGCAGCCGGCGAACGGCGCCAGGAACTGCATCGGCGCCGGGTCGGAAGCGGTGGCGGCGATGATGATCGAGTATTCGAGCGCGCCGCGCTCTTCCAGAACCTTGACGAACTGCGCGACGGTCGAACGCTTCTGGCCGACGGCGACGTAGACGCAGTAGAGCTTTTCCTTTTCCGGGCCGTTGTCGTGCACCGACTTCTGGTTGAGCATCGTATCGAGGATGATGGCGGTCTTGCCGGTCTGGCGGTCACCGATGACCAGCTCGCGCTGGCCGCGGCCGACCGGGATCAGCGCGTCGATGGCCTTGAGACCGGTCGACATCGGCTCGTTGACCGATTTGCGCGGAATGATGCCCGGCGCCTTCACGTCGACACGCTTGCGTTCGGTCGCCTTGATCGGCCCCTTGCCGTCGATCGGGTTGCCGAGCGCGTCGACGACGCGGCCGAGCAGGCCGGGGCCGACGGGAACGTCGACGATGGCGCCGGTGCGCTTGACGATGTCGCCTTCCTTGATGTCGCGGTCGGCGCCGAAGATGACGACGCCGACATTGTCGGCTTCGAGGTTGAGCGCCATGCCGCGGATGCCGCCGGGGAACTCGACCATTTCGCCGGCCTGGACATTGTCGAGGCCATAGACGCGGGCGATACCGTCACCGACGGACAGCACCTGTCCGACTTCGGAGACCTCGGCCTCCTTGCCGAAATTCTTGATCTGGTCTTTCAGAATTGCGGAAATTTCCGCGGCGCGGATGTCCATCAGCCGACCTCTTTCAGTGCAAGCTTGAGCGAATTGAGTTTGGTTTTGAGCGACGTATCGATCTGGCGCGAGCCCATCTTGACCACCAGCCCGCCGAGCAGCGACGGATCGACGGTGACGGAAATGGTCACGTCCTTGCCGGCAACGCCCTTCAGCGCCGCCTTGAGTTCGGTCTGCTGGGCCGCGGTCAGCTCATGAGCCGACGTCACGTCGGCGGCGGCCTCGCCACGGTGTTCAGCGGCGATCTGGCGGAATGCCTTGATCATGCCGGGCACCGCGAACAGGCGGCGGTTCTTGGCGACGACGCGCAGGAAATTGCCGGTCAGGCCGGTGATGCCGGCCTTGTCGGCGATCGCCCCGATGGCCTTGGCCTGGTCCTCGCTGGAGAATACCGGGCTGTTGATCAGCCGGGTCAGGTCGGCACTGCCCGCGAGCATGGCCTCGAAACTGGTGAGGTCGGCCTCGACCTTGGCCACGGAATTTGCCTGCGATGCCAGTTCGAACAGCGAACCGGCATAGCGTTCTGCGACACCTGAGATTGGCGATGACGATTGAGCCACGGACCGTCTTTTCTCTTGTCTGACAGGCCGCAGATTGTTGGCGCGAGCAAAAACTCTGGCTAAATCTTTGACCTTACTGCATTTTTCCAAGCACGGAGGCGCGGCTTCCGCTATCCCCGGCCGAAAGTCGATTGCCGTCTAGCACAGGCATTTTAAGACCGCAATGCGTCGTTCCGCATGGTTTTCAGGCACTATTGTCGCATCCGGCGAAAGATCAGCGTCCTGCGCGCCTGAATACCCCAGGATTCAGGGCACAAAGCCGAAGGCAAAGGCGAGCGGCAAGGCCGCGAGCGCCAATTCCACCACAATGGAAACCCAATTGAAAGGTGTATTGGCGCCATCCGACATCATCGACAGCAGCCGGCCGAATGCGGTGAACAGCCAGGAAAATCCGAGAGCCATGTAGACCAGGGGCTGCGCGAGCAGGATGCAGCACAGGCCGACTCCGAGATAGAAGCCCGACATGCGGCCGCGCCCCTCGGCGATCGCCGCCGCCTTCTCGGGTTTCGCCTGCAGGCGCAGGATACGGAACGCCAGCCCCGGCGCCAGGAAAAACAGAAGACCGAGCAGCACGGTGAAGGCCGCGCTCGACCAGGCCAGCCATTCGCCCTGGCTCGTCGGCCATGGAAGCGCAAAATCCATCGTGTCCCTCGAAATGCCTGTTTTGAAAATCGCCGACATTCTAGCGAAGGAAAGAACCGGCGCCAGATGGCTTCAGCCACTTTAGGAGACGCGCATCAACCGAGTGCGAATTCCACCGCCGCCCCGGCATGGATGCGCGTCGTGTCGAAAACCGGGATGTCGAAATCATCCTGGCCGATGAGCATGGTGATCTCGGTGCAGCCCATGATCAGGCTGTCGGCGGCTTCGTCGCGGCGCAAGCGGTTTGCCTCGGCGACATAGGCCGCCTTCGAGGCTTCGGTGACGATGCCCTGACAGAGTTCCTCGTAGATGACGCGATGCACCATGTCGCGCCCGGCCGAATCCGGTACCACTGGCGACAGGCCATATTTGTCGGCAAGCCGGCCCTTGTAGAAGTCCTGCTCCATGGTGAACCGCGTTGCCAGCAGCGCCGGCCGCCGCAGGCCGGCCTGCCTGACCGTGGCCGCGGTGGCGTCGGCGATATGGATCAGCGGGATCGACACAGCCGCCTGCACCTGGTCGGCCAGTCTGTGCATGGTGTTGGTGCACAGAAGCAGGCCCTCCGCACCGCCGGCCTCAAGTTTGTGTGCGGCATCGATCAGCAGCGCACCGGCACCGTCCCAGTCGCCATCATGCTGCCGTTCGGCGATCTCGGCGAAATCGAACGACCAGAGCAGCAGCTTCGCCGAATGCAGACCGCCCAGCCGCTCACGCACGATCTCGTTGAGCAGGCGGTAGTAGATGGCGGTCGATTCCCAGCTCATGCCGCCGAGCAGGCCGAGGGTTTTCATGACGGGCTGTTCCTTTCCCGTACGATTTCTATATTATGACCCCATGAGACCACAAGGAGCTCGGCCATGAAGACAATGCAGGTACGAGAGGCCAAAGCAAGTTTCTCCGCGCTCGTGGAAGCTGCCGAAAACGGCGAGCCTACAATCATCACAAAGCATGGCAAACCTGCCGCGGCGGTTGTACCGATCGAAGAGGCCCGCAAGCTCTACCCGGATCGTAACGACGCCTTCATCGACTTCCTTCTCAAATATCCGGGCGGCATCGAGCTTGAAAGAGATCAATCGATCCTCAGGGATTTTGATTTTTGAACGGATATCTTCTCGACACGTCGGTGTTGTCGGTGTTCGCTCCCGATCGTGCTGCACTTCCGCCCGCTTTCCAGACTTGGCTGTCGCATACGGGGCGGCGCCACACTTGGTATATTCCGGCTATAGCAGCGGCTGAAGTCCAGAAGGGCGTTGCCAAGTTGAGGCGTGCCGGGGGCACTCAGCGAGCGGAACGACTGGAGCGCTGGCTGGACAGTCTGCTGGATGAATTTGATGAACGGCTCCTGCCGGTAGGCTCCGCCATCGCCAGACGGGCGGGAGAAATGGAAGATATGGCGATTGCTCTTGGGCGCAACCCAGGTCTTCCCGATATCCTGATCGCTGCTACCGCGCTTGTGCACGATTTGACGATCCTTACCGCGAACAACCGCCATTTCGACGCTCTGAAGGTCGCAAGTCTGAATCCGTTTGAGGCCGAACTCGGCGCCTAACGAGATGTTCAGCGAGCTTACAAAAAGCTCTGCGGGTCGACGTCCACCTGCACCCGAACCGAGCCGCGCTGTTTCGGCCCGTTGGCCAGCATGGCGCGGATGAAGCTCTGCATGTCGGCGCGCCGTTCGCCCTGGATCAGCAGGCGGAAGCGGTGGCGACCGCCGAGCAACGATAATGGCGCTTCCGCCGGCCCGAGCACGAACAGATCCGGCGCCTCCGGTGCGGAGCGGCGCAGGCCGCGTGCATGGCCTTCCGCTTCCGCCCGCGTCACCGCGCTGACGATGACGCCTGCCAGCCGGCCGAAGGGCGGCAAGGCAGCGCGTTCGCGCTCTGAAATCTCGCGCTGGTAGAAAGACTCGGCATCGCCGGAGACGATCGCCCGCATCACCGGATGGTCGGGCTGGAAGGTCTGCAGCAGGCCAAGGCTCTTCTTGCCGGTGCGGCCGGCACGGCCGGTCACCTGGCTGAGCAGCTGGAAGGTGCGCTCGGCGGCGCGCGGATCGCCATTGGCAAGGCCCAGATCGGCATCGACGACGCCGACCAGCGTCATGTTCGGGAAATTGTGACCCTTGGCGACCAGTTGCGTGCCGATGACGATATCGGCCTCGCCGTTGGCGATAGCCTCCAGTTCCAGCCGCAACCGTCGTACACCCCCCATTATATCCGACGACAGCACGATGGTACGCGCGTCCGGGAAATGCGTGACGACCTCTTCGGCGATGCGCTCGACCCCCGGCCCGCAAGCGACCAGATGGTCGAGCGTGCCGCATTCGGGGCAGGCTTCCGGACGGCGCTCATTGTGACCGCAGTGATGACACACCAACTGGCCGCGAAAGCGGTGTTCGACCATCCAGGCCGAGCACACCGGGCAGCCGAAGCGATGGCCGCAGACCCGGCACAGCGTCAGCGGCGCATAGCCGCGCCGGTTGAGGAACAGCAGCGACTGTTCCTGCTTCTCCAGCGTCTTGCGCATATGGTCGATCAGCACCGGCGACAGGAAGCCGCCACGGGCCGGCGGCGCGCGGCGCATGTCGATCGACTTGAGATCGGGAAGTGCCGCCTCGGCGAAGCGGGCGGAAAGAACAGCCCTGGCATAGCGGCCCTGGCTTGCGTTGACCCGGCTCTCGACCGACGGCGTCGCCGACGCCAGCACCACCGGAAAGCTGCCAATATGCCCGCGCACGACAGCCATGTCGCGCGCATTGTAGAAGACACGGTCTTCCTGCTTGTAGGCTGGGTCGTGCTCCTCGTCGACCACGATCAGGCCAAGTTCCTTGAACGGCAGGAACAGCGCCGAGCGTGCGCCGGCGACGACACGCACGCCCCCTTCCGCCACTTGCCGCCAGACTTTTTCGCGCATCCTGGGCGGCAGATCGGAATGCCATTCCCCCGGCTTGGCACCGAAGCGCTGCTGGAAGCGTTCGAGAAAAGCATGCGTCAGCGCGATTTCGGGCAGCAGGATCAGCACCTGTTTTCCCTGATCGAGCGCGGCCGCCACCGCCTCGAAATAGACCTCCGTCTTGCCGGACCCGGTGACGCCGTCGAGCAGCGCGACATTGAACACACCGGCCGCGACATTGGCGCGCAGCATCGACGCGGCGTCGTTCTGGTCCGGCATCAGGTCCGGCACGGCATAGCTTGGGTCGGGTGCGGCCACCACCGGGCGCGGCGGGATCATCACCGTTTCGAACACGCCTTGCGCTTTCAGCCCCTCGATCACCGTCGACGACACGCCGGCGGCATGCGCCAGCCCCGAGCGCGTCCAGGCCAGCCCTCCTTCGGCCGTCTCCAGCACCCGCGTCCTCGCATCCGTCATCCGATCGGGCATGACGAGCGTCCGCTGCAGTCCTTCGATCCAGGGTTCGGGATCGAAAGCTTCCGGCGCACGCAGCAGCATGCGCGCCACCATGCCCGGCGCCGACAGCGTGTATTGCGCCACCCAGTCGACGAAGCGGCGCATGGCGCGATCGATCGGCGGACAGTCGAAAACCTGTTCGATCGGGCGCAATTTCCTGGCATCGACCTGCTCGACCACGCCGTCCCAGACGATGCCGGCGACCTGGCGCGGCCCGAGCGGCACGCGCACGATCGAGCCCGGCACCACCCGCATGCCGGCCGGCACGGCATAGGTGTAGGGGCGTTCAGCCGGCATCGGCACCAGCACCGGTGCGGCTGCGACAAAGGGCGAATCTTCGATCATTAGGCGTGACCTTGCCCCGACTTTGCTCTAGATCAAAGGGCAACGCTGAACGTGCCTTCGCAGGCGCCACGAAATCGTCAGGAGACCGCCATGAAATTTTTTGCCGACACAGCCGATATCAAGGAAATCCGTGAACTGATCGATCTGGGGTTGCTCGACGGCGTCACCACCAACCCGTCGCTGATCCTGAAATCGGGCGGCAAAATCGCCGAGGTCACCAAGCAGATCTGCGACATCGTCGAAGGCCCGGTTTCCGCGGAAGTCGTGGCGACCGAATACAAGCAGATGATGGCCGAGGCCGAGGTGCTGGCCAAGATCGCACCGAATGTCGCCATCAAGGTGCCGTTGACGCTGGACGGATTGAAGGCCTGCAAGACGATCCGCACCGAGATGAACCGCATGGTCAACGTCACGCTGTGCTTCTCGGCCAACCAGGCGCTGCTCGCCGCCAAGGCAGGCGCCTCCTTCATCTCGCCCTTCGTCGGCCGCATCGACGATACCGGCTCTGACGGCATGGAAGTGATCCAGGAGATCCGTCAGATCTACGACAATTACGATTTCCAGACCGAGATCCTGACCGCTTCCGTGCGCACAGTGAACCACGTGAAGCAGGCGGCGCTCATCGGCGCCGATATCGTCACCGCGCCACCCGCGACCCTGAAGGCGCTGGTCAATCACCCGCTGACCGACAAGGGCCTTGCCGCCTTCCTCGCCGACTGGGCAAAGACCGGCCAGAAAATCGGCTGAGCGAGCTTATGCCCGATACGAAAAAGGCCGGGCAACCGGCCTTTTTATGCGTTGCGGATCAAGGGGCCGATCGATCCGTGCCGTCATCCCCAGGTATGGTTGCCGGCGGGCGCTTGCCCGCCATGATCTCGCGCTTGCCGACATGGTTCGGTGCGCCGACCAGACCCTCCTTCTCCATCCGCTCGACCAGTGAAGCGGCGCGGTTGTAGCCGATGCCAAGGCGGCGCTGGATGTAGGACGTCGAACATTTCTTGTCGCGCAACACCACCTTGACCGCCTCGTCATAGCTGGAATCGCCGTCCTCGGCGGCAACGGCTCCCTTGTCGAAGACCGCTCCCTGGTCGTCTTCCTCTTCCTCTTCATCCTCGTCGGCCGTTACGGTCTCCAGATATTCGGGGCGGCCCTGCGCCTTCAAATGCGCCACGACATGCTCGACCTCGGCGTCGGACACAAAGGGGCCGTGCACGCGGGCGATGCGCCCGCCGCCCATCATGTGCAGCATGTCGCCCTGGCCGAGCAGCTGCTCGGCACCCTGCTCGCCCAAAATGGTGCGGCTGTCGATCTTGGAGGTGACCTGGAAGGAGATGCGGGTCGGGAAGTTGGCCTTGATCGTGCCGGTGATGACGTCGACGGAAGGCCGCTGCGTTGCCATGATCAGGTGGATCCCGGCGGCGCGCGCCATCTGCGCCAGGCGCTGGATGGCGCCTTCGATCTCCTTGCCGGCGACCATCATCAGGTCGGCCATCTCGTCGACGATGACGACGATGTAGGGCATCGGCGCGAGGTCGATCTCCTGCTGTTCGAACAGCGGCTCGCCGGTGCCCTTCTCGAAGCCGGCCTGCACGGTCATGACGACCGTCTCGCCCTTGTCGCGGGCAGTGGCGGCACGCTCATTGTAGCCGTCGATGTTGCGCACGCCGAGCCGCGCCATCTTGCGATAGCGGTCTTCCATCTCGCGCACCGCCCATTTGAGCGCGGTAACCGCCTTCTTGGGATCGGTGACGACGGGCGTCAGAAGGTGCGGGATACCGTCGTAAACTGACAGCTCAAGCATCTTCGGGTCGACCATGATCAGCCGGCATTCTTCCGGCTTCAACCGGTAGAGCAGCGACAGGATCATGGTGTTGATGGCGACCGACTTGCCGGACCCGGTGGTGCCGGCG
This sequence comes from Mesorhizobium australicum WSM2073, assembly GCF_000230995.2. Classification (NCBI taxonomy): domain Bacteria; kingdom Pseudomonadati; phylum Pseudomonadota; class Alphaproteobacteria; order Hyphomicrobiales; family Phyllobacteriaceae; genus Mesorhizobium; species Mesorhizobium australicum. Next base: position 1,271,578 of record NC_019973.1, on the reverse strand, counting down.
ACGAGCAGATGCGGCATTTTCGCCAGCTCGGCGATGACAGGTTCGCCGCCGATCGTCTTGCCAAGGCAAAGCGCCAGCTTGCAGCTGGTCTTGCGGAAGCCCTGCGATTCGATCAGTTCACGGAAATAGACGGTCTCGCGTGTCTCGTTCGGCAGCTCGATGCCGATGACGTTGCGGCCGGGCACCACGGCGACGCGCGCCGAGACCGCCGACATGGAGCGGGCGATATCGTCGGCGAGACCAATCACGCGGGAGGATTTGACGCCCGGCGCCGGTTCGAACTCATAGAGGGTAACGACCGGGCCGGGGCGAACATGGATGATTTCGCCGCGGACGCCGAAATCCTCCAGCACGCTTTCCAGGAGATCGGCATTCTGCTCAAGCCGCTCCTGCGACATGTAGAAGCCCTGCCCTTCCGGCGGCTGCTGCAGCAGCTCCTCCGAGGGAAGCGCGTAGCCTTCGCCCGTCACCGGCTGCACAACCTTTCCGGCCATGGGCAGCGACGGCGAACGCACGGCGGGAACGGTTTCCTCCACGCGTTGCAAAAGTGGCCCCGGGGCGGCGCTGGCTGCGGCAGGCGCCGTCGCGGCCGTTGTCCGACCCAGCCGGGCGGCTCTGCCCGCCGGGACGGCCGGCTCGACCACCACCTTGTTGGAGTTGGCCGGAAAGACGTCCGGCAAGGCAGGTGGAACCTGGCCAGGAAGGCATTCGATGACACGGAACAAGGCGGTGACATCGGCCACCGCCGGTCCGGAGACATCGGCCCGGGCGGCGGCAACCGGCGGAGCCAGCACCGGTGCACGCGGGACCGGGCTGACTTGGCGGGCGGGCGTCACGTCGACCAGAAGCGGCGCCAAGCCCTCGAAGAAGGCGTGATCCGAAAGATAGGGCCGCCGGGCTTTTTCAGCGGGGGCTGCTTTGACCGGCGCGCCATTCCCGACAACGGGCGCCGGGCGCGTGGCCGCCCGTGCCGTTGCTGGCCCCTTTAGAGCCGCCGGCGCAACGCCTTGCGCCGTCTCCCCGCTACGCGCCGGCTGAGCGGGCCCGGCCGGTGCCGGTCCGCGATGCATGACGGCGCCAGGACCGACCTGCTGCGTCGGGAGCGCCTGCCGTGCATCCTGCTCGGCAACGTCGTCCTGCGGTTGGCGGTGCTTTGGCTCATAGTCCGGCGTGCGTGTAAAACGCACATTGGGCGCAAGGAAAAAATACTCTTGCCAGGCCGGGCTTTCGGTGTCGCCACCCTGCGGGAAAGAAGCGCCGGACTGGCGGACATCGACCTTGCCGCGCGGGCCGCCGGAACGCTCTCCTTGGGGGTCATCGGGCGCAGCTGTGTGCAACGAATTGATCCGAGAAAAACGCCTGGCTTCCATGCTCAAGACTCACTGTGAAACGACTGCCGAGCAATAGGGAGCGAGTGGTTAACAGTTGCTTCCCGTCAGCGTCGCTAGAGCGATCGAGACGCATCTTTCGCGGCGAAGCGCTGGGCTGGAAAGCGGGGCGAACCTTGGTCACGGGAAAAACCCGCGGACAGGATCCACATGGCTCCAAAGCCCAGCTGCCGGCGCGTTTCCGTCGCCCGGACACAGGATCGGGACATCGAGAGAATGAAAGAGGGCGTTCGGCCCTCTTTTGAGACGGCGAACGCGCTAGCTGGCCGCCTTGCCGTGCCGGGCCAGATCCTGGGCGATCGACAGCTGCAGGGCTTCAGCCAGTTCGCGCGCGGCGCGGTTCTCGGCGTCGATCTGCGCCCGGTAGGAGGCAAACTCCTGACGCGGCCTGTCGAAGGACGAGGTGATCGCCCGCTTGCCGACGGCGATCACCGCGCCGGTTTTCACATCGGTCAGCGTGTAGCCCGCGGTCAACGTCACCGAACCGGCGGTCGGCTCGTCCTGATCGGTTCCATTCTGTACCAGCGCCGAGGATTCAACGCCTTCGCTCACGCCGAGGTCGAGGGAATAAAGCGGCGAGGCGGGCTCGCCCGCGCCGCGCCCGAACCCGAAGATCAGATTGTTACGCACCTGCTGGGCATAGCGCGTCCGGACCGGCTTGACGGCGATCGATGCCATCTCGGCATTGGCGGTCGAGCCCGTCGACAACGGCGCGCTCGAATAGAGCGGCCGCACCTGGCAGGCCGAAATGAGCGCCAGCGAGCCGACGAGGCCGGCAAGCGCGATGCGGCGCAGCAGACGGCCCAGCTCTGTCTTTTCCCGATCAGGCAACGACATTGACGATCCTCTGCGGCACGATGATCACCTTGCGCGGAGCCTTACCTTCAAGTGCTTTCTGCACGAAGTCGAGAGCCAAGACCGCTTTTTCGACCGCACCTTGGTCCGCGTCGCGGGCAATTGTCAAATCCCCCCGCTTCTTGCCGTTGACCTGCACCGGATAGGTGACTTCGTTGTCGACGACCAGTGCTGGATCGAAGACCGGCCACGGCCGTTCGGCCACCAGATCGATGCCGCCCAGCGTCTCCCAGCACTCTTCAGCCAGATGCGGCATCACGGGCGCGATCAGATGCACCATGATCTCAACCGCCTCGCGGCAGGCGCTTTTCAGCGCCGGAACGGTCTTGCCTTCCGCCACTTCGTTGAGCGGGGCTGTCAGCGCGTTGGCAAGTTCATAGATGCGAGCAATGGCGCGGTTGAAGGCGAGCTTCTCGATGTCTTCGCCGACCGCCTTCAGGATTTTGTGCGCGGCCTTGGAAACCGCCCCGGCCTCTCCGTCATTGGCCGCCTTGGGCGTGACCCCTGCCAGCGTCTCGGCCGCCGTCGACACCAGCCGCCAGATGCGCTGCATGAAGCGATGCGCGCCGGCGGCACCGTCGTCGGTCCACTCGACATCGCGCTCGGGCGGCGAATCCGACAGCATGAACCAGCGCGCCGTGTCGGCGCCGTAGCCATCGGTGATGTCTTCCGGGCTCACCGTGTTCTTCTTCGATTTCGACATCTTCTCGAGCGGGCCGATGGTGACCGCCTCGCCGGTGGCGACGTCGATGGCGCGGCGCTTGCCGTCGACGTCCTCCAGACGAACCTCGGTCGGCGCCAGCCAGCGCCCATTCGACGCCGAGCCTACACGGTAGGTTTCGTGAACCACCATGCCTTGCGTGAACAGGCCCTTGAACGGCTCGGCCAGGGCAACATGGCCGGTCTCGCGCATGGCGCGGGTGAAGAAGCGCGAATAGAGCAGATGCAGGATCGCATGCTCGATGCCGCCAATATATTGGTCGACCGCCAGCCACTCGTTCGCTGCCTTGGGATCGGTCGGCTCATGTGCCCAGGGCGCGGTGAAGCGGGCGAAATACCAGGACGAATCCACGAACGTGTCCATCGTGTCGGTTTCGCGCCGCGCGTCCTTGCCGCATTGCGGGCACTTCACATGCCGCCAGGTCGGGTGACGGTCGAGCGGATTGCCTGGCCGGTCGAAATCGACATCGTCGGGCAGCTTGACCGGCAGATCGGCCTTCGGCACCGGCACCACACCGCAATCCTCGCAATGGATCATCGGGATCGGGCAGCCCCAGTAGCGCTGGCGCGAAATGCCCCAGTCGCGCAGGCGGAAATTCACCTTGCGCTCGGCCATCGGCCGGTTGCCGATGGTCTTTTGCTCCAGCAGCCCGGCGACTTCATCGAAAGCGCTGTCCGGCGCCATGCCGTCGAGGAACCGCGAATTGATCATCGCGCCATCGTCGACATAGGCCTCGTCGACGATCTGGAACGTCTTGGCATCGGCGCCATCAGGCATCACCACCGGCACCACCGGCAGGCCGTATTTGTTGGCGAAGTCGAGGTCGCGCTGGTCATGCGCCGGACAGCCGAAGATGGCGCCGGTGCCGTACTCCATCAGCACGAAATTGGCGACGTAGACAGGCAGCGTCCAGCTATCGTCGAAGGGATGGACGACGCGGATGCCGGTGTCGAAGCCCTTCTTCTCGGCCGTCTCGAGCGCCGCCACCGAGGTGCCCATATGGCGCACTTCGTCGATGAACTTCGCCAGGGCCGGATTGGTCTCCGCGGCCTTCTTGGCCAGCGGATGATCGGCGGCGATTGCCATGAACGAGGCGCCGAAAATGGTGTCCGGTCTTGTCGTGTAGACTTCCAGCTCATGCTCGCCGGCGATTTCCGAGGCCAGCGGCCAGCGGATCAGCAGGCCTTCCGAACGGCCGATCCAGTTCTGCTGCATCAGCTTCACTTTTTCGGGCCACTCGTCGAGACCGTCCAACGAATCCAGCAAATCCTGGGCAAAGTCGGTGATCTTGAAGAACCATTGCGTCAGCTCGCGCTGTTCAACCAGCGCGCCGGAGCGCCAGCCGCGCCCCTCGATGACCTGCTCGTTGGCGAGCACCGTCATGTCCTCCGGATCCCAGTTGACCTTGGAGGATTTGCGCGTCACCAGCCCCTTCTCGACGAAGTCGAGGAACAGCATCTGCTGGCGGTGGTAGTAATCGACGTCGCAGGTGGCGAATTCGCGCGCCCAGTCCAGCGACAGGCCCATCACCTTGAGCTGCTCGCGCATGGCGGCGATGTTCTGGTAGGTCCATTCCTTGGGATGCACCTTGTTCTGCATCGCGGCGTTCTCAGCCGGCATGCCGAAGGCATCCCAGCCCATCGGATGCAGCACGTTGAAACCCTTGGCGCGCTTGTAGCGGGCCACCACGTCGCCCATCGTGTAATTGCGGGTATGGCCGATATGGATGCGGCCCGACGGATAGGGGAACATTTCCAGCACGTAGTATTTCGGACGCGGATCGTCATTGTGCGCTTCGAAAAGCTTCTTCTCGGCCCAGGCCTTCTGCCATTTGGGTTCTGACGCGCGCGGGTTGTATCGTTCGGTTGCCATGGGACGTTTTTCACTTAAAAGCATGCGGACTGCGGGCAAGAGCCCGGCAGTTCATGAATGTGGTCCGGGTGTTCACCATGGTTTGGCAAACCCGTCAACCATATGGGCATCGCGGCTGACAAAAACGCGGGTCAAAACAGCGGGATTTACATATGGGCGACGCCGTTCAGCAGTTTTTCGCGGTCAAGGCGAAGATCGCCGCCGCCGAGCGGGAGGCCGGCCGTGAAGCCGGCGCGGTGACGCTGGTGGCGGTCTCCAAGACCTTCGACGCCGCCGACATAGGCCCGGTGATCGAGGCCGGCCAGCGCGTCTTCGGCGAAAACCGCGTGCAGGAAGCGCAAGGCAAATGGCCTGACCTGAAGGAAGCTTTCCCCGACATCGAACTGCATTTGATCGGCCCGCTGCAGTCGAACAAGGCGAGGGAAGCGGTGGCGCTGTTCGAGGTCATCGAGACGGTCGACCGCGACAAGATCGCCGCGGAGCTCGCCAAGGAAATTGTCCGGCAAGGCCGTGCGCCAAAACTCTATGTCCAGGTGAACACCGGTTCCGAACCGCAGAAAGCCGGGATCGAACCGAGCGAGGCGGTCGCCTTCGTCAGACGCTGCCGGGAAGTGCATGGCCTCGGCATCGAAGGCCTGATGTGCATCCCGCCGGCGGACGAGAACCCCGGCCCCCACTTCGCCTTGTTGGAGAAACTCGGCAAGGAAGCCGGGGTCGCCAAACTGTCGATGGGCATGTCCGGCGACTTCGAGACCGCGATCGCCTTTGGCGCCACCAGCGTCAGGGTCGGTTCGGCGATTTTTGGAAGCCGGTAGTCCGAATTTCCAGCTTGCCGTGCATATCGCTGGGCCTGATCCACAAGCACCATTATACCAGTGCTTGAAACGAAACGTGCCGTTCCTATTTGCCTTGATGTCACCGCACATCTTCCTGGAGTCTCACGATGCGTTACAATCAGCTTGGAAACACGGGGCTATTCGTCTCCGAACTTTGCCTCGGCACCATGACCTTCGGCGCCGCCGGCCAGAACGCCCAATGGGGCCTGATCGCCAGCCTCGACCAGAAGGGCGTCAACGAGATCGTCGGCCGCTCGATCGCCGCCGGCGTCAACTTCTTCGACACGGCCGACGTCTATTCCGTCGGCGAGTCCGAACGCCTGCTTGGTCAGTCGCTTAGGGATCTCGGTGTTGCCCGGTCAAACGTGGTCATCGCCACCAAGGTCCACGGCGCCATGGGTGAGGGACCAAACCAGCGCGGCTCCTCGCGCGGCCATATCATGGATTCGGTCGACGCCAGCTTGGAGCGGCTGCAGCTCGACCATATCGATCTCTATCAGTTGCACGGCACCGATGCGGTGACGCCGATCGACGAGACGCTGCGGGCACTTGATGATCTCGTCTCCAGCGGCAAGGTCCGCTATGTCGGTGTCTCCAACTGGCAGGCTTGGCGCATCGCCAAGGCGCTCGGCATCGCCGACCGCAAGGGCTTTGCCCGCTTCGAGACCGTCCAGTCCTATTATTCGATCGCCGGCCGCGACCTCGAACGCGAGATCGTGCCGCTGATCAACGAGGAGAAGCTCGGCCTGATGGTGTGGTCGCCGATGGCTGGCGGGCTGCTGTCCGGCAAATATGGGCCCGGCGCGCCGGGCAATGGCGAGGGCCGCCGCGCGTCCTTCAACTTCCCGCCGGTCAACGAGGACCGCGCCTGGGCGGCGGTCGCCGTCATGCGGGAGGTCGCCGAGAAGCATGATGTCGGCGTCGCGACCGTGGCGCTCGGCTATGTCCTGGCCAAGCCTTTCGTGATGAGCGTGATCATCGGCGCCAGCCGCATGGACCAGCTCGAGCAGAACCTTGCCGCCACCAGCCTCAAGCTCGATGCCGACGATCTCGCCAGGCTTGACGAAGTGAGCGCACTACCCGCCGAATATCCCGGCTGGATGGTCGAACGCCAGGGCGCCGGCCGTCGTCCGGGGCCTTTCGTGCCGAAGGCATAGCGCGTACCGCTGGCAAGTCGGTCCTTCAACGCCGCGCGTCTCGTCGACGCGCGGCTTCGATTACAGCCGAACGGTCTCGGCAAGAAAGTCGAGAAAGGCCCGCACACGTGCCGGCAGGTGTTTGCCCTGGCCGACATAGACGGCATGCGTCGGCTCTTCGTCGCCGGGGTTGAAATCTTCCAGCAGCGGCACCAGCCGGCCGGCGGCGATGTCGGGTTCGACATGCCAGCGCGCCAGTCGGGCGATGCCGGCCCCGGCGACGGTCGTTTGGCGCATCGCCTCGCCATCGGTCAATGCCAGGTTTCCGACAACCGGGGTGATCACCGGCGCGCCTGCCGTATCGATAAAAGGCCAGCCGTCGATATGCCGCGCGAAACTGAAGGCGAGCATGTTGTGACGCCCGAGATCGGACAGCGTGCGCGGCGTGCCATGTGCTTCGAGATAGGAAGGTGCCGCGACCACCACCATTCGGCTTTGACCGAGCTTGCGCGCCACCAGCCTCGATTCGCGCAGCGGCCCGGCGCGGATCGCGACATCGGCCCGCTCTTCCAGCAGGTCGATCACGCTGTCGGTCAGCACAGCCTCGACGAAAATTTCGGGATAGCGCTCCAGAAAGCGCGGCAGCAGTTCCATCAGCCGGTGTTGGCCGAACGGCACGTAGCTGTTAACTCTCAGCCTGCCGCGCGGCGCGGCTCCCGCCGCGGCTTCACGCTCGGCCTTGTCCATGTCGGCGAGCACGCGCACGCCGCTGTCGTAGAACGCCGTCCCTTCCGGCGTGAGCTGGAGCTTGCGCGTCGAGCGGCTGACAAGCCGCGCCCCAAGCCGGGTTTCGAGCCGTGCTATCAGCTTGCTCACCGCCGATGGCGTCATCCGCAGCTGCCGCGCCGCGGCCGAAAAACTACCCGCCTCGACGACGCGCACGAAGACTTCGATCTCGCCGGAACGGTTGATGTCGGGCCTGGCCATCTGTGAATCTATTTCACAAGAAGTGTGCCTTGGGCAAGTCTGGTTCACAACATCGCGGATCATGATCTTCAGGGCCGGGGCGCGGACTGAGCGTCCTTCGCCGACAGATGGGACCATCGCCATGCCTCTTGCTCTTTATGCCCTCGCCGCCGGTGCTTTTGGCATCGGTGTTACCGAATTCGTCATCATGGGCCTGCTTATCGATGTCAGCAAAGACCTCGGCGTGTCGATCTCCGCCGCCGGCCAATTGATCTCTGCCTATGCGCTCGGTGTCGTCATCGGTGCACCCTTGTTGACCATTGCCACGGGCAACTGGCCGCGCAAAACCGTGCTGCTGGCGCTGATGGCGATCTTCACGATTGGCAACCTCGCTTGTGCGCTGGCGCCCGATTACTGGACGCTGATGGGTGCCCGCATCATCACCGCCTTCGCCCACGGCACCTTCTTTGGCGTCGGCTCGGTCGTCGCCACTGGTCTGGTCGCGCCCAACAGGAAGGCTTCGGCGATCGCGCTGATGTTCACCGGCCTGACCATCGCCAACATCCTAGGCGTGCCCTTCGGCACCTGGCTCGGCCAAGCCTTTGGCTGGCGTGCGACCCTCTGGGCGGTGACCGCCGTCGGCCTGGCGGCCTTCGCCGTCATCCTCGCCCTGGTGCCGCGCGGCCAGGCAGCGCCCGAGAAGAGCGATCTGCGCGCCGATCTCGCCGTTCTGCGCCGCACGCCCGTCCTGCTCGGCCTCGCCACCACGGTGCTCGGCTATGCCGGCGTCTTCGCCGTCTTCACCTACATCGCCCCGTTGCTCACCGAGATCAGCGGCTTCAGCGAAGCCGCTGTATCGCCGATCCTGCTCGTCTTTGGCGGCGGCCTCATCGCCGGCAATCTCGCCGGCGGCAAGATCGCCGATCGCTGGCTGGTGCCGGCGGTGCTCGGCAGCCTCGTGGTGCTGGCGCTGGTGCTTGCCACGATGAGCTTCGCCATTCACAGCCAGGTCATGGCCGTGATCTATGTCGGCCTGCTCGGCGCCGCCGCCTTCGCCACAGTGGCGCCGCTGCAGATGTGGGTGCTGGAAAAGGCGCAAGGCGCCGGCCAGAGCCTGGCCTCATCGTTCAACATCGCCGCCTTCAATCTCGGCAATGCGGCCGGCGCCTGGCTTGGCGGCGCGGTCATCGCCCATGGCCTTGGACTGGGTTCGCTCACCTGGGTCGCCGCCCTGCTGCCGCTCGCGGCGCTCACCGTGGCTGGACTGGCGCTGCACCTCGATGGTGGCACCACATCAGGTGCGCCTGTCTCCGTCCGGTCGTGACGCCAGCCGACACCCGAATCCTCTCGACCTCTTCACAAACCACCAGGAGCAAGAAAATGGACTATCGACGTCTCGGCGCATCGGGCCTGAAAGTCCCGGCGCTTTCATTCGGCGCGGGCACCTTCGGCGGCTCCGGCCCGCTGTTCGGCGCCTGGGGCAACAGCGACGCGCAGGAAGCGCGGCGGCTGATCGACATCTGTCTCGAGGCCGGCGTCAACCTGTTCGACACGGCGGACGTCTATTCGAACGGCGCCTCGGAGGAGGTGCTCGGCGAAGCGATCAAGGGCCGTCGCGACGCGGTGCTGATCTCGACCAAGACGGCGCTGCCGATGGGCGAAGGGCCGGGCGACTACGGCTCCTCGCGCTCGCGGCTGATCAAGTCGGTCGACGCCGCGCTGAAGCGCCTCGGCACCGATTATATCGACCTGCTGCAACTGCACGCCTTCGATGCGGGCACGCCGATCGAGGAAGTGCTGTCGACGCTGGATGACCTCGTTCGCTCCGGCAAGCTGCGCTATGTCGGCGCCTCCAACTTCTCCGGCTGGCAGGTGATGAAGTCGCTCGGCTTGGCGGAGAAGCACGGCTATCCCCGCTACGCCGCGCATCAGGTCTACTATTCGCTGCTCGGCCGCGACTACGAATGGGAGCTGATGCCGCTCGGCCTCGACCAGGGCGTCGGCGCGCTGGTGTGGAGCCCGCTCGGCTGGGGCCGCCTGACCGGCAAGATCCGCCGTGGCCAGCCTCTGCCGGAAAAGAGCCGGCTGCACGAGACGGCTGATTTCGGGCCGCCGGTCGGGGACGAGCATCTCTATCGGGTCATGGATGAGCTCGACGCGGTGGCGCAGGAAACCGGCAAGACCGTGCCGCAGATCGCCATCAACTGGCTGCTGCGGCGCCCGACCGTTTCCTCCGTTATCATCGGCGCTCGCAACGAGGAGCAGCTGCGCCAAAACCTTGGCGCCGTCGGCTGGGCGCTGACACCGGAGCAGGTGAAGAAGCTCGACGCCGCAAGCGAAGTCACCGCGCCCTACCCGTACTTCCCCTATCGCCGCCAGGAGGGCTTCGCCCGGCTGAACCCGCCGGCGGTTTGAGCCGCGCTGGCGTTGAAGCTGCCAATCTCCCCCCCTTGCGGGGGAGATGTCCGGCAGGACAGAGAGGGGTGTGAAGGAACGCGGCGTTGACTAGAACCACTAGCGGCGAACGGCCTCATGGACAATTGCTGAGATGTCGCCGGGACAGCACCCCCCTCTGCCCTGCCGGGCATCTCCCCCGCAAGGGGGGAGATCAGCTGTATCACCGCTCAATGCAGCACGAACTCGCCATCCACTTTGCGCCATTCATTCGGCGCGATAAGCTTCTGGTGCGTGTAGAGCACCGAATGCAGCGGCCCATCGAGCTTGGCTTTCCAGAATTCGATGAACCCGATCAGCACCGGAAACTTCGGAGCGATGTCGTAGTCCTGCCAGACGAAGCTCTGCAGGAGATGCGGGTGGTCGGGAAAATGATAAAGAATCTTGGCCGTGGTCAGACCGTAGCCTTTGAGCATCAGGTCCATTTCAAGATGGTCGCGCATTATGGTCCCCTTGGGTGGTCCCCTGGTTGATTCTCCTTTCCTCCCAGCTGCCAATTGTGCGCGCCGGTACTTAACTGTCTATTGATTTTTGTTGGTCTCAAAGGGAACTTCTCGGGTAAAAACATGCGGTTAGCAGCGAACCACGTCGAGTGCTGACAGTTCCGGAAAGCGCCCCTGCGGCATCCCGCCGCGCGAATCCAACGTCTAATGTTGCCGTCGCGACGGAACTGGTAATAATGCCGCCGAATTCGCGGCTGCGTCGCCGCGATCCCGCGGGCGTTTCAAGCCGGCGGACTGGTTCGGGAGGAAAGCCAAGAAATGTCCGAGGTTCATGTCCATCGCGTCCAGCCGGCGTGGAAGAAGAACGCCCTGATCGACAATGACACCTACCTCAAATGGTATGCCGACAGCGTGAAGAACCCGGACAAGTTCTGGGGCAAGCACGGCAAGCGCATCGACTGGTTCAAGCCCTTCTCCAAGGTCAAGAACACCTCCTTCGACGGCAAGGTCTCGATCAAGTGGTTCGAGGATGGCCAGACCAATGTCTCGTACAATTGCATCGACCGCCACCTGAAGAAGCGCGGCGACCAGACCGCCATCATCTGGGAAGGCGACAACCCCTACGACGACAAGAAAATCACCTACAACGAACTCTACGGGCACGTCTGCCGGCTCGCCAATGTGATGAAGAAGCACGGCGTCAAGAAAGGCGACCGCGTCACCATCTACATGCCGATGATCCCGGAGGCGGCCTACGCGATGCTGGCCTGCACGCGTATCGGCGCTATCCATTCGGTCGTCTTCGGCGGCTTTTCGCCGGACGCCTTGGCCGGTCGCATCGTCGATTGCGAATCGACCTTCGTCATCACCGCCGATGAGGGTCTGCGCGGCGGCAAACCTATTCCGCTCAAGGAAAACACCGACAAGGCGATCGACATCGCCGCCAAGCACCATGTCAAGGTCAAGACCGTTGTGGTCGTGCGCCGCACCGGCGGCAAGATCGGCTGGGCGCCGGGACGCGATGTCTGGTATCACGACGAAGTCGCGACGGTTAAGTCTGATTGCAAGCCGGAGAAGATGAAGGCGGAGGATCCGCTGTTCATCCTCTACACGTCGGGCTCGACCGGCAAGCCGAAAGGCGTGCTGCATACCACCGCCGGCTACCTCGTCTATGTCTCGATGACGCACCAATATGTCTTCGACTATCATGACGGCGACATCTACTGGTGCACCGCAGATGTCGGCTGGGTAACCGGCCACAGCTACATCGTCTACGGGCCGCTCGCCAACGGCGCCACCACGCTGATGTTCGAAGGCGTGCCGAACTACCCCTCTCAGTCGCGCTTCTGGGAAGTCATCGACAAGCACAAGGTCAACATCTTCTACACCGCGCCGACGGCGCTGCGCGCGCTGATGGGTGCCGGCGACGCGCATGTGAAGAAGACCTCTCGCAAGTCGCTGCGCGTGCTGGGCTCGGTCGGCGAGCCGATCAACCCGGAAGCCTGGGAGTGGTATTTCAACGTCGTCGGCGACGGCAGGGTCCCGATCGTCGATACATGGTGGCAGACCGAGACCGGCGGCATCCTGATCACGCCGCTGCCGGGCGCCACCGACCTCAAGGCGGGTTCGGCGACACGGCCCTTCTTCGGCATCAAGCCGCAGCTGGTCGATAGCGAGGGCAAGGTGGTGGACGGTGCGGCCGACGGCAACCTCTGCATCACCGATTCCTGGCCCGGCCAGATGCGCACCGTCTATGGCGATCACGACCGTTTCGTGCAGACCTATTTCTCCGCCTACAAAGGAAAATACTTCACCGGTGACGGCTGCCGCCGCGACGCCGATGGCTACTACTGGATCACCGGCCGCGTCGACGACGTCATCAACGTCTCCGGCCACCGCATGGGCACGGCCGAGGTCGAATCGGCCCTGGTCAGCCATGACAAGGTTTCCGAGGCCGCCGTCGTCGGCTATCCCCATGATATCAAGGGGCAAGGCATCTATTGCTACGTCACCCTGATGGCCGGCGGGCAGCCGAGCGAGGATCTGCGCAAGGAGCTTGTCGCCCATGTCCGCAAGGAGATCGGCGCAATCGCCACGCCTGACAAGATCCAGTTCGCGCCGGGCCTGCCCAAGACGCGTTCGGGCAAGATCATGCGCCGCATCCTGCGCAAGATCGCCGAGGATGATTTTTCCGCGCTCGGCGACACCTCGACGCTTGCCGATCCGGCCGTGGTCGACGACCTCGTTGCCAACAGGCAGAACAAGAAGGGCTGATGCGGGAAGACGCGGCATTGGGCACCGTCACCCAGTTGTGGCGCTATCCGGCAAGTTCGCTCGCCGGCGAGCGCCGGGACACCATCCTGGTTGGACCGGTTGGCGTCGAGGGCGACCGCCTGTTCGGCCTCGTCGATGCCTCGGACAATGAGATCGCCCGGCCGGATCGCGACGCCAAGTGGCACAAGGTGCCGCGCATCCGCACCCGGCTGAGCCGCGACAGCGAACTGGAAATCGCCGTCCCCGATGGCGACTGGCTCGCCGCCCCCGGCCCCGAATGCGACCGCGTCGTGTCGGCGTATCTCGGCTTCCGCGCCTCGATCCGGCCGTTCCGCGGGGAGAACGCGGCCGGCTATGCCGGGCCGCTGACCGCGGAGCGCTACCGCAAGGCGCCGATCCATCTCCTGACCACGGCCTCGCTGGCACGGCTGGAGGCGCTCCATCCGGAGGGAGCCGCCGATCCCCGCCGCTTCCGTCCCAACATCGTCGTCGACATGGCCTCGGTCGAGGGCTCGTTTCCCGAAACCGAATGGATCGGCAAGAAGCTCGCCATCGGCGACCTCGTCCTGACCATCTCCGAGCCGTGCCGCCGCTGCGGCTTCACCATCATCTCCCAGGACGGTTTCGACGATGATCCGGGCATCCTGCGCAATCTGGTCCGCCACAACGCCCACAATCTCGGCGTCTACTGCACCGTCGACCGGCCGGGTCGTGTCGAGACCGGCGCGCCGATGCGGTTCGTCTGACCTTCCGGCCCAAGCCTATCGATAAAGATCCGCCCGCGTCGGTGGCAGGCCGCTCGGGCCTCGCGCGCGTTTGGTGGCGACAGTCTGGAATATCTGCGCCGAGGCGCGTTCGAAGGTGATGGAGCAGCCGCTCAGGTAAAGCAGCCACAGCCGCGCCTTGGCTTCGCCGACCTCGGCGATCGCCTCGTCGAACCGCGCCTGCAGACGCTCGGCCCACAGCCTGCAGGTGCGGGCATAGTGCTCGCGCAAATTCTCGACATCATAGACGAGGAAGCCGTGTGCTTCGAGATTGCTTGATGTCATGCCGATCGTGTCGAGTTCGCCACCCGGGAAGATGTATTTGATCAGCGCCTTGTATTCCGGCCCCTTGCGCAGGGTCTTCTTGACGTCGCCCTTGCTGCGCCTGGTGATGGCGTGATGCAGATAGATGCCGCCCGGTTTCAGCAGCCGGTGGACAGCGGAGAAATAAGCGGCATGGTTTGCCAGGCCCAGATGCTCGAACATGCCGATGGACGATATCTTGTCGAAGGTGCCGGTGAGCTCCGCATAGGACTTTATCTCGATGGTGATTTTGTCCTCCAGACCCTCGGCGCGAATGCGCTCGCGCGCTAGTGAGGTCTGGGCTTGCGACAGCGAGACGCCGTGTCCGACGACACCATAGTTTTTCGCGGCGTGGATCAGCATCGCGCCCCAGCCGCAGCCGATGTCGAGCAATCTTTCGCCGGGCTTCAGCCGAAGCTTGCGGCAGATATGGTCGAGCTTGTCGACCTGCGCTTCGTCGATGCCGTTTGCGAAATCCTGGAAATACCCGCAGCTATAGACCATGCGCTCGTCGAGAAAGAGCCCGTAAAAGGCATTCGAGATGTCATAGTGATGCTGGATCGCCTCCTTGCTGGAGCCGCTGACGAACGGGTTGCGCCCCGCGAGATCGACCCGCGACGCCATCTGCTTTCTCGAAAACAGCACCGCCGGCAAGTCACGCAGGAGCGCCCGTTTGGGCAACGCCTTCAGCTTCGACCGCAGCTTGCCCGTCGAAGGCAGGGCATAGAAATCGAACAGCGATCCGTCCTCGATGTCGACTGCCTTGGAAATCCACATCTCGATAAGGGTCGACAGGGACGGTCGGCGAACGATCTGCCAGACAATATCGTGGTCGTTGATGATCAGCACGGGGCCGGTGGCGAGGCCGATCCGCTCGCCGGTCCACAGCCTGACCGCGAAGCCGGGCTTGATCGCCTCGACTACCGTTCGAACGATGCGCACAGCTCTTTCGGTGGCGTCCATGCCCTTCCCCGCGGTCGATGACGCGATGTTGTCCTTTTGGGCCGCGGATCGCAAGCACGTCACGCTTTTTCCACCCGGCATCTTGTCATTTGCTGCAACGCACCCCATCATGAGTGTGTGTTCAACAAATCGAAAGGAGGTGATCCGATGTCGAGTGATTTCGTTTTCCAGAACGTGGGCTCAGCGGATTGCACTTTCGGGAAGCAGTCTTCCCGTTAAGGCGCGAGATGCGCGGTCGGTGACGTAAGCGTCACCACCATTGAGCCGCGCCATGGACGGAAACACGGAAGGCCGCCGGCTTCGAAAGAAGCGGCGGCCTTTTCCTTTTCACGGATTATTGGGTCAGTACGACCTTTTCGGTGTTGCGGATGATTTCCTGAAAGGCATTATCCAATTCCAGCCCGGTGGACACCTCGAAGTAATGTCTGTCGGCGGCGGAGGCGTCTTTCGAAGAACAATCCTTTAGCACCGCCTTTGCCTGATCCCTCTCGGTTGCCGACATATCCTTATCGTTGAGGTCGAAGCCGATGGTGAAAATCTCGATGTCGTCATTTTTCATATTGCCGCACAGCGTTTCAGCATTGCCGCGCGCAAGGTTGCCTTGGCTGTTGTATCTCCCAGCAACACCCGCGAAGGCGGTATTGAACTGGCCATCGGTCATCAGGATCGCAACCTTGGCGACCTTCTTCGCATCGGCGTTCGAAGCGCCGTTGCCGAGACCGGCATTCTCGATCGCAGCGCGCCATTGCGGCGACAGCATGTAATAGGTCCACTGAATGGCGATCGCGCCGGCCGTATAACCATCGGCCTGGAAGTCGTCGATCGAATCAAGCAATGCCTCCGAATCCGCGGTCAGCGGGATCACTTGCGCGTCAGGACACTTGTTCATTCCCTGGTCGCTGAGATGATCGTCCCGATTTACCAGGGCATAATATTTCTTGCCGTTCCTGTCTGTGCGAACCGTGTCAGGGCCATCGGCGCTCAAGTCGGCATCGCCGTTCTTATTCTTGCGCTCTGTAGCGCAATTATCCGGGTGTGGCATGGCCGCCCCAACAATGGAGACGTAGTCGCTGAAGGACGGCAGCAGATTTTTGCCCGTCTTGGCAACGAGAAGCGAACTGCCGGCGACGGGTGGTAGTTCAGAACTCCCTTGCTTCTCGGCATAGACGTTTTCGGCCAGTTTTCCGGCGTTCACGCCAGATGCATAGGGCACAATCGCGACACGGACGCGGGGGGTCTTCGGGTCTTGGTTCTCGAGCATCGTCTTGACGGCGTTCGTCGCAGCGACTTTCAGATCGCCGATCTTGTTGACGTTGCCCCGCCTGGCCATCGATCCCGTTATGTCGAGCATCATGGCCACCTCTATCTGCTTGTCGGAATAGAGCGCCGTGGTGGAAGCGCCGACGCGCTGCATGTCACCGGTGCTGAACAACGGGAAATAGAGGCCGACATCGACGTGGGCATTCGCCCGGACCGTGTTGGCGGTCCTGTCGACGATCAGCTTGTCGAGCACGATCTGGCCAGCGTGCAGAATGCCCGCCGCGCCGTTGGCGTCGAGAAGGGCCTGCACGGATTTGTTTGCGTCGGCCTCCTTGATGGCGCCGGTGGTCAGGTCACGTGCCGTCGATGTCACTGCCGCGTCGAGCACGCCCTGCAGGCTCGATCTGGCGTTGTAGAGCTGCGTGATATTGACCGAGAAGCCTGCGGCCAGCGCCAAGACCGAGGCAGCAAAGCCGAACAGGACCGCGAAATTTCCACTGCGGTCTCTGGCGAAGCCGCCGACCGCGTGAACAAGACCCCCGTAATTCCGCATCCAACAGCCTCCACTTGCCTCGGCCTCGTCGCCGCATCGGGGACAATGCAGGATTCCAGCCGGAACGGGAGGCGACCCGATCCGCGATCGGGAATTCACCAGCAGAACATTGCTTTTATTGGATTTTCACGGGGTAAGGAGGTGAACGGTCGGTAAACGTCAGCGTGTATCCGCGCGCGTCTTTACCGGACGCTTACCATGCCCAGACCGAAGTGCTGGTCCGGTGTCTGGCGACGTCTTGTTGCGGCACAGCATCTCTGTCCCGAAGCGGGCCAACTGTCCCAGGATTGCGAAGCATGTCGAGGCACAAACCCGGCCAGGTGTGTTGAGATTCAGGTCAGGCCAAGCCATTTGCAGCCCGGCCTCACCTGAATATCAACGCAGCTAGGCCAGCATCCGCGCGCTGACCGTCCTGTCGATGCCGTGATAGGGTGGATTGAACAGCCTGCCTTCCTGTTCGTAGGTCCATACCTTGAACAAGCTCAGCCGGTGCGGGCCGAAACTGTGCAGCAAGGGTACGTCGGTGGCGTCGCGGCCGCGCGCAATGACGACGCGACCGGTCCTCGGCCGGTTGTGGCGCGGGTCGAACGTATACCACTTGCCGTCCAGGAAGGCTTCCATCCAGGCCGAGAAATCCATCGGCGCGGGATCCGCCGGCACGCCGATATCGCCGAGGTAGCCGTTCACGTAGCGCGCCGGAATGTTCATGCAGCGGCAGAGCGTGATCGCCAGATGGGCAAAGTCTCGGCACACCCCGACACGTTCCTCGTGCGCTTGCGCGGCGGTGCGGGTCGAACGGGCATAGCCGTAGCCGAAGGACAGGCGGTTATGGACATAGTCGACGATCGCCTGCACCCGCGCCCAGCCGGAAGGAAGATGGCCGAAGAGCTGCCAGGCAAGGTTACTCAGATGATCCGTCTCGCAATAGCGGCTGCCCAGGAGATAGAACAGCACCTCGTCGGGCAGCTCGGCGACGGGCATTTCCCGGGCCAGCGTATTGACCTCATCCGTCTCGCCGCTGTCCTCCACGACCGCGTCATAAAGGATGCGAAAGCCGCCGGCCGGCGCAGTGAAGCGGCGGCAGGCATTGCCGTGCAGGTCATGATAGAGTCTGGTCGGCACCGAAGGCGAGGTCAGGACACGCGTCTGCCGCTTGATGTCGGCCTGCCTGTCCTTGTGAATCTCGAGCAGCGAAATCACCGGAGTGGCCTCGGCGCACTCGATGGCAATCTCATAGCCGAGGCGTATCAGCATGGGCGTCGTCCCTTGGTTCGCGTGGTGGGAATTGTACGTTTGAAACGTTGCAAGGTGACGGTGGTTCCCTGGATCGCGCCCCAAATGCGCTCGCGCGCCTTTCCCCAAATGCGCTCGCGCGCCTTTCCATGTCACCGCCTTGGCGTTACGGTTGCGTCCTCCTCGACCCCTCCCCCGCACTTCAAGGAAAATCATGTTTGCTGGCAGAAAATTCGCCGCCTTCCTCTTCGATATGGACGGCACGCTCATCAATTCCATCGCCTCGGCGGAGCGGGTCTGGGGCGATTGGGCGCGGCGCCACGGCCTCGATGTCGCGGCCTTCCTGCCGACGATCCACGGCGTACGGGCGATCGAGACCATCACCGCCCTGGCGCTTCCGGGCGTCGACCCGGGACACGAAGCGGATCTGCTGCTGAAGGCCGAGGCCGACGATCTCGACGGCATCGTCCAGATCGCCGGCGCCGTGGCATTCCTCAATTCCCTGCCGCCGGAGCGCTGGGCGATCGTAACCTCGGCGCCACGCTCGTTGGCGCTTGCACGCATGAAGGTCGCCGGCATTCCCGTCCCCGCGGTCCTCGTCGCGGCGGAGGACGTTTCCCGCGGCAAGCCGGCGCCAGATTGCTTCCAGCTCGGCGCAAGACGCCTTGGCTTCGACGCGCGCGATTGCCTGGTGTTCGAGGACGCCCCGGCCGGCATCGCGGCGGCGGAGGCGGCGGGCGCTTCGGTCATGGTGATCAACGCCACGCACCAGCACCCCCTGGCAACACAGCACGCCGCGATATCAGGTTATGACGCAATCGGCATCACCGTCGACGAGCGAGGCTGGGTTGCGCTCGAGCCGCAGCGCAACGCTGCTTGAGATCAGTCGCTAGAAATCACTGGTCAGGCCTTTGACCTCCCAGTCACCATAGCGGCCGGGCTCCTTGCCGCCACGGCCGCCGATCTCCCGCGGAAGTGCTGCTTCCTTGCGGCGGTAGTCCTGCCGCCTTGCCTCGGCTTCCTGCAGCGCGCGGCGGGCGGCGGGCGTCAGCTCCCGTGGCGGCGTGCCATCGTCCGGGCCGGGCGGCGTTTTACTGGTTTCGTCGTTCATGCGATATTTCCAGTGGATTGAAACGGGAACGGGCGTTTCCCATCATATAGCGATGACCTCACGAGGATCGAGCCTTTTTCACCACCATCCGGACAGGAGCAGACGATGAACACCATTCGCACCGCCATGCTTCTCGCCGCCATGACGGCGCTGTTCATGGGCGTCGGTTTTTTGATCGGCGGTTCGGGCGGCATGATGATCGCGTTGGTCATTGCCGCCGGCACCAATTTGTTCAGCTACTGGAACGCCGACAAGATGGTGCTGTCGATGAATCGCGCCGTCGAGGTCGACGAGAAAAACGCGCCGGAATATTACGCCATCGTCCAGGCGCTGGCCAAACAGGCCGGCCTGCCGATGCCCAGGACCTATCTGATCGACAATCCGCAACCGAATGCCTTTGCCACCGGCCGCAATCCGCAGAACGCGGCGGTCGCCGCCTCCACCGGCCTGCTGCAGCGGCTGACCCATGAGGAGGTCGCCGCCGTGATGGCGCATGAGCTCGCCCACGTCCAGCACCGCGACACGCTGACCATGACCATCGTCGCCACCTTTGCCGGCGCCATCTCGATGCTCGGCAATTTCGCCTTTTTCCTCGGCGGCAGCCGCGAAAACAACAATCCGTTCGGCTTTGTCGGCGTGCTGGCGGCGATGATCGTGGCGCCCTTCGCCGCCATGATCGTGCAGATGGCGGTCAGCCGTACTCGCGAGTACGAGGCCGACCGGCGCGGCGCCGAAATCTGTGGACACCCGCTGTGGCTGGCCTCCGCGCTTGACAAGATCGCCCGCGGGGCCGAACGCATTCCCAATCCCGATGCCGAGCGCAATCCGGCGATGGCGCATCTCTTCATCATCAACCCCCTGCATGGCGAGCGCATGGACAGTCTGTTCTCCACCCATCCGAGCACCGACAACCGCATCGCCGCGCTGCAGGCGATGGCACAGCGGATGGGAGAAGGCGCTCCGCCAGCCACGCAGCGCCAAGCGCCGATGTCAACGCAGGCTGACGAGCCGGAGATGACCGGACCGTGGGGCAAGCCAACCGCGCCAGAACCGGCGACCGGGCCGGCCAGCCCAAAATCCAATCCGTGGGGTCGCAATCCGACCGGACCCAAGGGCCGGTGGTCGTGAGTGTCGCGGGCAGGGCACCTCGACGCACGGTTCCAGGCGATCAGGATCACAACGCCGGCGGCGAATTCGTTGCCGGCCTGGCCGCGCGCAAGGCGGCGGCACGGCTTCTGGCCGCCGTCATCGACGCCCGCACGCCGCTCGACGGCCTGACCGATCACGAGAACGGCCATCCGCAATACAAGGCGCTCGATCTGCGCGACCGTGGCCTGGTGCGCGCCATACTGGTCACCGCGCTGCGCTACCGCATGACCATAGCGGGGCTCCTGGCGCGGCGCCTGGAAAACCCGCTGCCGCCCAACGCAACCGCCTTGTCGCATATCCTGCATGTGGCGGCGGCGCAGATCCTGTTCCTCGATATTCCCGACAGCGCCGCCGTCGACCTCGCGGTGACCCACGCCAAGTCCGATCCTCGCACGCAGCGCTTTTCCGGCCTGGTCAACGGTGTGCTGCGCACGCTCGCGCGGGCCAAGGAATCCGAGCTTCCGGCCGCGCTTGCCGCCACCGACGAAGCGCCGAAATGGTTTTCCGACCGGCTGAAGGCCGCCTATGGCGCCGAGAAGGCCCGGCAGATCCTGGCTGCCCACCGCCACGAGGCGCCGGTTGATTTCTCGGTCAAGGCCGATCCCGAACTCTGGGCCGAAAAGCTTGGCGGCATTGTCCTGCCGACGGGCACGGTTCGGGTGGAGAAGCTTGCCGGCGCTGTCACCGAATTGCCGGGCTTCGCGGAGGGTGCATGGTGGGTCCAGGACGCGGCGGCCGGCTTGCCGGCAAGGCTGTTCGGCGATGTCAGCGGATTGCGCGTCGCCGATCTCTGCGCTGCGCCCGGCGGCAAGACCGCGCAGCTCATTCTCGCCGGTGCCAAGGTCACCGCCGTCGACACTTCGAAGAACCGGCTGGCGCGGTTGACGCAGAACCTTGCGCGCCTCGGCCTCTCCGCCGAAATCGTCCAGGCCGATCTGCTCAAATACGAGCCGGCGGAGTTGTTCGACGCCGTGCTTCTCGACGCGCCATGTTCCTCGACCGGCACCGTTCGGCGACATCCCGACGTGCCGTGGACCAAGACGGCGGCGGACGTCGAAAAACTCGCCGACCTGCAACGCAGGCTGCTCGCCCGCGCCGTGATGCTGGTCAGGCCCGGCGGCCGGATCGTCTTTTCCAATTGTTCGCTCGATCCGCGGGAAGGCGAGGAACTCTACCGCGCCTTCCTGGTCGACAATCCGGGGGTGACCACCGATCCGATCCGGCCGGGTGAATTTGCCTGTCTCGACCCGTTCCTCACATCCGATGGCGCGCTGCGCACCACGCCCGCCGACATGGTGCTGGGCGCACCCGCGATTTCCGGCCTCGACGGCTTCTACGCGGCCCGCATGCGGCGTGCCGGCTAAAGCAATCCCGGGAAAAGCGTGTAACGGTTTTCCGTCCGGAATTGCGTGATAACAAAGAGTTAGAACGGTCGGCGATCCCATCAAACGCTGTACCACTCTAAAGCATGTCATCAAGGCTCCAATGATTGCCCCAGCGGGCATCGATTTCGTCGTCGACATTCTGGTAGCGGATATCGGTCGACAGCCGGATCAACCCATCGAGGCTCTGGTTGGTCGTCGAGGCATGGATCATGTAGGGCGAGTGAAGGACGATGTCGCCCGCTTCGAAATCCGCCATCAGCCAGCGCGTGTCGAACCGCTCCGCCATATCGGGCAGGTCCTTCGACACCCAGCCGCCCTCACTCATGTTGCGATTATAGGCACTGATGCGCTCCTGCGGACTGAGAGCGGAATTGTCCTTGTTGAACTGTCCCTCCAGGGCGGCGCCGACGGCGTGTGATCCCTCCAGGTAGACCAGGCCGCCCATGTCGATGGTCGTGTCGCCGATCGGTATCCAGGTCGTCACCACCCGGTCGGTGCCTCCGCGCAGATAGACGAGATCGTAATGCGCCGGCGTCGCGGTGGCCGTTCCAGGCAAGGTGAAGCGCATGATCTTGCGTTTGTGCAGATAGGATAGGCCGCCCACGAAAGCGTCCATCAAGCGCGACAGGCGCGGCTGCGCGCAAAAGCCTTCATAGCCGGTTGACCGGACCACCGACATCAGCCGGCGCTCGGCGAGCTGACGGTCGATGGCACGATCCGAAGCGATGCCGAGCGAGGGATCCGTCCCGGGTTCCAAAAGCCCGCTCTCGGCAAGATGGGAAAGCACCCAGCCACGAAAATCGATCACTTCCCTGCGGGGCAAAAGGCCCTTCAGCCAGACATAGCCTTGGGTCGCATAAAGATGCCGGATGGCTTCAATGCCGACGGACGGGTCGGTCGCGGAAAGGTATCCGAGCCTGTTCGGCATTGTCGACAGCAGCTTGCCGTCAGCTGTGAGGGCAACCGGCGGGGTGTCCGGAAATGCCTGCTCATCCGTTGATACCGACATTTCAATCACCTGGATCGGTTCGACCTTGGCCGGAGAATACCTTATCATTCGGCCCCTTCCTATGGATAGGAAACCGACCTCCATCTGCTCACGCCATTTCAGCCGCGCATCCTGTTCGCGAGGCAATTGCGGCGGCTACCGATTCGATCGAACGGTCGCGACGAGGGTCTATATCGGCGATGCCTTCCGCGTTCCGCGGCCCTTTCGGGACCGCGAAAACTGTTGGCCCAGCGCGTTTGGCCGCCGCCGCAAGAAGACATAAGTCGCAGGAAAACCGGCTGTATGGCCCGGAAAAGACGTGACTTTTTTAGGGGCGACCCGGCCACGGCCCGTTGCGCGCCTTACCGAGGCGAAATCCGCCTTCGCATAAGTTCTTGAATCATATAAGCTTGTGCTTGGGATAGAGGACGACCAGGAGGGGTTTTGGCACTTGCTGCCGGCAACACGACGCGTCTGTGGACGCTGGTCGCGAAGGAGTTCTGGTGCAAGACGCGCCGGCGCCTGCGCGCCGGGCCGATCTATCGCTGGCGCTATTCGGGCCGCACGCCCGAACGTGTCCTGATCGCACCGCCGGACCTGCGCCTCGCCGATCCGCAGATCGCGCTCGAGATCTACTACGGCCGTTATCCCCTGTCCGGCCACCTGGTCGAGACCGGCGGCAAATCCCCTTTCCAGATTAATGTCCCCAATCACGGTTGGCAGAAAACGCTGCATGGCTTCCGCTGGCTGCGCCATATGCGCGCCGCCGGCACCGAGCTTGCCGCCGCCAACGCCCGTGCCCTGGTTTCGGACTGGATCGCGATGCATGGCAATCATATTTCGGGCGTTGCCTGGGAGCCAGGCACGACCGCCAAACGCATCATTGCCTGGCTGCAGCACTCCTCCATCGTGCTGCAGGGTGCCGAGTTCCCCTTCTACCGCGCTTTCCTGAAATCGCTGGCCATGCAGATCCGCTATCTCAGGTCGATGGCGCGCGAAATGCCCGACGGCAAGGACCGGCTGCGCGCCCGCATCGCCCTGGCCTTCGCGGCGCTGTCCCTGCCGGCGCCGGCCTCGGCGCTGCGCGGCGCCACCCGCAACCTCGCCGGGGAACTCAATCGCCAGATCCTTGCCGACGGCGGTCACATCTCGCGCAATCCAATGGCGGTGCTGGAAATCCTCGCCGACCTCCTGCCGCTGCGCCAGACCTATGCCAACCAGGCCGAAGCGCCGCCGCAGGCGCTGATCGGTGCCATCGACCGCATGCTGCCGGCATTGCGTTTCTTCCGCCACCAGGACGGCAGCCTCGCCCGGTTCAACGGCATGGGCGCCACCATCCATGACCGCATCGCCACCATCCTGCGCCATGACGACACCGCCGGCGCACCGCTGCTGCATGCGCCGCATTCGGGCTATGAGCGGCTGGCGATGGGCGGCACCACCGTCATAGCCGATACCGGCCTGCCGCCACCGGTCGACGTGTCCAATGCAGCGCATGCCGGCTGCCTTGCCTTTGAACTGTCGTCGGGCCGCCAGCACTACATCGTCAATGCCGGCATCGACACCTACGGCGCCGCCGAGTTCCGGCCGCTGGCCCGCGCCACCGCCGCGCATTCGACGGCCACCATCAACGACACGTCTTCGGCGCGTTTCACCCACGCGCTGCGGGTAAACGACCAGTTGGGTTCACCGTTGATCGGCGGCCCGCAGCAAGTGCAGTGCAAGCGCATCGACCAGAAGGGCGTCCACGGCTTCATCGCCCGTCATGACGGCTATCTCCAGCGTTTCGGCTTCCTGCATGAGCGCGAGCTGAAACTCTCCTCGGACGGCAATGTGCTGGTGGGCCGGGACGGGTTCCAGCGGCCGGGCAGCACAGCGATCCGCAACAATGGCCGCGATTTCATCACCGTGCGCTTTCACATCCACCCCGACATCAATCTGCTGCAGGACCAGCAGGAGCGGCTGGTCCTGACCGGCGATCAGGCCGATACCTGGGTGTTCACCTCCAGCGAAGTGGTGCCCGAAGTTGAGGAATCGATCTATTTCGCCGGTCTTGGCGGTCCGCGCCGCAGCCGCCAGATCGTACTCGCCTTCAAGGCGTCCGAAATTGCCGATGTCCACTGGCAGCTGACCCGCACAAAGATCGCCGGTTATCCCGAAAACAATTGAGCTTGCGGCGGCAATGGCATGCCGCGAAAAAGCCAATGCTTGATTTCCGAGCCTCATGTGCTACGGCGCGGGCACGCTCCTCCAGACATGAAAGGCCGCCAGCCATGGCCGTTCCTGCCAAAAACATTCCCGCCCCGGACCTCGTTCCGGTCCGCCGTGCGCTGCTCTCCGTCTTCGACAAGACGGGCTTGATCGACTTTGCCAGGGCACTGGCCGCGGCCGGCGTCGAGCTGGTCTCCACCGGCGGCACGGCAAAAGCGATCGCCGAGGCCGGCATGGCGGTGCGCGACGTCTCCGAGCTCACCGGCTTCCCCGAGATCATGGATGGCCGCGTCAAGACGCTGCACCCGTCCGTGCATGGCGCGCTGCTTGGCGTGCGCGACGACCCCGAGCACGCATTGGCGATGCGCAAATACGGCATCGAGCCGATCGATCTCGTCGTCTCCAATCTTTACCCGTTCGAGGAAGTCCGCCGCTCCGGCGCCGACTACGCGGCGATCGTCGAGAACATCGACATTGGCGGCCCGGCGATGATCCGCGCCTCGGCCAAGAACCACGCCTATGTAGCCATCGTCACCGATCCCGGCGATTACGCCGCTGTGCTCAACGCGCTGGAGATGAACATCGGCTCTCTGTCGTTGGATTTCCGCAAGAAGCTGGCGGCGAAGGCCTTCGCCCGCACCGCCACCTACGATGCGGCGATCTCGGGCTGGTTCGCCGAGGCGCTGGAGATCGAGCATCCAACCTGGCGCGCTTTCGGCGGCAGGCTGGCCGAGGTGATGCGCTACGGCGAGAACCCGCACCAGGGCGCCGGCTTCTACGTCAATGGCGACAAACGGCCGGGCGTCGCCACGGCGCGGCAGCTGCAGGGCAAGCAGCTATCCTACAACAACATCAACGATACCGACGCCGCTTTCGAATTGGCCGGCGAATTCGATCCCAATCGCTCGGCCGCCGTCGCCATCATCAAGCACGCCAATCCGTGCGGCGTGGCCGAAGGCACATCGCTGAAAGCGGCCTACGCCAAGGCGCTCGCCTGCGACCCGGTCTCGGCCTTCGGCGGCATCGTCGCCTTGAACCGCACCCTTGACGCCGAGGCGGCCGAGGAAATCGTGAAAACCTTCACCGAGGTGATCATCGCGCCCGACGCGACCGACGAGGCTGCTGCAATCATAGCTGCCAAGAAGAATTTGCGCCTGCTGGTCACCAGCGGTCTGCCGGACCCGCGCACGGCCGGCACGACGGTCAAGTCGGTTTCAGGCGGCCTGCTGGTCCAAGGCCGCGACAATGCCGTGGTCGACGACCTCGACCTGAAGGTGGTAACGAAGCGCGCGCCGACGCCGGCTGAAATGGCCGATCTCAAATTCGCCTTCCGCGTCGCCAAGCACGTCAAGTCGAACGCCATCGTCTACGCCAAGGACGGCGCCACGGTCGGCATCGGCGCCGGCCAGATGAGCCGGGTCGATTCTTCGCGCATCGCCGCGCGCAAGGCGATCGACGCAGCGGAGACGGCAGGCATGGCCGAGCCGTTGACCAAGGGCTCGGTGGTCGCTTCGGATGCCTTCTTCCCCTTCGCCGACGGCCTGCTGTCGGCCATCGAAGCCGGTGCCACCGCCGTGATCCAGCCGGGCGGTTCGATGCGCGACGACGATGTCATCGCCGCCGCCGACGAACACGGCATTGCCATGGTCTTCACCGGCGTACGGCATTTCCGGCACTAACCTGCCGCTCGGCGGCCAGTGGGGTGAATATCGAAGCATCTACTCCGGCCGATCCGCCGGATATGGCGTGCGAACCAGGATCGCCATGCCGATGGCCAGGAACAAAATAATCGCCGCCATGCCAAGCCGGGCCGAGCCGCTGGTGGCGGTAATCGTCGCCACCATGAACGGTGCCAGGAAACTGGTCGCCCGACCGGCCAGCGCATAGATGCCGAAATAGCGACCGGATTCGGCTGCGGTCACGCTGCGCGCCATGTAGGAGCGCGACGAGGCCTGCACCGGCCCGAAGGCCAGGCCGATCAGCAGGCCGTAGATGATGTAGGCCTTTTCGGCCGCCGTACCGAACAGGCCGCCTGAATCGGAGGTCGAAAGCTGGATCAGGCCGAGCAGCGTGAATCCAGGCCCGGTCGAGACCACGCCGATAGTGGCGATGGACAGCATGACCAGCGAAATCATCACCACCGCCTTGGAGCCCAGCGCGGTGTCCAGGCGGGCGGCGACCCAGCAGCCAAAGATGGCGACGATATTGAGGATGATGCCGAACATCCCGATCTCGGTGATCGACCAGTGGAACATGCCCGCCGCGAAGGTGCCGCCCAGCGCCAGCAAGGCATTGACGCCATCCTGGTAGATCATGCGGGCGACGAGAAAGCGGAAGATGCCGCCGCGCTTGCGCACCTCGGCCAGCGTCGATTTCAGCTCCGACAGGCCCTCGCGCACCGCCGGCCCGACCGGGATGCCCTTGATGGCGTCGGGCGTAAAGAAAAACATCGGCAGGATGAACAGGAAATACCAGCCGGCCGACAGCGGCCCTGTGGCGCGAGCATCCTCGCCCAGCTGCGGATCGAGCCCGAACAGCGGGGTGATGCCGATGATCGTCTTGCCGGTCTCCGGCGAGCCGGCCAGGCAGGTGACGACGAAGATCAGTGCGATCATGCCGCCGAGATAACCGAGGCCCCAGGCCACGTTGGAGATGCGGCCGATCTCGCTCTTCGGCACCAGCCGCGGCATCATGGAATCGTTGAAGACAGTGGAGAACTCCGCTGCCACCGAGGCCAGCGAGAACAGCGCCACGACCAGGAACAGGTTGGAACCCGGCGCGGCGAACCAGAGCAAGGTGAGACTGGTGATCTTGATCGCCGCGAAAAACGCGATCCACGGCTTGCGGGGCCCGGTCTGGTCGGCGATCGATCCGAGGATCGGCGATAGCACCGCGATGACCAGCCCGGCCGCGGCGATGCCATAACCCCAGACGGCCTGGCCAGTGGTTGGATCGCCCGCCATGCGCGAAACGAAATAGGGGCCGAAGATGAAGGTGGTGACGACCGTGAAGAACGGCTGCGCCGCCCAGTCGAAGAACATCCACCCCCAGATGCCGCGCCCGGATGCCCGCTGCACTGTCTCTACCGCCATAGTGATTCCCCCGGCGTCCGCTCCGCCCATTTCGGGCGCCATGTCTGCATGTTTCGAATGATCATGCAAACGGACAACCGCTGGCTCACATGCCCGTCAGATCGCTCATCAGCCCCGACGCAACCGACAGCCGCGACACGGTGATGTCGCCGCCCTCCGTCAACGCCTGCAGCCGTTCGCGGATGCGCGCCACCCGCTCGCCACCGGCTTCGAGCCAGGCCGCCACCGGATCGGCCGCCTCGGCATGGCCGGTAAGCGCGGCGATAGCGATGCCGCGCCGCGCCGCGCCGATCGTGTCGGTGGCGCGGGACAGAGCGAGCTGGTCATAATAGTCCGATGGCGTGATCGAGCGCGCCGCATCCTCGACGCGCGGGATGCGGAAGGCATCGCTGACGGCGAAGAACGCCTTGGCCGCCGCGACGATATCGGCACCGGCGGTGCGGGCCGTCAGCGCGACGTCCGGGATGAGCTCCGCCGCCTCGCTCATCGCCAGCTGCTCGGCCAGCTTTTCCGGTGCGCCCGCCTTGAACAGCCCGTGCCGCTTCTCCTCGATCCGCTCGCGCGAAAAAGCCGGCAGCAGCGAAACGAGCTTGGGCTCCAGCGCCTTGCGCGCATCCTGCAGTTCGGCGATGCGCTGGCCGAGCGGTGCCGTGCCGGCATCGTTCTTCAGGTACCAGCCGCTGCTCATATAGATAAGCCGGCTCACCATCTGATAGAGATCGAGTTGCACCTGGCCGTCGATCTGGTTGTCGAGCGCGTCGATCTCGCGATAGAGCGCGGGCAGCGCAAAGCCATCGCGCACCACGGCGAAGGTGCGCACTACATCTGCCGCAGTGCGCCCCGTCGCCTCCTGCAGCCGGTTGACGAAGGACGGCCCGCCGCGATTGACCAGATCGTTGGCGACGACACGCGCGATGATCTCGCGGCGCAACCGGTGGCCATGGATCTCGGAAGCGTATTTCTTCGCCATCCGGTCCGGGAAATAACCCATCAGGTCGCGGTCGAAATGCGCATCGTCAGGCACGTCGCTGGCGACGATGTCGGAAAACAGCACGATCTTGGCATAGGCGAGCAGCACGCCGAGCTCGGCCCGGGTCAACGGCTCGCCGCGCGCCTCGCGCTCGGCAAGCGCTGCCGGCGACGGCAGTGTTTCCACGACACGATCGAGCAGGCCACGTGCTTCCAGCGCCGTCATGAAGCGGCTCTGATGCGCAATGTCGGCGAGGCCGCGCTTGCGGGCGATCGAAAGCGCCAGCGTCTGCTGGTAGTTGTTGGACAGCACCAGCCCGCCGACCTCGTCGGTCATCTCGGCCAGCAGCTTGTTGCGCGCCGGCCGCGTCAGCGATCCCTTGCGCATTGCCGACGCCAGAGCGATCTTGATGTTGACCTCGACGTCGGAGCAGTTGACGCCGCCCGAATTGTCGATCGCGTCGGAGTTGCAGCGGCCGCCATTCATGCCGAACTCGATGCGCGCCCGCTGCGTCACACCCAGGTTGGCGCCCTCGCCGATCACCTTGGCGCGCACGTCGAGCGCCGTGATGCGGATGGCGTCGTTGGCACGGTCGCCGACCTCGGCATTGGTCTCGGTCGATGCCCTGAGATACGTGCCGATGCCGCCGAACCACAAGAGGTCGACCGGCGCCTTGAGAATGGCGGTCATGATCTCGACCGGCGCGGCGGTCGTCTTGGCAAGTCCGATCGCCGCCGCCGCGGCAGCCGGCAAGGTGATCGATTTCTGGCTGCGCGAAACGATGACGCCGCCATCCGACAGCTTGGTCTTGTCATAGTCCTGCCAGCTCGAACGCGGCAGCGCGAACATGCGCTCGCGCTCTGCCATCGAGGCCGCCATGTCGGGATCGGGATCGATGAAGATGTCGCGATGGTCGAACGCGGCGATCAGCCGCGTTTTCGGCGACAACAGCATGCCATTGCCGAACACGTCGCCCGACATGTCGCCGACGCCCACGACAGAGAAGGGCGAGGTCTGGATGTCGCGGTTCATCTCGCGGAAATGCCGCTTGACCGCTTCCCAGGCGCCCTTGGCGGTGATGCCCATCTTCTTGTGGTCGTAGCCGGCCGAACCACCGCTGGCGAAGGCATCGTCGAGCCAGAAGCCGTGCTTTTCGGAGATGGCGTTGGCGGTGTCGGAGAAGGTTGCCGTGCCCTTGTCGGCGGCGACGACGAAATAAGGATCGTCCTGGTCGCGGCGCACGACACCTGCCGGTGGAATGACGCCGTCCAGGCCGATATTGTCCGTGATCGAGAGCAGGCTGGAAACGAAGTTCTTGTAAGCCGATGTGCCGGCCTCGAAGATCGCGTCGCGTCCGGCGCTCATCGGCAGTTTCTTGGGATAGAAGCCGCCCTTGGCGCCGACCGGCACGATGACGGCGTTCTTGACCTGTTGCGCCTTGACCAGGCCGAGCACCTCGGTGCGATAGTCCTGGGCGCGGTCGGACCAGCGCAAGCCGCCACGCGCAACCGGGCCGAAGCGCAGGTGCAGGCCTTCGACCTCCGAGCCGTAGACGAAAATTTCACGCCATGGCCGCGGCGCCGGCAATCCCTCGACCGCCTGCGACTCGAGCTTGATCGCCAGCGACTGGCCTTTCTCTTTCGTATCGGCAACGAAATGATTGGTGCGCAGCGAGGCTTCGATCAAATTGAGGTAGCGGCGGATGATGGTGTCGTCGTCAATGTTAGGCACATCCTCCAGCGCATCCTTGATCTTGGCCTTGAGGTGCTTTGCCGCCACCACGCCTTCGGTTTCGGCCGTCGGGCCGAGCCGGGCGATGAACAGCGCGTGCAGGCCGCGCGCGATCTCGGGATAGCGGTTGAGTGCGGCGGCGATGAAATCCTGGCTCTGCGGGATGCCGACCTGCTGCAGGTAACGGCCATAGGCACGCAGGATGGTGATCTCGCCCGACCACAGGCCGGCGGTCTGGGCGAGGCCGTTATAGCCGTCATTGTCGACGTCGCCCCGCCACACCGACAGGAAAGCGTCCTCGAACAGCGCACCGCCGTCGGCGAGGTCGATCGGCTTGCCGTAGCTGTTCTCCAGTTCCATGTCGTGGATGAAGACCATGCCCGACTGGTCGTCGCCGACTTCGAAAGTCCGCTCGCTGATGACGCGGAAGCCGATGTTCTCCAGCACCGGAACGCGCCGCGACAGTGCCACCGGGCTGCCATGGTGATAGATCTTCAGCGCCGCCTGGTGCGGCTTCTGCTCGGCATGGCGGTAATAATCGATGGCGATCGGATTGCCGGCGCTGATCTTGGCGATTCGTCCGGCATCGGCCAGCGCCACGCCAGCGCTGAACGTATCCCGGTAGCTCTCTGGCAGCCGCGCGGCGATGGCTTTCAACGCCGGGTCGCTGCCGCTGGCTTCGGCCGCATCGGCAAGCGCATCTTCCCAGGTGCGCACGATGTCTCGGATCGCCGCCTCTATCGTTGCCTGCTCGACCTTCGGCGTCTTGCCGCCGGAGCGGCCGATGATGAAGTGCACGCGCGCCAGCCCGCCTTCCGGGAAAGCCGGGTAATAGGCCGACAGCCGGCCCTCGAACGCGGTTTTCAGATAGGTGCCGATCTTCTCGCGCACGACGCTGTCGTAGCGGTCGCGCGGCACGAAGACGAGGATCGAGACGAAACGGTCGAACTGGTCGACGCGCACCAGCGCCCGCACGCGCGGCCGCTCGACCAGGCCCAGAATGGCAGCGGCATGCTTGCGCAGGATCGGCACCGGAACCTGGAACAGCTCGTCGCGTGGATAGCTTTCCAGCACGTTGATCAGCGCCTTGCCGGAGTGGTCGTGGCGGTCGAACCCCGACTTGGCGATGATGGTTTCGGCCTTGGACCTGAGATACGGGATCTTCATCACCGAGCGCGTGTATGCGGTCGAGGTGAACAGGCCGACGATGCGCAGTTCGCCCGCCAACGTGCCTTTGGCGCTGTAGGTCTTGACGCCGATGTAATCGAGATAGATGCGCCGGTGCACCAGCGACTTGGCATTGGCCTTGGTGACGATCAGCGGCTCCGGTCCGTGCAGGAAAGCGCGGATTTCCGGCGTCGTCGTCACCGCCTCGGTGCCGCGTCTCAGCACCAGCACGTCCGGGTCGGTCAGGATGCCGAGGCCGGGTTTTTCGGCCCGCTCCAGATTGCCGCTTTCCTCGCCGCCGGTGTACTTGAATTCACGCATGCCAAGGAAAGTGAAATTGTCGTCGCGCAGCCACTCCAGGAAGGCGATCGCCTCGGCGACGCTCTTCTTGTCAAGCGGCACCGCCGAATAGCGGAATTCGGAGATGGCCTGATCGAGCCGGGCCAGCATCGGCCGCCAGTCGTTGACGGCGGCATGGACCTGGCCGAGCATCTTGCGCAGCCGCTCGGCCAGGCCATTTGCTTGTTCGGGCGTCAGCCGGGGAATATGGACATGGATCACGCTGAGCCGGTCGTGGCTGCCGTCATCCCTGGCGAAATTGCCATCGCCGAGGATTTCGTCGACACCCGTCTTGCCATGGCGGACCGTAATCACCGGATGGGTGACCAGGGTCGGTTCGCCGGCGGTTTCTGTAACCTCGCCGAGGATGGAATCGAACAGGAATGGCATGTTGTCGTTGACCACCGTGATGACGGTCACCGGACGGCCTTCGCGAACCACGCCCGAATCGGCGTCGACGGCGACGACGCACTCACCCTTTTTGTGGGCGGCGACCGCCTGGCCGGCGAGATCGGCGGCACGCTCGAGGTCGGCCACGTCATAGGCGGCGATATCCTCCGCCGGCGCGCGGGCGAGCAGGTAATCGGCGAGCCTGGCCGGTCTGTCATCGGCCTTTGCCGCAGGTGCCTTCTTCTTCGACTTAGCTGCGGATTTTACGCTGGCCATGACGCTTCTTCCCTCCCGTCGCATGCTTTTGCGACTATGGTAGCAGATGACCGCTGTTTGGCGACAAAGGTTTGACGGCTTGCCAAGAATTCTCGGAATTCGGCGGCAAGGCTTCGCATGACGAGGAGAAATGACACGATGACCGGCAAAATCACCGCGCTAGACCTGGCCGCCGGAGAACTGAGCGAGCCGACAAAGGCCTATTTCGCCAAATGCGAGGAAAAGCTCGGCCTCGTCCCCAACGTGCTCAAGGCCTATGCCTTCGACGACAAGAAATTGCGCGCCTTCACCGACATGTACAATGATTTGATGCTGGGCGAGTCCGGCCTGTCGAAGCTGGAACGCGAGATGATCGCGGTCGCCGTCTCCTCCATCAACCACTGCTACTACTGCCTGACCGCGCATGGCGCGGCGGTGCGCCAGCTCTCGGGCGATCCCCTGCTTGGTGAGATGATGGTGATGAATTTCCGCGCCGCCGACCTTTCGCCGAAGCAAACGGCAATGCTCGAATTCGCCGTCAAGCTGACCGAGGAGCCGGCCAGGATCGTCGAGGCCGACCGCGCCGCCCTGCGCCAGGCAGGCTTCAGCGATCGCGACATCTGGGATATCGCCTCGACCGCGGCCTTCTTCAACATGTCGAACCGTGTCGCGGCCGCGATCGACATGCGGCCGAACGACGAATACCACGCCATGGCGCGATAGGGCCACGCGCGTTCCACCATCGGTCCTGCTTCGCATCAAGCGTTGACAGGCGAATGCCGCCGGCTAGTTTTCCGGGAAACAAAATTTCCGAGGGGTGAACTTGATGCCCGAGGCCAACGCTTCGTGAATGGGAGTCCCCCTATGCTTGATGCAATTGCCAAACCCGGGATTTTTCTCCGCGCCCTGACCATGACGCTGGCGCTTGCCGCTCCACCCGCCCACGCCTTCGAGGCGGTGACAGCCTACCAGCCCATTTTCGAGACAGCCGCGGCCAAGACGATAACGCTGACTGGCCATGACCTGACCGTCGAACAGGTCATCGACATCGCCCGCAACGGCGCCAAGGTCGAGCTCAGTCCCGAGGCGCTGCAACGTTCGGCGGACGCTTATGGCCTGCTGCTCGAAGGTGCTGCCGAAGGTGTCACCATCTACTGGTTCAACCGTGGCGCCGGCGACCAGCGCGAGACGGTGATCTTCTCGGGCGATCCGACGACGCCGGAAAACAGTAAGCTGCTCAAGGATCAGCAGCTCGCCCGCTTCAAGGGCGGCGTCAACAGAGGCTACGGGCCGGAGCTGCAGGAAGAAGCGCTGGTACGCGCCATCATGGCGATCCGCGCCAACACCATGTCCTACGAGGCTGCCAGCCCGCAGCTGACGCATATGCTGGTCGACATGCTGAACAAGCGGGTGACGCCGGTCGTGCAATCGCGCGGCACGCTCGGCGAAGGCGACCTCGCGACGCTCGGCAATATCGGCGCGGCCATGGTCGGCGAAGGCGAAGCCTATCTCGATGGCGTCCGCATGCCGGCCACACAGGCCCTTTCGCAGGCCGGTCTGAAGCCTCTCGAGCCTTTCGCCGCAGACCAGGCCGCGCTGATCAGCACCAACGCCTACGCACAGGCACAGGCCGTGCTTTTGCTGGAGGACGCGCGAAAACTGCTGGAGTGGACCGACCTCAGCTACGCCATGGGGCTGAACGGCATGAATTCCAGCGTGACGCCGATTTCGGCACCCGTGCAATCCATGCGGCCTTACCCGTGGCTGACATGGGATGCCGCGCGGGTCATGGACATGATCAAGGGCAGCTATCTCTTCGACGAGGATCAGGCCCGCATCATCCAGGATCCGGAAAGCATGCGCGCCTCCAGCCAGCGCCAGGGCTCGGCCTGGCAGGCCTGGGCGGATCTGCGCCAATCCGTGCTGCTCTCCATCAATTCGTCGGATCACAATCCGGCCGTGCTGCCGGGCCTGACGCCGCAGAGTTCGCCGGAGCTGAGCACGCCGCAATTCATGAAATATTACATCAAGGGCGGGCCGCTGAGCGGCGGCAAGTCCGGCTACATCTTCTCCAACGCCAACTGGGATCCCTATCCCATGGCCAATCAGGTCGAGGCTTTCACCATCTCTCTCACCAATCTCGGTGTCGCGGTGGCGCAGCGCATCGAGCGCTTCCGCAATCCCTTCTTCACCGTGATCAAGCCGACCGATGCGCTGAAGCCCGACGAGCGCAAGGACATCCCGACCTTCGACGGCTATCTGCCGACCGATCTCTGGCAGGAACTGGCCGACCTCGGCACGCCGGTGACGCCGAATGGCCAGGCGATCGTCGCCACCGTCGAGGACCTGGAAGGGCAGACCCGCATCAAGACGCAACGCGCCCGCGAGGCGGTCGACATATCCTTCCATCTCTTGGCGCAGGACCTGTTGACGGCAAGCTATTGGATGGAAATCCGCAAGGCGCAGAACCCGCAGCGGAAATTCGGCGAGGCGCCAACCGCGGCGCTCGAGGCGCTGCGCCAGGTGATCCCCTGGCACCAGGCGGCATCGGAACGGCAAAAGCGGCCGCTCGGCATGGTCGCCTACGATTTCATGCAGGAGAACCCGGCCTCGAAATTCTATTCCGGCGGACCGCAGGCGCCGAAGGCGGCCGCCATGCCTGCGGCCGGCGTCTTGCCCAGATAGCCTTACCGCGCCGCGATGGCCGCCGCCGCACCGGCCATCGTCGTGGCGCTGACGCGGTTGGCGATCTTCATGGCGCGCTTGCTCCTGAGGAGCTTGCGCGCCTGCGAGGCGGCGAGCACCCAGGCGAGATCGATGGCGATCAGCACCACCGCCATGGTCGCCGTCAGTTCGACCCAGCCGACGAGACTGACCGAAGCGAGGTCGATGATGGTCGGCAACAGCGCCAGGTAAAACATCATGATCTTGGGATTGCCGAGCGTGACGGCCATGCCGGCGAAAAAAAGCTTGCCGGCCGAATCCTCACGCGGCATCTCGCCCTCCTTGGCGTCGACAGGCGCCGTCCACATCTTCCAGGCGAGATAGGCCAGGTAGAGAACGCCGATCCATTTCACAACGACGAAAGCGAGATGGAAGGTCTGCGCCACCACGGCCAGCCCAAACACCGCCAGCGACAGCCAGATGCCTTCGCCAATCCACATGGCAAGCAGGAACGGAAACACATCGCGAAACCCCTTCGAGATAACGCGCGCGACAAGCGCCGCGATCGATGGGCCAGGCGAACCGGCGGCCACGAACAAGGCGGCGGCGAAAATCAGCAGCGAGGCGAGGTGCATGGCGAGGGTCTCCGCGTCAGGGCTTCATCAATCACAATAACCCGACAGCTGCGTCTCTGGCAAAGGCAAGACAATATGAGCCATGGGCGCTGACCCCCTCAGCGTGACTTGCGGAGCCCCTTGCAGCCCCAGCGTCACGCCGCTAGAAGGGCCGCCGCGAAACAATTTCGAGCTTCACTTTGCCCCAGTAACCACCGGTCTCGTCAACTCCCCCGACACACCTGCATGGCGCCGCATCAGCGGTGCCTGTTTGTTTTTTTGATGTGTTCCTCTGGGCGGCGGTTCGAGACCGGTTTGGCACTGCTGAACCGCTGTCGCTCGGCTTACCGCCAGCGACACCTGACGTCACAATCTCCGCAGCCGCCCGCCACGCCGCGCCCGCATGGGCATCTCGATAGCGCCGACCGGATGAACTTCCCAACGGGAAGGACTTACCGGCATGTCATCGGCCCTGCGCGTCCACTGGACGATCGCGCCTGAAATCGCACCACGACCCCTGATCAACTGCAATCGCTGTGGCTTCGTGAAAGCCTACCGCTGCAGCGAGAAATTCCGCGTCAACGCCAACGGCAAGCGCATCGACGCGTGGCTGATCTATCGCTGCGTCGACTGCGACAATTCCTGGAATTTCGGCATTTTCGAGCGCTGCAACCGGCGCGATATCGCGCCGGCACTGCTGGCGGCGCTCGAAAGCAATGATCCGGCACTGGTCCGGAGCCATGCCTTCGACATCGTCGCCCTGCGCAACCAGGTGGGACGCGTCGAAGAGTTCCCCGACGCCGTCGTGCGCAAGCAGGTGATCGGCGGGATTAAGCAAGGCGCGACGGTGCTGGATCTCCGGCTTGGTCTGGAAATACCGGTATCGTTGAGGCTCGACCGGCTGCTTGCCAACGAACTCGGCATCTCGCGGTCGCGCCTTCACGCACTGGACGAGCGGAGGCTGCTGACCATCGAGCCGGATGGAGCAAAGGCCCTGCGCAAACCGGTCCGAGAGGGAGCGACAATCCGCATCGATCTCGCCAGCGAGCCCGACCGGCGGACCATCATCTCGGCCGCTGGTGGATGAACGAAAGAGGGCGGAGAACAAGTGCTCCGCCCTCTCAAACTCTCGGAAAGGGAAACTTTACGCCGCGCCGACCGCCTTCGACGACTTCTCGAAACGCTTGCGCTCGTTCGGGTCGAGATAGAGTTTGCGCAGGCGAATGGTCTTCGGCGTCACCTCGACCAGTTCGTCGTCCTGGATCCAGGCCAGCGCGCGCTCCAGCGTCATGCGGATCGGCGGGGTGAGCTTGACCGCCTCGTCCTTGCCGGCGGCGCGGATGTTGGTCAGCTTCTTGCCCTTCAGCACGTTCACTTCGAGATCGTTGTCCCGGCTGTGGATGCCGATGATCATGCCCTGATAGACCTTGACGCCGGGATCGATGACCATCGGACCGCGATCTTCAAGGTTCCACATGGCGTAAGCCACCGATTCGCCCTGTTCGTTGGAGATCAGCACGCCGTTGGTGCGACCAGGCAACTCGCCCTTGTAGGGCTCGTAGGCATGGAACAGACGGTTCATCACGGCGGTGCCGCGCGTATCGGTCAACAGTTCCGACTGGTAGCCGATCAGGCCGCGCGTCGGCGCGTGGAAGACGATGCGCTGGCGGTTGCCGCCCGAGGGACGCAGCTCGACCATTTCGGCCTTGCGTTCCGACATCTTCTGCACAACGACACCGGCATGCTCCTCGTCGACGTCGATGACGACTTCCTCGACCGGCTCCAGCAATTCGCCATTCTCGCCCTTCTGCATGACGACGCGCGGACGCGAGACGGCGATCTCGAAACCTTCGCGGCGCATGGTCTCGATCAGGACGGCGAGCTGCAATTCGCCGCGGCCGGAAACGAAGAACGAATCCTTGTCGGGCGATTCTTCAATTTTCAGCGCGACATTGCCTTCGGCCTCGCGCAGCAGACGGTCACGGATGACGCGACTGGTCACCTTGTCGCCTTCGGTGCCAGCCAACGGGCTGTCGTTGACGAGGAAGGACATGGTCACGGTCGGCGGATCGATCGGCTGTGCATGCAGCGCCTCGGTCACCGCCAGGTCGCAGAACGTGTCGGCGACGGTGCCCTTGGACAGGCCGGCGATGGCGACGATGTCACCCGCCTGCGCTTCTTCGATCGGCTGACGCTCAAGGCCGCGGAAAGCGAGAATCTTTGAAATGCGGCCGGTCTCGATCTGGGTGCCGTCATTGTGCAGCACCTTGACCGCCTGGTTAGACTTCAGCGTGCCGCTCTCGATGCGGCCGGTGATGATGCGGCCGAGGAACGGGTTTGCTTCCAGGATGGTGCCGATCATGCGGAACGGGCCGGGATGAACGGTCGGCGCCGGCACATGCTTGATGACGAGGTCGAACAGCGGTGCAAGCTGCTGGTCCTTCGGGCCTTCCGGATTTTCCGACACCCAGCCGTCGCGGCCGGAACCATAGAGGATCGGGAAGTCGAGCTGCTCGTCGGTGGCGTCGAGCGCGGCGAACAGGTCGAACACCTCGTTGACCACCTCGACATGGCGCGCGTCCGGCCGGTCGATCTTGTTGATGACGACGATCGGTCTCAAGCCGACCTTGAGCGCCTTGCCGACGACGAACTTGGTCTGCGGCATCGGGCCTTCGGCGGCGTCGACCAGCACGATGGCCGAATCCACCATCGACAGGATGCGCTCGACCTCACCACCGAAATCGGCGTGGCCGGGCGTGTCGACGATGTTGATGCGCGTGTCCTTCCAGTCGACCGAGGTCGCCTTGGCCAGGATGGTGATGCCGCGTTCCTTTTCGAGATCGTTGGAATCCATGGCGCGCTCGGCGACGCGCTGGTTGTCGCGGAAGGAGCCGGACTGTTTCAAAAGCTGGTCGACCAGGGTGGTCTTTCCATGGTCGACGTGCGCGATGATCGCGATATTACGGAGGTTCATGATTCTGGTCTCGGAAGCGTTGCAGGCAGCAGGCCAAAGGCGCTGCCTCTTTCGGTTGCGCGGCTCATACAGGGTTTTTCGCAGTTGCGAAAGGGGACGCGCGATACCAAATACTCATCAAATCTTAAGCATCTGCGTGTGAAATGATTTTGTTAACCAAGGCGGGAACCTTTTCAGGGCCCGGACAGTTCGAACGTCATGACCGATAGACTCAACCGATTTTGGCCGCTTATCGCTTCCGCCGCCTTTGCGATGCTGCTGGCGGCCAACGCCGCGCAGTCGGCCGCGACGCTGAAGGAAACGCGGCCGGCCATGCCGGCCGATGCGCCTTCCGCGCAGCAGGCCTTTGCCGACGCGCCCGACGGCGTCGACCCCGTGGTGACCGGGCCGGTCAGTGCCGCCTTCAAGCAGAGACAGGCGAGCGCCAACTGCGACGCGGCGGTCTGGCCCAACATTCCAATGGTCTGCTACCCCGACTGATCGTTCGCGCCCGTTCTTACACGCCGAGGTGTGTTGAGATTCAGGTCAGGCCGGGCCGAAAATAGTGGTTTTCGAGATCCGAGCGGAGCGTACATTTTGTACGTGAGCTCAGTTCTACTGCGACGCAGTAGAACTGAGAAGCGCAGGAATCCGCCGTTTGCAGGCCGGCCTCACCTGAATTATCGACGCGCCTCAAGCCGCCTGCGGTTCGGGATCGAAGGCCGGCCGGCTGGTGTTGATCAGGAGCGAAATACAAGCCGCCGCGATCGCCGTCATGCCGGCAATCAGGAACGCCAGTTCGTAGTTGCCCTGCAGTTCGCGCATGGTGCCGCCGAAGGCAGCGGCGGCGGCGGCACCCACCTGATGGCCGGCCACGATCCAGCCGAACACGATCGGCCCGCTGCGGTCGCCGAAGGCCTCGTTGGCGAGCCTTAAAGTCGGCGGCACGGTGGCGATCCAGTCGAGACCATAGAGCACCGCGAAGATGATCAGGCTGGTTGCCGAGAAGCCGGAATAGGGCAAATAGATCAGCGACAGGCCACGAATGGCATAGTAGACGCCGAGCAGCTTGCGCGGGTCGTAGCGGTCGGTGAGCCAGCCGGACAGCGTGGTGCCGATCAGGTCGAAAATGCCCATCATAGACAACAGGCCGGCGGCCTGCACCTCGCCGATGCCCATGTCGCCGCAGAAGGCGATCAAATGCGTGCCGACCAGCCCGTTGGTGGTGAAGCCACAGACGAAGAAAGTGGCGAACAGGTACCAGAAAACCCGCGTGCCGGCGGCGCGGCGCAGCGTGCTGAGCGTATGCGCCAGGAAATTGCCTTGTGATGCGGGCGAAGTCGGCGGCACATCATCCGCCTGGGCCCCATAACGCACCATGCCGATCGAGGCCGGGCGCTCCGGCACCAGCAACCAGACCAGAGGGATCAACGCCGCGGTGGCGATCGCGACAGCGATGACGACAGGCTGCCAGCCGCCTGACTGGGCGAGCGAGGCGATGAGCGGCAGGAAAATCAGCATGCCGGTGGCGCTGGAGGCCGACATCAGCCCCATGACAAGACCGCGATTGGTCTTGAACCAGCGGTTGACGATGGTGGCGCCAAGGACGCTGGCGACAGCGCCGGATCCGATGCCGGAAAAAACGCCCCAGGTGATGAACAGATGCCATGGCTTGGTCATCAGCAGGCTGAGCGTGGTCGAAGCCGACATCACCACCAGCGACGCCAGCAGCGTGCGGCGCAGCCCGATGCGCTCCATGAGCGCGGCGGCGAACGGACCGGTCAGCCCATAGAGCAGGATGCCGACGCCCGCGGCCAGCGAAATGACGTCGCGCCGCCAGCCGAAGCTGTTTTCGAGCGGCAGCATCATGACGGAAGGCGCCGAGCGCAGGCCGGCCGCGATCAGCAGGCAGAGGAAGATGACGCCCACCACCACGAAAGCGTAGCGCTGGCCAAAGGGACGGGATTGAGCTATCATGTTACTGACCGGTACGTTGCAAGATGGGAGCATGTATACGTACCGATCGGTAACATTGTCAATCGAGTCCCATGATGCCAAGCGACAAAAATATTGAACTGACCATCAGCGACGGCCATGCGTCGGCGCCACCGAAGGCCGCCAAGAAGATCCTCGACGTGGCCTATGACCTATTCTACCGGCGCGGTATCCGGGCGATCGGCGTCGACGAAATCGTCAAGCGTGCCGGCGTCACCAAGCCAAGCCTCTATCGCAGCTTTCCCTCCAAGGACGAGCTGGCCGCCTCCTACCTCAGGCAATACGATCTTGAATATTGGGAGCGTTTCGACGAGGCCGTCGCCGCCAACCCCGGCGACCCGCGCGCTCAGATCAAGGCTTTCCTGACCCGTATCGGCAAGCGAACGCAAGTGGCGGACTATCGCGGCTGCGGCATGACCAATGCGGCGGTCGAATATCCCGACCACAGCCATCCGGCTCGCGTCGTCAGCGAGGCCAACAAGCAGGAATTGCGCCGCCGCCTGCGCGCCATGGCGGCTGCGATGGGCGCGCAAGACCCCGACACGCTGGGCGACGGGTTGCTGCTGCTTATCGAAGGCGCCTATATCAGCGGCCAACTGTTCGGCCTCGGCGGCCCCGCGCAGTCGGTTGCCCGCAACGCCGACCTGCTGATCGAAGCCAGCTTGAAGAAATAGCGATTGGCGATACGCTGGGAAGACCTCCAACTGAGATCTCCGCCATGCGCAGCCTATTGATCCCGCTCACCTTGGCCGGCCTTTGCCAGGCGGCACAGGCCGGCGACATTTCCAGCACCTACACCGACCTCGACTGGAAGAAGGACTGCGTGACCTATGCGCAGGCCGAGCAGGGCGACGGCGACTGGGCCGACCTCGCCTGCTCCGGCTATCGCGGCTATCCCGTGCTGGTCGGATATGACGACGCCCGCGAATCGCTGTTCTATGGTTTTCCGCCCGGCGGCGACATGACGTCCACCTGGGAAAGTTTTTCCGCCTTGAATTCGTCCGGAGCCAAGGTCGAGTGGCGCGTCGAAACCAATGGCGACAAAGCCGTGCCGTTCGCGGTCATCCACCGCCGCTCGATCAGCAATGGCGAGGACGAGACCAAGAAGACCGAGGTGCTGCTCGTCGCCAAGGTCGCCCAGATGGACGCCCGGGACGGCTGCACCGTCGGCCTGGTGTTGGCCACCGGCAACCCCGCCGCCAACGACCAGGCGCGCAAGATCGCCGACGAGAAGGCGAAAGGCTTCGCCTGCGGCAAGGACAAGCGCGTGGTGATTGGCGACGTGCCGGCTTTCGGCCGGGTCGATAACTGACCGCTCGAGCTACTTGCTCGCCTTCGCCCGGTCGATCGCGTCCATGATCATCCTCTTGGCGTATTTGGAATCATGCCAGCCCTCGATCTTGACCCATTTGCCGGGTTCCAGATCCTTGTAGTGCTCGAAGAAGTGCTGCACCTGCTGGCGCGTGATGTCGGGCAGCTGCGTGTATTCGGTGACGTTCTCGTAGCGCAGTGTCAGCTTCGGTGACGGCACCGCGATGATCTTTTCATCCTGGCCGGCATTGTCTTCCATGATCAGCACGCCGATCGGCCGCACGTTGATCACGCAGCCCGGCACCAAGGCGCGCGTGTTGCAGATCAGCACGTCAATCGGGTCGCCGTCGCCCGACAGCGTGTGCGGCACGAAACCGTAATTGCCGGGGTAGCGCATCGAGGTGTGCAGGAAGCGGTCGACGAACAGCGTGCCGGCCTCCTTGTCCATCTCGTACTTGATCGGCTCGCCGCCGATCGGCACCTCGATGATGACATTGACGTCCTCAGGCGGATTCTTTCCGGTGGCTATAGCTTCGATGCGCATGTCTTTTGTCCCTCTCTCGGTCGGCAGGAGATAGCGGGCGGCGCAAAATGGTGCAATGCGGCGAATGGTGCTTACAGGCGTCCGGCGAGACGCGATGGCGGTCGACCCGTTCAATCATCGGCACAAGATGTTTCAAGGTCGTGATGTGCGTGAGCCCGGGACCACACCTTCCGCGATTATCCCCAGGCGGTCACTCCCAGACGAAGGCGACCTTCTTCAGCGCCTTCTGCTCGAAAATCTCGACCCCTTCGGCGATGTCGCGGCCGCCGGCCCCGGCATAGAAGGCAAGTGCGTTCTGATTGTCTTCCAGCGCCCACACCACCATGCCTTTCAGCCCATGGTCGGCGAGACGTGCCCTGGCCGCCGAAAACAGCCGCCTGCCGAGCCCGATGCCCTGATAT
This sequence comes from Mesorhizobium australicum WSM2073, assembly GCF_000230995.2. NCBI lineage: Bacteria > Pseudomonadati > Pseudomonadota > Alphaproteobacteria > Hyphomicrobiales > Phyllobacteriaceae > Mesorhizobium > Mesorhizobium australicum. Next base: position 1,228,287 of record NC_019973.1, on the reverse strand, counting down.
TCCGGGCGCAGGTACAATTCGTAGATCTCGCCCTGCTGCTTGAGTTCCTTGGCGCGGTTCTTGCCGATCGTCGCGTAGCCGGCGATCGTGCCGCCGATCTCGACGACCAGGACGGTGGCGGCGCGGCGGATAGCGTTGGCCCACCAGTCGCTTCCGCGACGGTTGATCATAGATGTCAGCGTGCGGTGCGGAATGATTCCGCTATACGCGCCGCGCCAAGCCTCGAGGTGCACTTCGGCGATGGCGCCGGCATCGCGCGGGTCTGCCTTCCGAATGTCGATCGTCAGCGTATTCATGATTTGTTAACCATAAACCCGCATCGCCCGATTGCAAGAGTCCCGGCGGCCGATGGTCCGCTTTCGCACAGACGATCATGACACTGCCGACATTGGCCAAAGCCTGCCTGAAAACGCGCTCAGCCGAGGCGGATGGCGCGGCTTTCGAGTACCGAAACCCAGCGGACTTTTAGGTCCGTGGGCATCGGAAGCGCACAAAGCCGCGTCAGGCGTCCGGCTGAGTAGCGTTTGCAGGTAGGGCTTTTCAGATTTCGACCAGATGGTCGTCGAGCTCGTTGGTATCGCCCGAAGTAACCGGAAAATGCTCGGCCAGCACGGCCCCGACCCCCTCGATCGCCTTGACGAAACCGTCGGCAAGCCGATCGTGGCCGGCATGCGCGGTCAGATCGCGCACCACGCCGTCCCAGACATGCTGGCCGACCTTGGCGTCGATGCCCGAATCGGCGACCACTTCTGCGTAGCGCTCGGCGATCGAGACGAAGATCAGCACGCCGGTGCGCGCCGTGGTGCGGTGGACGTTGCGGGCGAGGAACTGCTTGACCGCATTGGCGTGCGCAGCCTGATAGCGCAGCCGACGCGGCACCATATGGATGCGCAGGCCGGGCAGCGTCCACAACAGGGCCAGCACGCAGGCCATGGCCAGCAACTGAGCGATGACGAAATGTGGCAGGCGGATGGTGAGCCACCAGGCCTCCAGCCCATAGGCGACCGCGAGGCTGACGACCAGCATGCCGAGGGTCGCCATCAAGGCTGCGGGAGCTAAGTAGCCATCGCTGGCATGCGCCACGACGCAGTAGATCTCGCCGTCGGTTTGCGCTTCGGCGGCGCGGATCGCAGCGGCGATGCGCTCATGATCCTGCGGGCTGATCGGTCGTGTCGCCATGATCTTGTCTCACCAGCTTCCTGAAGAACCGCCACCGCCGGACGAGCCGCCGCCACCGGAAAACCCGCCGCCATTGCTTGACCCCGACGACCAGCCACTGCCGGAACCACCCGAGGACCAGCCGCCGCCCGACGACCTTGTCGTCCAGCCGCTGGTTCCGGATGATCCGCCCGCACCCTGGCCATAACGAAACGTCATACCCAGCCATCGATACACGCCCGGCGACAGCTTTGTGCCGAACATCGGCGGCAGGAAGGCCATTGCCAGGCCACCGAAGAACATCGTCGCCCACAGGATCAGGAACACCGCGACGACCGGATCCATGGGGGTGCTGCTGTCGGCGGGATTGCGCCGGCCGCGCGCCTCCAAGTCCTCCGGATTGCCGTTCAGCACCATGATCATGTCGTCGACGGCCTTGGAGATGCCGCCGGAGAAATCGCCGGCGCGGAAGGCCGGCACCATGTCGTTCTCGATGATCAACTTGGTGTGCAGGTCGGTCAGCGTGCCTTCCAGTCCATAGCCGACTTCGATGCGCATCTTGCGGTCGTTTGGCGCGACCATAAGCAGGACACCGTTATTCTCCTTGGCCTGGCCGAGCTTCCAGAAGCGGAACAGCCGGTTGGCGTAGGGCTCGATCTCCTCGCCGCCGAGGCTGGGAATGGTGGCGACGACGATCTGGTCGGAGCCCTTGGTTTCGAAGTCCGCCAGCTTCTGCGTCAGCGCGGCACGTGTGCCGGCATCGATGATGCCGGCATTGTCGACCACGCGGCCGGTGAGAGCCGGAAGGTCGGCGGCCACGGCGGCGATCGAGGCAAGCAGCAGAGACGCCAGGATGATTAAGGCCAGGCGCAGCCGCGAAGCGCATTGGCCGGGCATTGAAGGGACGGCAGCTCTGGCCATGGCCTTACCAGCCTCCCGAGGAGCCGCCGCCGCCGGACGAACCGCCGCCGCCCGAAAAACCGCCACCGGAGGACCCTCCGCCGGAGGACCAACCGCCGCCGCCGGACGACCAGCCGCCGGACGATGATCGCCGGTGCGGCTCGAAGGTCATGCCGAGCCAGCGATAGCGTCCGGGCCCGAGTTTCTGGCCGAAGATCGGCGGCAGGACCGAGGCCGCGATGCTGCCGAAGAAAATGATCGCCCAGATGCCGATAAAAATGGCGAAGAACAGGTCGTCGGAATTGAATGGTGCCTGCTCGTTGCGCTTGCCGCGCGCTTCCAGTTCTTCCGGATTGCCCTCCAGCACCATGATCATGTCGTCGACGGCCTTGGAGATGCCGCCCGGGAAATCGCCGGCGCGGAAGGCCGGCACCATGTCGTTCTCGATGATCAGCTTGGTGTGCAGGTCGGTCAGCGTGCCTTCCAACCCGTACCCGACCTCGATGCGCATCTTGCGGTCGTTTGGCGCGACCAAAAGCAGGACGCCGTTGTTCTCCTTGGCCTGGCCGAGCTTCCAGAAGCGGAACAGCCGGTTGGCGTAGGGCTCGATCTCCTCGCCGCCGAGGCTGGGAATGGTGGCGACGACGATCTGGTCCGAGCCCTTGGTCTCGAAGTCGGCGAGTTTTTGGGTCAGCGCCGCACGTGTGCCGGCATCGATGATGCCGGCATTGTCGACGACGCGGCCGGTCAGCGCCGGAAGATCGGCGGCGAAGGCGGCGAACGGGAGGAAGAGGATGCCGGCAAGAAGGCCAAGAAAGGAAAGGTGGGCGTTCCGTAGCGCCCCCCTTGAGGAGGAGATGTCCGGCAGGACAGAGGGGAGTGTTTGCACGCCGGCGGTCCGTCTTTTCGGGAATTCGTTCCGAGGACAGTCGCCGTTCACCCGCCCTGCTTCGTGCCGAAATCGACCTTCGGCGGCTGCATCTTGTCTTCGTCGACGGTGAAGTTGGCGAAGGGCTCGTTGCCGCGGAACCAGAATGTCGCCCACAGTACCGACGGGAAGGTCTTCAGCGTCAAATTGTAGTCCCTGACCGCCTGGATGTAGTCGCGCCGCGCCACCGCGATGCGGTTCTCCGTGCCTTCGAGCTGCGCCTGCAGCGCCAGGAAATTCTGGTTGGCCTTGAGGTCGGGATAGGCTTCCGACACCGCGATCAGCCGCGACAGCGCGCTGGTCAGCCCGGCCTGGGCATCCTGAAACTTCTTGAGGGCTTCCGGATCCTTCAGCGTTTCGGGCGTCACCGTGATCTGCGTCGCCTTGGCGCGCGCTTGGACGACGGCGTCGAGCGTGTCCTTTTCATGCGAGGCATAGCCCTTGACCGTCTCGACCAGATTGGGAATGAGGTCGGCGCGGCGCTGATACTGGTTCAACACCTCGCTCCATGCCGCCCTGGCGTTTTCTTCCGCCGTCGGGATCGTGTTGTAGCCGCAGCCGGCAAGCAGCGGCAGCACGATTGCCATCATCAGGAAGGCGGGCAACGTGCGAAATGTCGATGGTCGAGCAAGGCGCTGGGCAAGCATGAAGGGATCCCTCGATAGAAGTTGCATCCGAAGCATTACCACAATCGGCGCGCAAGAAAACGGCCTCGGCCTCTGAAGCAGGCTCGGCATGAATTGTGCCCGCGCAAGGCCCTGTGATTGGCCCGGTGAACGCGATAAGGTTCGATCAGAACGGGATATCATCATGGCGAAACGCCAGGACAGCGACAGCGAATCGCGCCGTATCCTCCAGCGCGTCGCGCAGGAGACCGATCCGGCCGGCAATTCTTTCGTGGCACGGACGACGAAAGGCATGCGCGACCACGTCTCCGCGGCCGATGCCGATCGCACGGATCCGATCGAAGTCTGGGGCACGCGTGTTGGCAGGATACTCGGCCTGCTTCTGGCGCTGGGCCTGATGGTCTGGCTCGTGCTTTTCCTCACCCGGGGCAGCTAGGAATCAAGAGACAATGAGCGCCGAAAAAGCCGACGCGCCGCGCGCGGTCATCGTCATATCCAGCCATGTCGCCCGCGGCTCCGTCGGCAACCGCGCGGCCGTCTTCGCGCTGGAGACACTGGGCTTTCCGGTCTGGGCCGTACCTACGGTCACCCTGCCCTGGCATCCCGGCCATGGCCGCGCGACCCGCATCGTGCCGCCGCTCGACCAGTTCAAGGCGCTGATGGCCGATCTGGAGCGCGCGCCGTGGCTGGGTGAGGTCGGGGCCGTGCTGTCGGGTTATCTCGGCGAGGCCGGCCAGGCCGAGGCGGTCGCCTCGCTGGTCGCCGCGGTCAAGGCGAGGACGCCCGATGCCGTCTATATCTGCGATCCGGTGATGGGTGATTCCGGCGGCCTCTACGTGCCCGAGCCCACCGCCGCCGCCATGCGCGACCGGCTGATGCCGATTGCCGACATCGCCACCCCCAACCGCTATGAGCTGGAATGGATGGCCGGCGCGCCGCTGCCCGATCTGAAATCGGTGATCTCGGCCGCACTCCACGCCGGACCATCGACCATGCTGGTCACCTCGGCACCGTCGATGATGTCAGGCGGAACAGGCAATCTGCTGCTCGACGGCACCCAGGCGCTGCTGGCCGAACACCGCCTGATCGACAAGCCGCCGAACGGCCTTGGCGACTTGACGGCAGCGGTCTACCTGGCGCGCATCCTGTCCGGCCAGCCGGCGATCAAGGCGCTGCAGTCGACGACGGCGGCGGTCTACGAAATCCTGGCGCGCACCGCAAAACGCGGCGGCGACGAACTGCAGCTCGAAACCGACGCGCAGAGCCTGTCGCACCCGATGGCCATGGTCCAGCTTCGCCACCTCACGCATCCGGGGCGGGATCGCCGGGCGTGACCCCGGCCAAGGTCGTGCTCGTCGGCGCCGATGGCTGCAAGGCCGGCTGGATCGCCGTGCGGAGCGAACCCGGTTCGACACGTCGTGACCCGGATACGGCGCCTTCGGTCGATGTCTTCCCTTCGTTCGCCGCCCTGCTGGCGGCGATCCCCGATGACGCGATCGTCGCCGTCGACATGCCGATCGGTCTACCGGAATTTTCGCAAAAGGGCGGACGCGGGCCGGAAGCGCTGGTGCGGCCGCTGCTTGGCGCTCGCCAGTCCAGCGTCTTCTCGATTCCGTCCCGTGCCGCGCTCTATGCCGACACCAGCGGCTTCACCACGATCGAAGCCTGGTACGCGGCGCATATCAGGGCAAGCGAAGCGGCCAAGGCCACATCCAACCCGCCGCGCGGCGTTTCCATCCAGGCCTTCGGCATCTTTTCGAAAATCCGCGAGATCGACACATTGCTGATCGCGCGGCCCGAACTGCGCGGCCGCATCTTCGAATCGCATCCGGAAGTCGCCTTCTGTCGCCTGAACGGCGATCAGGCCATGCTGTTGCCGAAGAAGATCAAGGGCAGCGTCAATCCGGCCGGCATGGCGGAGCGCAAGGAGCTGCTTTGCCGGCACGGCTATGACATGGATTTCTTCGACCGACCGCCGCCACGTGGTGCGGCCGCCGACGATTTTCTGGACGCCGCGGCGATGATGCTGATTGCCGGCCGTATCGCCAGCGGCGAAGCGAAGCCGTTTCCCGACCCGCCTCGCGCTGACGGTTTTGGCATACCGGTCGCTATATGGGCGTGACAATGTCAGCGGGCGTCCCGCTTTGGCGCATGGCATTTATAGCTAGCTCCTACAATTCTGCATTGCTCGTAACGGGCTTTTGCCGTTAGAGGCTTTCCTCGACCGCAACGAGCTGCCGCCTCCAACCCGGAAAGGCCTTAGCCGCCCATGCCTCATCTTCCCGAACACCTCCTCGCCGGCTACCGCAATTTCATGAACGGCCGCTACCTCACCGAGAGCGGCCGCTATCGCGAGCTCGCCCGCGAAGGCCAGGCGCCCGAGACCATGATCGTCGCCTGTTGCGACTCGCGATCCGCGCCCGAGGCGATCTTCGACGCCGGCCCCGGCGAACTCTTCGTGCTGCGCAATGTCGGCAATCTGGTGCCGCCTTACGAGCCGGACGGCGAGTTCCATTCGACCTCGGCCGCGCTCGAATTCGCGGTGCAGAGCCTCAAGGTCAAGAATATCGTTGTCATGGGCCACGGCCGCTGCGGCGGCATCCGGGCCGCGCTCGACACCAACTCCGCGCCGCTATCTCCCGGCGACTTCATCGGCAAGTGGATGAGCCTGATCGCGCCGGCCGCCGAGACGGTGTCGGCCAGCACCTTCATGACGGCGACGGAACGCCAGACGGCCCTGGAGCGCATCTCGATCCGCTACTCCCTCGCCAATCTCAGGACCTTTCCCTGCGTCTCGATCCTCGAGGGCAAGGGTCGGCTGTCGCTGCACGGAGCCTGGTTCGACATTTCGACCGGCGAGCTCTGGGTGATGAACAAGGACACCGGCGATTTCGAGCGGCCGGTGCTGGAATGAACGGTACGGCGCGGCAGGCGATGAGCGTCCGGCCGGTCGTTTTCACGGCGGCCGCGCTGATGATGGCGATCGTTGCCGCTCGCGCCGATGACCACGCCATCATAAGCCGCTGGTATTCGGCGCTGCTGGTCGCCGATCGCACCGAGCTGGCGGACCTGCTCGCCGACGACGTCCGCATCAAGCTCGACGACCTCGGCGTTGTCCAGAGCAAGCAGGAATTCATCGCCTCGCTCGACGAATGGAAAGGCGCGGTTGCGGGAGCCGCGATCCGCCACCGCATCGAGAAGACCGAAGGCGGGGTCACCACCGTGATCGCCTGCTACGACTTCCCCGACAATGATATGTTGATGCAGGAGACCTTCGCGGTGAGCGACAACCGCATCACCGCCAGTTCGCAGGCGGCAATCGCTGAAAACTGCGAGGGCTACTGAGGCGGAGCGGCCAACTGGCATATTGCGGGCCCGCGGACCGCGCCCTACATCGGTGACACCTCCTTCCTGACGCCAGCGAAAGACCCTCCATGCCCTCTCCGAAAGCCGTCGATCTCGCCGCCCATCCGTTGACCGCGTGGCGAGGGCCGCTCGGCCTGCCCGATTTCGCCCATATTGGCGACGGTGATTTTTCTCCCGTCTTCGACGCCGCGCTGAAGGCGCATGAGGCCGAGATCGACGCGATATCAGGCAACAAGGATACGCCGAGCATCGAGAACACGCTTGCCGCGCTTGAGCTCGGCGGCGAGGCGCTGGATCATGTCTCATCGATCTTCTGGTGCCGCGCCGGCGCCCACACCAACGAGACCATCCAGGCCCTGGAGCGTGACATTTCGCCGAAGATGTCGCGGCACTTCTCGGCCATCTCGATGAACGAGAAGCTGTTTGCCCGCATCGACGATCTCTACCAGCGCCGCGAGAGCCTTGACCTCGATCCCGAGACGCTGCGCGTCCTGGAGAAGACCTGGAAAGGCTTCGTCCGTTCCGGCGCCAAGCTCGACGCCGACGGCAAGACGCGGCTGGCCAAAATCAACGAGGAGCTGTCGTCGCTCGGCACGACTTTCGGTCAGAACGTGCTGGCCGACGAGCGCGACTGGGCGCTGTTCCTCGACGAGGCCGATCTCATCGGCCTGCCGGATTTCGTGAAAAGCTCGATGGCCGAAGCCGCCGAGATGCGCGGCCAGAAGGGCCGCTACGCCGTCACCCTGTCGCGCTCGATCTATGAGCCGTTCACGACCTTCTCCGAACGCCGCGACCTGCGCGAGATCGCCTATCGCGCCTTTACCATGCGCGGCCAGAACGGCGGTGCGTCCGACAACACATCCGTGGTGCGCGACATGCTGAAGCTGCGCGCCGAAAAGGCGAAGCTGCTCGGCTACGCCTCCTTCGCCGCGCTCAAGCTCGACGACACCATGGCCAAGACACCGAAGGCGGTGCACGCGCTGCTCGACCCGGTTTGGGAAAGGGCACTGGAAAAAGCCGCCGCCGACCAGAAAGAGCTGGAGCGTCTGGCGGCCGAGGCCGGCAGTAACGAAAAATTCGCCGCCTGGGACTGGCGCTTCTACCAGGAGAAGCTGCGCGCCGAGAAGTTCGCTTTCGACGAAGCGGAGCTGAAACCCTATCTGCAGCTCGACCGCGTCATTGACGCCTGCTTCGACGTCGCGACACGGTTGTTCGGCGTCACGTTCGAGGAGAAGAAAGGCATCGCCGCCTGGCATCCGGACGCGCGCGTCTTCGTGGTCAAAAATGCCGACGGCAGTGAGCGCGGCCTGTTCCTCGCCGACTATTTCGCGCGGCCGTCAAAACGCTCCGGCGCCTGGATGAGCGCGCTGAAGTCCGGTTACAAGCTTGGCCATGGCTCGAAGCCGGTGATCTACAACATCATGAACTTCGCCAAGCCGCCAGCGGGCGAACCGGCTTTGCTGTCGGTCGACGAAGCGAAGACCTTGTTCCACGAATTCGGCCATGCGCTGCATGGCATGCTGACCGACGTCACCTGGCCGTCGGTGTCAGGCACCTCGGTCAGCCGCGACTTTGTCGAACTGCCCTCGCAGCTCTACGAGCACTGGCTGACGGTGCCGGCGGTTCTGGAAAAGCACGCGCTGCATGTCAAGACCGGCAAGCCGATGCCGAAGGCGCTGCTCGACAAGATGCTGGCCACGCGCACCTTCGGCGCCGGCTTCGCCACCGTCGAGTTCACCGCCTCTGCCTTGATGGACATGGCCTACCATGCACGGCCCGACGCGCCGGAAGAGCCGCTTCGTTTCGAGGCCGAAACGCTTGCGACGCTGCATATGCCGGATACGATCGCCATGCGCCATCGCACCCCGCATTTTGGCCATGTCTTCGCCGGCGAGGGCTATTCGGCCGGCTACTATTCCTACATGTGGTCGGAGGTGCTGGACGCCGATGCTTTCGCCGCCTTCGAGGAAACCGGAGACCCCTTCAACCCGGCGCTGGCCGAGCGGCTGAGGAAGAACATCTACGCCGCCGGCGGCTCGAAGGATCCGGAAGAGCTCTACACGGCGTTTCGCGGCAAAATGCCGTCGCCGGAAGCGATGATGGTCAAGCGCGGATTGGTGTAGGCAATCGCCGAAGTCGGCGCCGACGTTAACCTCGTTGTCCTTGGCTGCCGACCCAAGGATCCTTTACCCTTGGCCACACCGGCCGCGTCAGCTTCGTGTAATTCGTCGCCGCCGGATTGCTGGGATAGGAACTCGGCGCCGCGACATAGATGATCTCGGCGGCGATCGGCTCGAAGCCGGCGTAAAAATGGTTTGTTGACTTGATCAGCAATATGTCTTTCGACAGCGGATCGACGCCGATGTTGGAGAAGACATCCGGCTCGAAGGTCTGGGTGCGATTAGTGTTCAGGATCACATCGACTTCCGTGCCCTCGATGCGCACCACCGCTGATGGTCCCAATGTCACCCGGCTCGGGCCAAAACTCTGCCAGCCTTCGGCAACCGCTTTCAGTACCTTGACGCGTGCATCGATCGGTTCGCCCGCCTGCGGGCCGGCCTTGCCGCCGAAACGCAGGTCGATGACGGCGCCCTCGCCGGCCGCCTGGCAGAAAGTCACCGCGATCGGATCCCAGATCGTCGCCACGCCGAACTTGTCCAGGCCCCGCGCCAGCATCTGGCGTAGCACGAAGGTGCCGTCGCCGGGAACGCCGCCGCCGGGGTTGTCCCAGATATCGGCAATGACCACCGGCTTGCCCGGTCTTTGCTTGCGCACGGCCAGCGCCCGATCGATGCCGTCGGCCGTACTCAGCATCGTCATCGCGGTCGTTTCGCGCATGGCATAGAGCTCGCGTCCAAGCCGCTCCGCCAGCGCATCGCCCTTGGCCTTGTCATTGTCGGTAACGACAAGGATGCGCGTGCCCATTTCGGGCACGTCGGCGGCCATGAAGCCGTGGATGACCGAGACCGACAGCACGCCGTCCTTGCCGTGCAGCGCCTTGATGCGGTCGACGAAGGAGCGCATCGGTTCGCGGCTGGTCGGCAGCACCTGGATCATGCGGCAGTCGAAAGTTGAGATGACCGGCTTGATCTCGCCGCGCGCCGCGGCCAGGCCAAGCGCGACCACATGCTCGCCGCGCTCGTAGAAATCCGTGTGCGGGAATTCGAGGAAATAGGCCATGATGTCGGACGCCGCCACGCGCTTCGGCGTCAGATGGCTGTGCGGATCGAACTCGCAGGCAATCACCACGCTTGGCCCGACAATGCCACGCACGCGCTCCAGCAGGTCGCCCTCGCAGTCGTCATAGCCTTGCGCCACCATGGCACCGTGCAGGCCCAGAATGACGGCATCGACCGGCAAGGCGGCCTTGAGCTGGCCGAGGATTTCGTCGCGGAGCGCCTCATAGGTCTGCCGCTGCACGAGGCCGCCGGGCTCTGCCCAGGTGGCGGTGCCTTCGATCACGGTCAGGCCTTCGGCGGCCGCGCGGCGGCGCAGCGCCACCATCGGCGAGGAGCACAGGGTCGGCGTTTCCGGATGCTTGCCCGGCCCGGCATAGAACGCCATCTCGAAAGAGGCCCGGTCGGTTGGCACCGGCGAGAAGGTGTTGGTTTCCGTCGCCAGCGAGGCGGTGAAGATACGCATGAAAACTCCGTGGACTTCTTGTTTTCGCAATTCCGGACGGATAACCGCTGGGCACTTTTCCTGGAATTGCTGGGATTGCTATTTGACAGCCCCGAGCGCCAAGCCCCGGACAAGATAGCGCTGCAGCCAGATGAACAGGATCGCCACCGGCAGCGTCGCCAGCAGCGTCGCCGCCATCACATGGTGCCATTCGATCGTGTAGCGCCCGGCAACCAGCGAGAACACCTGGATCGGCAGCGTATAGCTCTCCTGGCTGCGCAGCATGGTGAGCGCCACGACGAATTCGTTCCAGGCATTGATGAAGGTGAAGATCGCCGTCACCGCGATCGCCGGCAGGCAGAGCGGCAGGAACACTTTTCGCAGCGTCAGCCAGCGGCCGGCGCCTTCCATCCAGGCGGCCTCCTCGAGGTCGCGCGGAATGGTGTCGAAATAGCTCTGCAGCATCCACACGGTGAAGGCGACGTTGAAGGCCATATAGATGAAGCCGAGCGCGGTGGTCGATTCGACCAGTCCCCAGGCAGCCATCAGCCGGAACAGGCCGAGCACCAGCACGATCGGCGAGATCATCTGTGAGATCAGCAGGAACTGGCGGAACGCTCCATAGCCGGCAAAGCGGAAGCGCGACATGGCATAGGCCGCCGGGACGGATATGAGGATGGCGCCAACGGTGGCGATGACAGACACATAGAGCGAATTGGCCAGCGCCCGGCCGAAGCCTGTCGCCACCCACATGTCGGCAAAATTCGACCACCGGAACTCGCTCGGCCACCATGTCGGCGTCAGCACTTCGGTACGCGGCTTGACCGCTGTCAGGAACATCACCGCGAAGGGAAAGATCGTCACCACGATCAAGGGCGCCAGCAGCAGCCAGGCGATGATGGTGCGCTTCAGCTTGGCCTTCATGCGCGTTGCTCCCGCATGGCAAGGCGCACATAGATCATGGTGAAGATCAGCAATATGGCGAACATCACCAGCGAGACCGCCGACGCCTCGCCGAGTTTGCCGATACGGAATGCCAGCTTGTAGAGGTGGGTGACCAGTATGTCGGTCGAGTTGGCCGGCCCGCCCTGCGTCATCACCCAGATGATCGGGAACGAGTTGAAGACGTAGATGGTGTTGAGCACGATGGCGATGTTGATGAAGGGTTTCAGGAGCGGAAAGGTGATCTCGCGGAACTGCTGCAGCGGCGTTGCCCCTTCGAGCGCCGCCGCCTCGTAGAGATCGTCCGGGATCGACGACAGGCCGCCGAGAAAGATCGTCGTGGTGAACGGCACCGTCACCAATATGCCGATCAGCACCTGCATCGGAAACGCCGTCTCGGCGCTCGCAAGCCACTGGATGTTGTGGTCGATCAGGCCAAGTCCGATCAGCGCCGAATTCAGCATGCCGCTTTCACCGCTCAGCGCCCAGCGCCAGACCACGGCCGTCATGGTCAGCGACACTGCCCAAGGCAGCATGATGATGACGCGGGCAAGGCCACGCCCATAGAAATCGGTGTTGAGGATCATCGCCACCGGGACCGAGAGCAGCAGCGCTCCGCCGACCACCAGCACCGTCCACAGCCCCGTGCGCCAGAGCGCGGCGACGAAGTCGGGATCCGCGGCCAGCGCGGCGAAATTGGCAAGACCGCTGAACTCGCGCAGCTGACCAAAGCGATTGACGTCATGCGTGGCGATCTGGATCAGGTCCCAGACCGGCCAGAAGATGACCACCGCCGCCAGGAACAGACTGGGCAAGGTCAGGAGGTAGGGCAGGAAGCGATTTTGCATCGGCTGATTTTACACCGCGTTGGCATCAGTAGCACTGGTTGGCCAGTTGACCTGTTCTTCCCAGGCGCTCGGTTTCGAACTCTTCCCCGGCGTCGGCGCCGCCCCTCACCTGCCTGCCGGCATCCTCTCCCCGTATAGAGACGGGGAGAGGGGAGCTTTCATCACCGCTTTCGCCAGTCACCAGCGTCCAGAAAGGGCTCCGAGATGCCGGCCGCCCTTTCTCCCCGTCACTATACGGGGAGAAATGCCCGGCAGGGCAATGAGGGGCGGCGCTGACGTCGACAATTCGTCCAAAGTGGTTGCTTGTCAGTCTTCGTTATTTACGTGGAGCGCAGCCAAATGTCTGTTTGGAAATGTGGCGCGCCCCACCTGAGTAGGGGGCGCGCCACGGGCGCAGGGAGATACGCCCTATTTGTTGGGCGCAGCCCCTACTTCTTCAGCACTGCGTTGGCCTTGGCCGCCGCTTCCTTCAAGCCTGCCTCGGGATCGCCGCCGAGATAGATCTTCTGCATGGCATCCGACGTGATCTGGGCAACTTCTTCCCAGCCTGGGATGACCGGCGCGAAACGGGCATCCGGCAGCAGGGCGGTGAAGGCGGCCAGGTCGGCGTTGTTGACGTAATAGTCCATCTTGGCCTCTTCCTTGTTCACCGGCAGGAAGCCTTCGCCCTGCGTGAACTTGGCGCGCTGTTCCGTGGTGAACAGGAAGTCCATCAGCTTCCAGGCCTCGTCCTTGTTCTTGGAGTTCTTGAACATGATCATGGAGTCGGTGACGCCATAGGTGCCGCGCGCACCGGTAGGACCGGCCGGAATGGCGGCAACGCCATATTTGAGGCTCGGCGCCTCGTCCTTGATCTGGTTGGACAGGAAGGGCGCCGTGATCATCATGCCGACCTTGCCCTGCTTGAACAGGTTCTGCACGTCCTCGCGATTGTTGGAGGTGACGCCGGGCTCCGTCAGCCCCTCGTCGATCATCGACTTGTAGAGCTTGGCCGCTTCGAGCGCGCCCGGCGTGCTCAGGCCCGACGTGCCGTCCTTGTTGAGGATCTCGGTGCCCTGCGACCACATCGCGTAGTAGTAATAGACGTCGGTCTCGATCTCCTTGCCCTGAAGGCCGAAACCGAAGGCACCCTGCGCCTTGATCTTGCGAGCATCCTCCTGCAATTCGGTCCAGGTTGCCGGTGGCTTGGCGATGCCGGCCTTCTCGAACAGCTCCTTGTTGTAATACATGGCGCGCGCCGAGGCGGCGATCGGCAGGCCGTAGGTCTTGCCGCCCATGATCGAGGGCGACAGGAAGGTGTCGATGAAGCGACCCTTGAAGTCGGGCGTGATGTAGCTGTCGAGCGGCTCGGCGACGTCCTGCTGGACGAAGTCGATCAGCCAGCGCGTGCCTATGATGGAGAGATCGGCGTTGGTGCCGGCGGTGATGTCGGTGGTCAGCTTCTGCAAGAGCACATCCCACGGCACCACCTCGAACTTGACCGTGATGCCAGGGTTCTTCGCCTCGAACTCCTTCTTGACCTGCTCGAAATACGGACCGGTCTTGGCGCTGTATTCGGCGACGGTAACCCGCACTTCGCCGGCCTCTGCCTGCGCCGCGAAGGCCAGAATGCCCATTCCGGCCATCAGGCCGGCAGTCCATTTCGCAAGGTTCATCCGATCTCTCCCATTTGTTTCGCGCATTCGCGCTCCTTGTGCCGGTGCCGGCACAAGATTTATGTGACTTTCCTACATTATCGATGAATTCGCCGCGCGCAAGCGGATTAATATGTTGCTTAATTACATCCTGTTCTTTAGCCTCTCCGGCATCTGCCTGACCTGCGGGAGGAGTAAGCGCGTGGTTTCGAGAGCCGAATTCGAAGGCAGGACCGCCGTCGTCACCGGCGCCGGTGGCGGCCTTGGCTCGGCGATCGTCGCACTGCTGGCCGGCAGGGGCGCGCGGGTGGTCGGCTGCGACCAATCAGAGGAGGCGCTGGCGAGCCCGCACCTTGCCTCGCGGCATGTCTTCGACCTTCTCGACCGGGCTTCCATCGAGGCGGGGATCGCCGCCGTTCTCGACCGGGACGGCGTGCCAGATATCCTGGTCAACAATGCCGGCTGGACGCGCGCCGAAACGCTCGATGCGCTGACGGCGGACACGATCGAACATGAGCTCGACCTCAACCTGACCGGTGTGATGACTTTCGCCGACCCGCTGGTTAGGGCGATGGCTGCACGCGGTTCGGGCAGCGTCGTCTTCATTTCTTCCGTCAACGCCATCGCGCATTTCGGCAATCCGGCCTACGCCGCCGCCAAGGCCGGCATCAACGCCTATGCCAAGTCGATCGCCGTCGAGCTCGGCCGTAGCGGCGTGCGCGCCAATGTCGTCTGCCCCGGATCGATTCGCACCGCCGCCTGGGACCATCGCCTTGCCAAGAACCCTGACATAATCGGCAAGCTGCAGCGGCTCTATCCGCTCGGCCGCATCGTCAACGCCTCCGAAGTCGCCGAAGCGGTGACTTTCCTTGCCTCCGACCGCGCCTCGGGCATAACAGGCGTGGTGATGCCCGTGGATGCGGGATTGACCGCCGGCTGCCTGCCGTTCATCGACGACATACTGGGAGCGTGACCATGACCGACGTCGAGTTTCGCAACCTCTCGAAATCCTTCGGCCAGCACAAGATCCTCGAGGAGATCAGCCTCGACATCAAGAGCGGCGAGTTCGTCGTGCTCGTCGGCCCGTCCGGCTGCGGCAAGTCGACCTTGCTGCGCATGCTGGCGGGCCTGGAGACCATCAGTTCCGGCGACCTCCTGATCGGTGGCACGCGCGCCAACGACCTGCCGCCACAGCAGCGCAACATCGCCATGGTGTTCCAATCCTACGCGCTGTTCCCGCACCTGAAGGCTTCCGACAATATCGGCTTCGGTCCGAAAATCCGGGGCGAGAGCCGCGCCACCATCGACCAGAAGGTCAAGAAGGCGTCCGGCGTCCTCAACCTGTTCTCCTATCTCGGCCGGTATCCCCGCCAGCTCTCGGGCGGCCAGCGCCAGCGTGTCGCCATGGGCCGCGCCATCGTTCGCGAACCCTCGGTGTTCCTGTTCGACGAGCCGCTCAGCAATCTCGACGCGCAGTTGCGCGTGCAAATGCGCACCGAGATCAAGGCACTGCACCAGCGGCTGAAATCCACCATAGTTTACGTCACCCACGACCAGATCGAGGCCATGACCATGGCCGACCGCATCGTCGTGATGGACCGCGGCAGGATTCAGCAGGTCGGGCCGCCGCTGGAGCTCTATGACAGGCCGGCCAACAAGTTCGTCGCTGGCTTCCTCGGCTCGCCGTCGATGAGTTTTGTGTCCGGGGCACTGAAGACGACGCCCGGGACGACCTGGTTCGAGTCGGTCGGCGGCGGCCGGCTTGCGCTTGCCGGCGACCCGGTGCCGGCAGGCAGTGCCGTCGAGGCGGGCATCCGGCCGGAGCATTTCATTGTCGGTGAAGCCACCGATGCCATGACGCTCAAGGTTGACGTGGTCGAGCCGACCGGTTCCGAAACCCATGTCTACGGCGCCATTGGCACTGATACGGTGCGCGCCGTGTTCCGCGACCGGGTGCCGGTGCGGCCGGGCGACCTGCTGCCGGTCTCGGTCGACCCCGGCAACATCCACCTGTTCGACACGGCGACGGGCCTGCCGCTGCGATGACGACGGAAACGCGGATATGAAGACGCCGGCCGATATCATCACGCGGCTGCAGCTGATGTCGCAGGACGGCACCAAGTCGGATCGCCGGCTGGCGAGCCTCGTCCTGTCCGACCTCGACTTCGCCTCCAAGGCCGCGATCTCCGAGATCGCCGCGCGGGTCGGCGTCAGCGAACCGACGGTCACCCGCTTCTGCCGCAATCTCGGCTGCGAGGGGTTGCGCGACTTCAAGTTCTACCTGGCCCAGGCCATCGCCATCGGCGGCCAGTATCTGTCGCCGGAGCCACTGAGCCGCGACGCCCGCGAACAGCGCATTGCCTCGGCCATCACCGAAGCGGCGGTTACAGCCATCCAGCGCGCCAGCGAGAACCTCGACATGACGACGCTGGTCGACGTCGCCGCGCGCCTTGCGGCATCAGGCAATGTGCTGTGCATAGGTTCGGGTGGCATTTCCTCGATGATGGCGACCGAAATGCAGAACCGGCTGTTCAGGCTCGGCCTGCCGGTTCTGGCACAGATCGACGGACAGTTGCAGCGCATGTATGCCGCCGTTGCCACGCCAGACACCACGGTGGTCGCCTTCTCGGTCTCCGGCTATGCGCGCTCGGTCATCGAGGCGGTGCAGGTCGCCCAACAATATGGCGCCGCCACGGTGGCGGTCACCGCGCCCGACTCCGCACTGGCCAAGGTCGCCGACACTGTCATCCACCTGCAGCCGTTCGAGGACGGCAACATCTACAAGCCGACATCGTCACGTTACGCGTTGCTGGCGATCGTCGACATGATCGTGACCTCGGTCGCCGAGACACGCGGACCGAAGGTGCTGGAGAACCTGCGCCGCATCAAGCAGAGCGTGAACACGCTGAAGGTCGACGACCCCCGTTTGCCGCTGGGCGATTGACGAGCCGGCGCCGAAACCGCCAATTTCTCCCCAAGCGGGGAGAAGGAGTGTCCGCGCAGCGGATGGAAAGCCAACTGATTGGCTTCCGAACGACCAATGCCCGGAGCGACGGCGCAGGACCGGGTCCGGCAGGACAGAGGTGGGCGCTGTCCTGCCTGCGTCTCAATTTTGGAAAAGCGCTTCGACACCTGTTACCAGCGCCTCCGGATCACCCAATATTCGCAACGTCTTGAGGCGGGCCGTACCGCCGGCGACGACCGAAACGGCCGATGCCGGAACACCTAGCGCCTTGGCGACCAGCCTCTCCAGCGCTTGATTGGCGGCGCCATTTTCCGGCACGGCGCGGACCCGCGCCTTCACGTGACTTCGTCCGTCCGCCAATGTTTCTACAACGTCGAGCCGGTCCACGGAAGACTTCGGCGTCAGCCGCACGAACAGATCGACGCCGTTCTCGCGCATGCGGAACGGCGCGCTCATGCGATCGTCAGGCCAGCAGCAGCGGCGCGACCGTGGTGAGAATGAACTGCCTGAGGAAGAACAGGATCAGCAACAGAATGATCGGTGAGATGTCGATACCGCCAAGGTCGGGCATGAAGCGGCGGATCGGCCGCAGCGCCGGCTCGGTCAGGCGGTAGAGCATGTTCCCGATGCTCCCGACGAACTGGTTGCGCGAGTTGACGACGTTGAAGGCATAGAGCCAGGAAAAGATCGCCGAGGCGATGATCACCCACCAATAGAGGTCGAGCGCCATGACGATGGTTTGTATGAGGGCGAGCATGCCGGACTCCAATTGTTGCCGACATGTAGCCATTACGCGCCAAACCGGCAAGGGCAGGGTTCCGCCACGCGACTGGCAGCCGGTTTTTCGGTGAAGCGCCGCCTTGACAGGAAACCGCGGCGCCCGATAAATGCGCCATCCGCTGGACGGGGCTGTAGCTCAGCTGGGAGAGCGCGTCGTTCGCAATGACGAGGTCAGGAGTTCGATCCTCCTCAGCTCCACCAGCGGAATAATCGTCTGCTTTTGATCGTTCCGGCAAGGTGCAGCCGCCATCCGCCACGGCGCGATGCAAGGCATAGCCCCGATCCCCCCAAAAATGGCCAAATGGCATTTCGCCGTTTCCAAGGCGAAATGGTTGTCAATTGGACTTATGGCGGTGGCTGGTGTCCCCCCGGCGCTATTTTTTTTGGAAGCCGTCCCATTAGACTGGCGTTCTCAAATCAGTTTTTTCTGTGTGTTGTGACAGGGCGTTTCGGCGGGGGCGACCGAAAGCGCTATACGGATTCCGAGTCGAAATGAAGTATCCGCCTGCGAAAGCAAACTAGTGTCCATTCGCCAGAATCTTGCTGCAAATCTCAGGCGGCTCTGCAAGGACCATGCTTCTGTCAGCGCGGTATGCCGCGAGCTTGGCATCAATCGCACACAATTCGAGCGTTACCTGCAAGGGCAGACCGTGCCCAACAAGGCCACCGCCAAGCTGATCTGCGATTATTTCCGCGTCGACGAAGCCGAGCTGTACCGGGATCCCGGCACCCCCTCGCCTACGGCTCCCGGTCTGCCGCCGATCTCCGAAAGCCTGTTCACCCAGATGATCCGGCCGCCCGCTCCGTCGATTGCGGGCGGCACCTATTTCACCTATTTTTCGATCCCCGGCAGATCCGACCTGCTGGTGCGGGCGATCACCTTCGTGCGTCGCGAAGCCGAGCTGGTCACGTTCCGCAGGGTCACCGGATGGTCGGAGCACCGTGGCTCGACATGGGCGCGGGCGCGCGGCAATCATTACGGCGTGGCGATCTCGCGCCTTAACTGGATCTATTTCAGCGGCGTCAACCGCCGCCAGACAGGCGAGCCGTCGCTGATCTCGGTGCAATGGGCACCTATCTCCGAACCGGTGCTGACAGGCAAGGCCATGCTTCTGACCGAAGCCGGGCCGGCATTCGTGTCGGTCATCATGCGGCAGGACAGGTCCAATATCCGGCCCAGGCATGCAATCCGCATGGCGCATGTCGTCAGGCTCGATGATCCCAGCCTCGACCAGCTCGTCGTCAGCCTCGCACGGGACGGGCTGGGTTAGCCGCTTGCTTACGCTGAATAAGAACAAGAATATCCCGAAAAAAGCGTATGCCAGCGATTGCCTACTCCATATCTGAGTAAAATCGATTTTTTAGACTTTCTAGCCAAGAAAGATATTTTAGCTCATAGCTGATTTACTACAGTTTTAACAAATCAGTAACTCTTCCGACCTTACCTTTCTTCCCGCGGATCCCTTTCCGGGATCTTTCAACAGGTCCCCTGGGGGTCGGGGAAAGGGACGAAAATGACCAAGAAAGTGAACATTGGCCAGAACATGATGTTGGCGGCAACCAGGCACGGCTTGTCGGCCTGTCCCACGGCGGCGCTGAGCCATTCGGCGATCAAGCGCCTTCCGGGCATCGACCGCCTCACCGACGCGCCCGTCTATGCGTTGACCCTCTCAATCCCGGAACTTGACCCGCATTCGGCCGGTCGATCGATCAATTAGCCGGCGTAGTACATCTAGTGCAGCCAGTACGCATTCCCTAAAGTTCCATTCGATGACAGGAGCAGAACATGTCAAATCAGGCCTTACGTCAGTCAGAGCTCGACAGTCTCCAATATATCGCGACGATGACCAATGAGCTGGTGCAGATGGCCGAAGCGAGCCGCTTCCCCATGATCTCCTATCTGCTCGGTATGGCCTATGCCGAAGCCTTCGACGTCTTGCGCGGCGCACGGCCGGCACGACACGCGCAGCTCAGCGGCAATCCGATGCACCCCAAGGCACACCCGAAAGACAACCACGCTCAGCCAAGAACAGCGTAGCGCGATGCAATTGTCGGGCTTGCGGGACGGCTGGCACGGATTTGAGGGGCACTAGTCCCGCAAACTGAACACGAATGGCGCTGTACGGCTGACGCGCGGGCCGAGTTCCGCCGGTGGCGCCGGCACGGTCGCGCCCTGCAGCACCGCAAGTGCTGCTCGGTCGAGTTCGGCATCGCCGGACGAACGGGCGACCCGGGCCGACAGGACCCGGCCGGATGGGTCCATTGTGAAAGTCACGTTCACATTGCCCTGCGCGCGCCGGGATTTCGCGGCGCTCGGATAGCGCTTGTGGCGATTGATCCACGCCGTCAGCCGCGACTCCCATTTGGCCGGGCTGACACCCGAGAACCCGGCCGCGGCTCTCGGCGCTGCCGCCTTGGCGGCAGGCTTGGCCTCGGCGCTCGCGGCACTTGCCGTCTTCGGTGGCTCGGCCTTTTCCTTCTTCGGCCTTGGCTTGGGCTTGTCGACCGGCTTTTTAACCTTGGCTTCGGCCGGTTTCTTTTCCTTGCGCCGTTCCGTCGGCTTTGCCCGCGGCAGCGGAACGACAGCCTCCGGCGCGACGGTCTCGACAATATCGGGGACGACCTCTTCCAGCGGCGGCTGTTCGACCGGTTCGGCCTCCGTCATCTGCGTGGGTTCGTCCGGCGGCACCATCTCGGCCTCGGCAACAGGCTCCGCTTGCTCGACCGCCTTGTCAGGCTCGGCTTCGGCTGCCTTCACGATCTCTTCGACCGGCTCGGTCCGGTCGGGAATGGCCGCGTCGGGCATCGCGGCCTGTTCGGGCACCGCCGGCGTCACCATCATCGGTGCCATCTCGACCACCAGGGCCGGCGGCGGTCCGCCATCCGACAGGTCGACTGGACTGAAATTCTGCACGGCATAAGCGACCGCGCCATGAGCCCCAAGCATCAGCACCACCGCGCATGCCCATAGGCCAAGGTCGCGCCAGTCGAAGCGCGACAGCACCACCGTGGGCGAGGCGGCGGATGGCGTCATGGAGCGGCCGCTTTGCCTGGCGCCGGTGCGGCGATATCACCAGCCGGCGCGGCCTCCAGGCCGACCAGCGCGATCTTCAGGTAGCCGGCGGCCCGCAGCAGGTTCATCGCCTCCATCAGCTCGCCATAGGCGACCGCCTTGTCGGCTCGCAGGAATATCCGCGTCTGCTTGTCGCCCTTGGTGCGGCTGTCGAGCGTGGCGGCAAAAGCCGGGCGCGGCACCGTATCGTTGCCGATCGCCAGGCTGAGATCGTTCTTCAGCGTCAGGAACAGCGGCGTCTTCGGTCGCGGCGCCGGCGTCGCGGTCGAGCCGGGCAGGTCGACATTGACATCCACCGTCGCCAGCGGTGCGGCGACCATAAAGATGATCAGGAGCACAAGGATGACATCGATGAAGGGCGTGACGTTGATCTCGTGGCTTTCCTCGAGGTCGTCGTCCAGGGTCTGTCGAATTCTGCTCCCCATGGCGTCGCTCCCGCTACTCCGCCGCCAAGGCTGTCGCCGGCGCTATCGTGCGGAAATCAAGGTCGCGGCTGACCAGCCGTTCGACGCCGGCCGAGGCGTCGGCGAGGATCTGCCGGTAGCCGGCTATCGAGCGGGCGAAAACGTTGTAGATCACCACCGCTGGGATTGCCGCGACCAGACCCATCGCGGTGGCCAGCAGCGCTTCGGCGATGCCCGGCGCGACCACGGCGAGATTGGTGGTCTGAGCCTGCGAGATGCCGATGAAGGCGTTCATGATGCCCCAGACGGTGCCGAACAGGCCGACGAAAGGCGCGGTGGAACCAATCGTCGCCAGCAGGCCGGTGCCGCGCGACATGCGCCGCGACGCAGCCGCCTCGATGCGCGACAGGCGCGAGCTGACCCGTTCCTTCAGTCCGTCGCCGCCGACGTGGTCGAGCGCATTGGCCGAAAGCGCGGCCTCTTCTTCCGCTGCCCGCACCAGGAGCGCGCCGGGATCGCCACTGCGGTCGAGCGCGCGGCTCGCCTGCTTCAGCGTGGCGGCATCGCCGATCGCGCGGACGGTACGGCGGAGGCGCAGCTTGCCGCCGAAAATCTCCAGCGACTTGGCCAGCCATATCGTCCAGGTGACGAGCGACGCGAAGGCCAGTCCAGTCATCACCGCCTTCACGATGATGTCGGCGGCCTTGAACATGCCCCATGGCGACAGGTCATGCGGCAGGTTCAGGTCCATCGCCCCCGCAGGCGCGGCCTCGGCCGGCGCTGTCGCGCTCGGCTGGCCGGCTGGTTGCGCCGGCGCCATGGCAGCCGGTGCAGCTTGTGCCGGCGCGGCAGGGGCCTCAACCGCTGGAGAAGAGCCGGCCGGTTGCTCCTGGGCCGTGGCGCCGGTTGCCCCCAGAACCAGCGATGCGACCAACGCCGCCAACAAACCATGTCTCGACATGAGCTTCTTCCTTGTTCTCACGGCGGCCAGCCGCTTGCCGGTTCCTGCAACCGCCGGCGACGACTTCACTGCACATAGCCGACGGGTTGGCCGGTGACGGGATGCGCGAACACACCCATCTCGACGCCGAAAATGTCCTTGAGCACATCGCTCCGCATGATCTCGCTCGGTGTGCCGCGCGTCAGCAGCCTGCCGTCCTTCAGCGCGATCAGCTCATCGCAGTAGCGCGCCGCCATGTTGGGGTCGTGCAGCACCACGACGACGCACAGGTCGCGCTTGCGGCTGAGCTCCCTGACCAGGCCCAGCACCTCGACCTGATGCGCGATGTCGAGCGCCGAGATCGGCTCGTCGAGCAACATGACGCCGGCATTCTGCGCCACCAGCATGGCCAGCCAGGCGCGCTGGCGCTCGCCGCCGGATAATTCATCCACCAGCCGCTCAGTGAACCCTTCCATGTCGGTCAGCACAAGCGCCTGCTCGACATGGCGCCTGTCCTCGGCGCCGAAACGGCCAAGCGCGCCATGCCACGGATAGCGTCCGAGCGTTGCCAGCTCGCGCACGGTCAAGCCCGTCGCCGCCGGCGTCGTCTGCGGCAGATAGGCAAGAGCCCGCGCCAGCTCGCGCGCGCGCCATTGGGATAGCGGCCGCGCGGCGAAAGTGATGGCGCCGGAGCTTGCCGGCTGCTGGCGCCCCAAAAGCTTGATCAGCGTCGATTTGCCCGAACCATTATGGCCGATCAGCCCGTAGACGCGCGCGCGCCGCAGTTCGAGCGAAACCGGACCGAGCAGCGTCCGTTCGCCAACGGCGAAACGCACGGCATCGATATCGAATGCGGTCTGGCTATCGGCTTCGGCCATGGTCACGGCATTTCTCCAGCCCGGCCGCCGCATTCCCATCCTGGCTGCGGAGGCAGGTCCCCGGTTGATTATGAAACATGAGATTATTAGTCAAGATTTAAGATAACCGCAACACTCGGCAATTTGGCAATGCGCCGCCAAAACTGAAACGGCCGGCGCATTGTTGCCGCGTACGGGCCGTCATTCGCGCAGCCGGCCGATCCGCGCCGGCGATCTCCATCCCGGGCCGCACGATGTCGGCATCCGGTGTCGCCGCATCGATGCGGACACGCTAGGGTGAGCCGGCGGCAAGGAGCTCCGGATGATCAAGGCGACACCCTTCGACTACCCCTATGACGGCAGGCTGGTTGCCGAAAACACCGCGCTCGTCGTCATCGACCTGCAACAGGATTTCCTGTCGACATCGGGCTATTTCGCCAGGAAGGGGTATGACCCCTCGCCGCTGCGGGCGATCCTGCCCGCCGTGAACCGCCTGATCGCGGCCGCGCGCAAAGCCGGCGTCACGGTCATCCACACAAGACAGGGTTACCGCGCCGATATGGCCGACATGACGCCCTACGAGAAATGGCGCCGCAAGCGTTCCGGCCTCGACGGCACCGACGTCCTGCTGCGCTCAGGCGCTGGGTTCCAGATCGTCCCGGAGATCGACGTCGCGCCGCACGACATCATCATCGACAAGACCTGCAACAGCGCCTTCACCTATACGGATTTCGAGCTTGTGCTGCGGGCGCAAGGCATCACGCATCTGATGTTTTCCGGATGCACGACGGATGTCTGCGTCCACACCACGCTGCGCGAGGCCTGTGACCGCAATTTCCAGTGCCTGACGATTTCGGACGCCTGCGCCAGCGGCGACAGACAAGCGCATGAAGCGGCGTTGCACATGGTGACGGTCGAGGACGGCGTCTTCGGCGTGCTGGCCGATTCGGACGCCGTCATTGAAGGCCTGTCGCGGCTTGGCGACAGCCTCAAGCAGCAGACGATTGATGGGCTTCACCCCGCTGCTCGCGTCTCCAATCCTGGGCGAGGCGCATAAGCTCCAGGCTGGAACTCGCTGGCCTCCCGGCGCGCCAGGGAGTTGCGCAGCAGCGCCAATGTTTCCCGGCCGGCCGTCGCGATCTCGCGCGGCGTGTCGACGCCGACGATCATGAACTCATCGATCCCGAGCCCGGCATAGGCGAGCAGCGACAGCGCGACCTGGGCCGGCGGGCCGGATAGGTCGACCGCCTTGTGGCCGGCGGCGGAAACACCCTGGTGGATCCTGACCGGAAGCGCGAAGCGCAGTTTGCCCGCACGGCCATGTTCGGCCGCGGCGCCACGTGCCCGCTCCATCAATTGCCTGATATCGTCGATCGGCCCCGGCGCCAGTTCGAAGACATCGGCATGCCGGCCGGCCACCTTCAGCGCCGTTCCGGATTGCCCGCCCATGCGGACCACGAGGTCGGCGCCATGCGGGCCCTTGCGCGGCACATAACCGCTTTTGATGCTGTAGAACGCGCCTTCGTGATCGAAGGGCCGGTCGTTCGACCATAGCCGCTTCAACAGCACCAGATATTCGTCGATGCGCTGCCAGACGACGCCATGTCCGACCGGCCGTGTCTCGGCATCGTCGTCGTTCAAGGGCTCGCTGATCATCCTGAGCGTCAGCCGTCCGCCGCTCTCCCTGTCGATGGACGCCAGCTGGCGGGCAGCGACCGTGGGTTCGATCACGCCGGCCCAGTGGGTGAGCACCACTTGCAGCGAAGCGGTGCGGTTGAGCACCTGCGAGGCCAGATCCATGTTGGTCAGCAGCCCGGCCGAATCGTCGACGACGATCTTCTGGAAACCGCCGTCCTCGATCAGCCCGAGCTTGGTCGAGGTCTCGGCGAAGTCATAGAAAAAGGGAACCGCCGCGTCGGCGGTCTTGCCGGGTACATGCGTGAATTCGATCGGCATTGTCATCTCCTCCATCACTGGAATCACTGATGCTGTGAAATGCGAATCCTCAGGCGCGCGAAAACGCCCCGGGATTCGGTTCAACTCCGATTGCCTGAAAGCTGTGGGGCAGCAGCCCCTTCGATCCCGCGCCTTAGGGAATAAGGCCCAGCACGACTGCCCCGGTGAACACGAACGCAAGGGCAAAGACGAGATAGGCGAAAGCGCCGGCATAGGCCGGGCGAAAGCCCTGGGCATTGGCCACTCGCTGGCCGTTGCTGTCGGTCTGGGCGTTCTGGAAATAGGACATGTCGACCTCCGTCTCGCCGCTTAATCTACAAAACTTGTAGACTTTGTCGATTGCTATTCTTGTGCAAGTGGCAGAATTATTTTCTCATAAATGGCCAAAAATTGGTGTGAAGTTGCTGTTGGCATAGGCCCCGGCCACCGATCGGAAGAGCGTGGCGGCATCGATGTGAGGCGTCCCAAGGTCAAGCTTCTTCATTCCGGGACAGCTTGACGCCTTCCTCTCCTGTCCCGGAGGGATAGGAAGGGCACCAAATCCTACTCGTCTATCGCTCCTCCCGCCGAAACGGCTTGAGCAGCGCCGAGGGCGCCACCGCGTTGCGCGACATGACGGCCATGGCGACGATGGTGAAGATGAACGGCAGCATCAGGAACGCCTCGTAGGGGATGTGGCCAAGCCCACTCGCCTGCATGCGCAATTGCAAGGCATCGACGAAGGCGAACAGCAGCGCGGCCCCTGCCGAGCGCCAGGGATCCCAACGGCCGAAGACGACCAGCGCGATCGCCACCCAGCCGCGGCCGGAAACGACGCCGAAGGTGAAGGCGTTGAACTGCGCCATCGACAGGAAAGCACCAGCGAGCCCCATCAGGGCGCCGCCGAGAATGACGGCCTGGAAGCGCGTGGCGATGACGCTGACGCCGGCGGAGTCGGCCGCGCGCGGGTTCTCGCCGACCATGCGCACCGACAGCCCCCACGGGGTGCGGTAAAGGATGAAGCCCGCCAGAGGAATGGCCAGGATGGCCATGTAGACCAGCGCGAACTGGTTGAACACCGCAGGACCCAGCACGGGAATGTCCGAGAGAACCGGGATCGGCAGCGTCTGAAAACCCTTGATGCTCGGCGGCACCGATTGCTGGCCGAAGATCAGCCGGTAGAGGAAATAGGCCAGCCCCGACGAGAACAGGGTGACGCCGATACCGCAGACATGCTGGCTGAGGCCGAGCACTACCGTGAACAGCGCATGCAGCGCGCCCATCAGCATGCCGGTCAGCACCGCCACCAGGACACCCAGCCACAGGCTTCCACTGAGGCTGGTGGCGGTGAAGCCGGTCATGGCGCAGAGCAGCATGATGCCTTCGATGCCGAGATTGAGCACGCCGGCCCGTTCGGAGAACATTTCGCCGAGCGTGGCAAAGGCCAGCGGCGTGGCGATGCGGATGATGGCGGCGAGAAAGCCGACCTGAAAAATCTGCTCGAACACCGCGCTCATCCGACGGCTCCGACGCGGCGGATGCGATAGGCCGTGAACAGCAGCGCCACCAGCATGGCAAGCAGCGCCGTGCCCTGGATGACGTCGCTGAGGAAGGCCGGCACGCCGGTCGCCCGCGACATAGCCTCGGCGCCGGTCATCACGGCTGCAAGGAAGATCGCCGCCGGCACGACGCCGAGCGGGTTGAGCCGCGCTAGCATGGCGACGACTATGCCGGAATAGCCGTAGCCCGGCGAAATATCGCTCATCACCTGGAAATGCACGCCGCCGACCTCGCCGACGCCGGCCAGCCCCGCCAACGCGCCCGACAGCAGCGCCGTCGACAGCAGCACGCGCTCGACATGGATGCCGCCATAGCGTGCCGCTTCCGGGTTTTCGCCGGTGACCCTGATCCGGAAGCCCAGCGTCGTGCGCACGATCAGGAACCAGATCAACGGGGCCGCGATCAGCGCCGCGACGACACCGAGATGCAGCCGCGTGCCTTCGATCAGCACCGGAAAGTTCGCCGAATCCTCGATCGGCGGCGAGATCGGATAGCCGCTGAAGCTGTCCTTCCACGGTCCCTCGATCAGTGCCATCAGGGCATAATAGATGACCGAGTTGAGCAGCAAGGAGCTCACGACATCGTCGACCTTGAACTTTACGCGCAGCGTCGCAGGCACCAGCGCGACCGCCGCGCCTGCGGCCGCCCCCGCCAGCGCCATGAAAAGCATGGCAAGCGGTCCTGGCATCGGGATCGCACCGATGAAACAGCTCGCCACCGCGCCGGCCAGCAATTGCCCTTCCGCGCCGATGTTCCAGAACTTTGCGCGGAAGGCGACCGCCACCGCCAGCCCGGTAAAGATCATCGGGGCGGCGCGGACCAGCGTTTCGGTGACGGCGTAGCTGTCACCAAGCGAGGCCGTGAACATCACGCCGTAGGATTCGAACACCCCGGCCCCGGCCAGCGCGATCAGGCCGCTGCACAGGATGAGCGTGGCGAGAATCGCCAGCAAGGGCAGCGCGAGGTTGAACCAGGCGGGCGTGGACGTGCGGACTTCGAGGCGGAACATCAGTGGCCCTCCGCGCCGGTCATCAGCAGGCCGAGCCGGGCGACGGTCGCATCGGCACTGTCCAGCGTGCCGACGATGCGGCCCTCATACATCACCGCGATGCGGTCGCACAGCACCAGCAGTTCCTCCAGATCCTCGCCGATGACGATGATGCCGCAGCCCTTGGCGCGCATGTCGAGGAATTTTTCATGGATGAAGCGCGCCGCACCGATGTCGAGGCCACGTGTCGGTTGTGAGACGATCAGCACCTTCGGATCGAAAGCAAGCTCGCGCGCCAGAAGCGCCTTCTGCAGATTGCCACCGGACAGCGCGCCGGCGCGCGTCATCGGCCCGGGACATCTGATGTCATAGGCCTTGATCTGTTCTTCGGCGAAAGCGCGGATCGCATCCGGCTTGAGCAAGCCCTTGGCGGAGAAGGCTGAAGTGCCGATGCGCGGCAGCACCATTGAATCGGCGAGCGGCAAATTGGTGACCAGCCCCGTCGTCATGCGATCTTCCGGGATGCGGCCAAGGCCGAGCGCCTGCACCTCGCGCGGCGAGAATTTTGCCACCTGTTTGCCGGCTATCGTCATTCGGCCCGTCTCGGGCGCCAGCACGCCGGAGATCACCTCCGCCAGCGCCCGCTGGCCATTGCCGGAGACGCCGGCGATGCCTAGGATTTCGCCGGCACGAACCGCAAGCGACACGTCGCGCAACGCCGTGCCGGAATGCTTCGAGGTTGAAATGCCGTCGAGCGTCAGC